>NZ_RJUL01000003.1:0-300000 GCF_003751625.1 Gallaecimonas pentaromativorans
TCGAGCAGTTGCTCGGCCAGCCGCATTTCCCCTTGGTGTTCGCCGCCCATGGCGCAGTTGAGCAGCAAATGGCTGGTCAGCTCCATCTGACAGACCAAGCGCACCTGCGGGTAGCGCCCTTGCTCGGTGTTATCACCGGTAAAAGCGGCGCGGTTCTCTGCCGTGTCCTGGGCGCGGAACATCACCCCATCCACGGCCAGCAAGTTCAGGCCGCACCAGGTATCGAAAGCATGATGCTGGTAGCTGTGCTGGGCCAATCCTTCAAAAACGGCTCTGACCGGCGCTTCGCCAAGGCGCTGGCGGGCCTGTACCACGGCGCTGGGCGCGAGCAGAGGCTGCTGGTTGGCCAGCAGCACATCCAGGCGATTGGCGATGTGCCACACCGACTCCTGGCGGAACAAGCTCATGCCGATAACGGTCCAGAGCACGGCATCGATGGGTAAACGGCGCCGACGCAACGTGGCAACACCGGTACTGGCAAAGGCTTGTTCGAGCACGGCCGGGTCGAGAAGGGCGGAAAACTGCTCGAGAGAGCGGTACTCGTTGCTGAAGGCAAAAGCGGAGGACAAGGCGGTTTGAAGACGCATAAAAAAATCCGACACCAAGGAGATGTCGGATTTTTCCATCACTAGAGGATCAGTCAAGCGATCGGTCTTAACTGATCAGCATTAGGGCATCAGCCCGCTTTTTCATTCGCCGCCAAGGCTAAAGCCCAAGCGCTTTTTCACCTTCGCCGGCAGCACCGGCAGCGCATGTTTGGGCAACAGATAGGTAGAGATGGCATAGAGGTCGGTAAAGAGCCGGTTGGCTTCGGTGTTGCGGCGCAGGTAGTCCGAACCGCTGGAGCCGCCGGTGCCAATCTTCGAGCCCAGCATCCGCTGCACCATCAGCACATGGCGGTAACGCCAGGCAGTGAACAGCTCGTCGATTTCCATCAGGGTGGTCAGCAGTTGGAAGGGCAATTGAAAAAGGGGCTCGTCCCGGTAGAGGTTGATAAAGAGCGCCGACATCAGGGCGTCGTGGCTGAAATTGAGCTGCCCTTCCTTTAACAGTTGCTGGTAGTGGCTGTCGTCAAAAAGGGCCATAAAGCGGTCGCGGGTGGCGGCCAGCTCTGCCAGTTGGTTATCGCGTTCCTTGCCGTCAAAAGTGGTACGGATAATGGTCTCGTCAGAGTCCAGCATCTCGCTGGCGCCTTTGCGGTAGTGCTCCCAAAAGGCGAAATCTTCAAAATCCAGCAGCGGCAGACGCGACAGCCAGCGGTCCAGCTGCTCGCTCAGGGTCTCCTGCTGCTCCAGGCCCAGCAGGTAGTTGCGGTCCTTATCGTTAAGGCGCGAGTAGAAGAAATCCCGGTCGGCCTGGGTACGCTGGGTGCGGCGCAGCCCAAGCAGAATTTCCAGCTCTTTAAACTGCACCGACTGAAAGCCAGAAGCGGGTACCAGGTAGTCTCGAAATTCCAGGAAGTCCTGGGGCGACATGGTCTCCAGCACCCCAATTTGGTCATTGATGAGCTTTTGAATGGCAGTAAAACGCTTGAGCCGATGCACCACGGTGGCCAGGGCGTTGTCGTCTAAGACCGGCCCGGCAAAGAGCGCCATCACCGAGCGCAGTTCATGGAGCAGCTGCTTGAACCACAGCTCATAAGCTTGGTGGGTAACGATAAAGAGCATTTCATCATGGGCAGGGTTGCCATGTTTTTCGCTCTCCATGGCCTGGGCGTCCAGCAGTTTATTGAGCTGCAGGTAGTCGCTGTAATAGCAGGCATTGAGATTTTTGCGCATAACCTTGTGTGGCCTGTTGTTGTTATCAGGCAGAAGGCTACGTCAGGGATAGGGGTAAGGCAAGGAAGGTGGCTCCCTCTCCAGCCACACCCCGGCACACGAGTCACCTGCTGTGGCTGCTTCCTTCCGGACCTGACCAGGTTCACAGGGTATCGTTGCGAGGGGACCGGAGAGGTCGCCGAGCGCTATTATCCATAGCCCCCTACCCAACAGCAAGGCGCAATGGCTCGTTCGCTCAGAAATCCGGCACTTTTATTAGAAAGCGCCAAAAGCTACACTTTTTAGCAACATATCAATAAGACGCTTGCCCATGGATCTGCCACCACCCTCCGACGTTCCCGTTCAAGAGCTCAGGCTTTGTGTGGCCAAGGCCGCTTTGGATTTCAAGCTGGCCAGTTCCCTGCTTTACGCCATCATCAAGGCCGAAGGCGGCAAAAAAGGCAGCATGAACGTCAACACCAATGGCACCCTCGACCTTGGCGTCGCCCAGATAAACTCTATCCACCTGCCCCAGATGCAGCGCTACTACCCGCACCTGACCTTGCAAAAGCTGGCCACTGACACCTGCACCAACGTCCATGTAGCAGCCCGGCTGTTTCGCAGCCATCTCGACCAAACCGGCGGCGATATCTGGGAAGCGGTGGGCCGCTACCATTCCAAAACCGACAAATACAAAGAGAAGTACCAGCAGCGGGTGGTGAGTTACTGGCTGGAGTTCTCCAAGGCCAAACGCTGATGTGATAAGGTGTCGCCGACTTTTCGGAGAGACCCCATGCAGCCCCTCGTTTATCGCCCCCCACAAGATCCCTTAGCCGTCCTGTTTGAGGACAAGCACCTGTTGGTGGTGGACAAACCCTCGGGGCTGCTGTCGGTGCCGGGGCGCGAGGAAGCGCATAAAGACTCGGTGGTCAGCCGGGTAAGAGTGCGCCACCCCCAGGCCGAGGCCGTGCATCGCCTGGACATGGACACCTCCGGCATCCTGGTGCTGGCCCTTAGTAAAGAAGCCGAACGCAACCTTAAAAACCAGTTTCAGCAGCGCCAGACCCACAAGGGTTACCAGGCGCTCATTTGGGGTTGCCCCGAGGCGCTGTCGGGCAAGGTGGAGCTGCCGCTGGTGTGCGACTGGCCCAACAGGCCCCGGCAAATGGTGTCCTTTGAGCACGGCAAACACGCCCTCACCCATTACAAGGTGACCGAGCAGCAAGGCAGTATCAGCCGGGTGGAGATGACCCCGGTAACGGGCCGCTCCCATCAGCTGCGGGTGCATATGCAGGCGCTGGGCTGCCCCATTATCGGCGACCGCTTTTACGCCGAAGGCGAGGCCTTGGCGGCGGCCGAACGGCTGATGCTCCATGCCCATTGGCTGCAGATCCAGCATCCGGTGAGCACCGACAAACTTAAGCTGGTGGCGCCGCTGCCGTTCTAGCATCAGCCCATAGCGGTTGCACTGCTGTTTTTTTGCCGCCAACATGGGCAAAAACAGCAGGGAAACCACCATGAGCTTTCACTCTTTTATTCCGCCACGTCGTACCCTGATGGGCCCAGGCCCCTCGGATGTTTACCCCAATGTGCTGGCCGCCCTGAGCCGCCCTACCCTCGGCCACCTCGACCCACTGTTCATCGGCATGATGGATGAACTCAAAGCTTTGCTCCAATACGCCTTTCAGACCCGTAACCCCATGACCCTGGCTATCTCCGCTCCCGGCAGTGCCGGCATGGAGGCCTGTTTTGTCAATCTGGTCGAGCCCGGCGAAAAGGTGATTGTCTGCCGCAATGGCGTCTTTGGCGGGCGCATGTTGGAGAACATCAAGCGCCTTGGCGCCGAGGCGGTGGTGGTCGATACCCCCTGGGGCCGGGCCGTGGAGCTCGATAAGGTCAAAGCAGCCATCAGCGCCCACCCCGACGCCAAGTTTCTGGCCTTTGTCCATGCCGAAACCTCCACCGGCGCCCTTAGTGACGCCAAGGCGCTGTGTGCCATGGCCCGCGAAGCCGGCATGCTCAGCATTGTCGATGCCGTTACCTCCCTTGGCGGGGTGCCGGTCAAGGTAGACGAATGGGGCATCGACGCCATTTATTCGGGCAGCCAAAAGTGTTTGTCCTGCGTGCCGGGGTTATCGCCGGTGAGCTTTAGCCCGGCAGCGGTCGAGAAGATAAAAAACCGGCGAAGCCCGGTGCAAAGCTGGTTTTTAGACCAAAGCCTGGTGATGGGGTATTGGGAAGGGGCCGGCAAACGCAGCTACCACCACACGGCGCCCGTCAACGCCCTCTACGCCCTGCACGAAGCGCTGGTGCAGCTGCACAGCGAAGGGCTGGAGCAAAGCTGGCAGCGCCATCGCCAAATGCACGAGCGGCTGGCCGAAGGCCTCGGCGCTTTGGGCCTTGATTTTATCGTGCCCCAAGGCGAGCGCCTGCCCCAGCTCAATACGGTGACCATCCCTCAAGGGATTGACGACGCCGCCGTGCGCGCCACGCTTCTAAATGACTACAACCTGGAAATTGGCGCTGGCCTTGGTGATTTTGCCGGCAAAGCCTGGCGTATTGGCCTGATGGGCTACGGCGCCCGGCGCGAGAACGTCACCCTTTGCTTGGCCGCCCTGGCCGAGGTGCTGAACAAATAACAGTGCCTTAAAGTCCAGGTCCGAAAATGGCGAGCCAGCACCGTGCTGGCTCGCTATCATGGCACCATCCTCAGCGGAGATGGTGTATGCAACTTAACGATGACGCCTGCTACCAGGCCCTTATCAGCCGCGACAGTCGCTTTGATGGCCGCTTTTTTGCCGGCGTACTCAGCACCGGCATTTATTGCCGCCCTGTCTGCCCGGCCCGCAAACCCCTTGCCGAGAACTGCCGTTATTTCAGCAATGCCGCTGCCGCCGAGGCCGCCGGTTTTCGCCCCTGCCTAAAATGTCGCCCCGAGCTGGCGCCAGGCCAGGCCTGGAGCGACGGCGCTGCCATGGTGGCCCGCCGCGCCGAAGAGGCTATCCGGGCTGGCGATTTTCAGGACTTAACCACCCTGGCCGAGCGCCTTGGGGTCACAGACCGGCACCTTCGCCGCGCCTTTGCCAACCGCTTTGGGGTCTCCCCCGTTGCCTACGCCCAAACCCAGCGGCTACTGCTGGCTAAAAAACTGCTGGCCGAAACCACCTTGCCGGTGGTGGATATTGCCATGGCCGCCGGCTTTGGCAGCTTGCGGCGCATGAACAGCCTCTTTGCCGAGCGCTACCAGCTCACGCCCTCCAAGCTTCGCCGCCAAGCCGAAGCGCCGGCGGCCGAGCTTACTTGCCGTCTGGCGTTCAGGCCGCCTCTCGATTGGCAGGCAACACTGGCCTTTTTAAAAAATCGCGCCATCACTGGCGTCGAGAAAATCGAAGCCAATGAGTACTGGCGCACGGTGCGCCTCGATTACCAAGGCAAGATGCACCAAGGCTGGCTGAAGGTGGCGTTGGCTGGCAGCGAACTCACCGTTACCCTCAGCAACTCCTTGATTAAAGCGGTGCCGCCGGTGCTGAGCGCCCTTCGTCACTTGTTCGATCTCGACGCCGATCCGGCCGAAGTGACGGCCAACCTTGGGCCATTGGTTAACAACCCGGGGTTACGCGCCCTCGGGGCCTTTGACGGCTTTGAAATGGCCATACGCGCCATCCTAGGCCAGCAAATCACGGTAGCAGCGGCCAGGACCCTGGCCGGTAGGCTGGCCGCCCTGGGGAGCCCCTGCCCGGATGCACCAGAGGGGCTGAGCCATTGCTTTCCAACGCCGGCGCAAGTGGCGGCATTAAGCCAAGAGCAGTTGGGGCAGATGGGGGTTATCCGCTCGCGAAGCCGCGCCATGCTGGCCTTGGCGAGCGCTGTGACGGAGGGTCTTGAGTTATCGCCTTCGGCCGACATCGACGAGATAACAGCCAAGCTTGAAAGCCTGCCCGGCATCGGCCCTTGGACAGCGAGCTATATCGCCATGCGCGCCTTGCATTGGCCTGACGCCTGGCCTGTGAACGACCACGGCCTCAAAGCCGCCACCGGCCTTGAGAGTCCCAAGGCCCTCGCCCACTACATGAGCGCCTTCAGCCCCTGGCGAGCCTACGCCACCCAGCATTTGTGGAGTCAGTTATGAAAGCCCACCTGAGTCTCGACACTCCCTTAGGAGCACTGCACCTTGTCGCCGAAGCGGGCGCCCTGATTGGCGCCTGGTTTGACGGCCAAAAACACTTCCCGGTGGCGGACGATTGGCAAAGCGCCGGGCAAGAGCCCGTGTTACAAGAAGCGGCCAGCCAGCTTGGCGCCTTTTTTACCGGCCGTCTTACCCACTTCAGCCTGCCGCTGGCGCCGCGCGGCACCGACTTCCAGCGCCAGGTTCGGCAGGCCTTACAACAAATCCCTTTCGGCCAAACCTGCAGCTATGGCGAACTGGCCAGGGATCTGGGTAAACCCAGCGCGGTGCGGGCGGTGGCGGCGGCCAATGGCCGCAACCCTTTGTCGGTGATTGTGCCTTGCCACCGGGTAGTGGGCAGCAATGGCGCCCTTACCGGTTACGCCGGCGGCCTGGAGCGAAAGGCCTGGCTGTTGGCACTGGAGCAAAAAGGCCGCTAAGTGCGGCCTTTTTTCAGCTGTTACCCAGTAACAGCTTTAACCCCAGCGCCGTCATCACGAAACCTGCGGTGCGGTCGATAGCGGTCTTGGCTCGAAGATAAGTCTGGCGGGGCTTTTCAGCCGAGAGCGCGAAGGCCACCAGCAAATACCAGAGGGTATCAACGGTAAAGGCGCAAAGGGGCAACACCGCGTACATCCAGGGAGAGATCTGGGCCGGCAGCAGGGCCGAGAAGACCCCGGCAAAGACGATGGCGGTTTTGGGGTTGGCTAGCTGAGTCAGCAACCCGAACAGCAAGGTTTTGGTTAAACCGCGCTTTTTACCGCTTTTACCGTCAAAGGCCAGCGGCGCCCGGGCGTGGCGCAAAATTTGATAGGCAAGGTAGAGCAGGTAACAGCCGCCACCAATTTTCAGTACCCAGAAGGCCATGGGCACGGCAGCCAACACGGCGTGCAGCCCCAACAACGCCAACAGGGCGAAGACGCCAGCGCCCAGGCCGCTGCCAAGAGCGGTCATAAAGCCATGGCTGCGGGACACCCCAGCTGCAGTGCGGGCCACCACCACAAAGGTAGGGCCCGGGCTCATGGCCCCTATGGCAAGCGCCCCCGTTATCGCCGCAACCGACATTAATTCCTGCATACACAATCCCTCCAGCACCGAACTGCCATTACACCTCAGGGCAGCATAAAAGTCAGGTGGGATTTCCAAAGGAGAGTATTAAAGGGCGCGTGGTGGCACTACCCCACAACAAGTAGCACCAAGCATCGAGGATAAGGTGCCTGCAATCACTTAACGAGGACGGCTCTCGCAATCGCGTTCAATGTGCACAAACTGGCGTTCTTCCTTTACCAGCCAGCCTTGCCTAGCAACGCGCCGAGCCGTATCGGCCAGAAGCTTCAACTCGATGCCCTCAGCCACGATGTCGGCTGCGTCTCCTGCTCGGTAACGATTACCGTGGGCTCCCCCCACGCGCAGATCCTGACACTCACAACGGCTGCTTTCGACTACCCGAATAGGTACAGCCAGCACATCCCTTACCTGTTGCAACAAAAACACCAACTCCGGTGCCACACAAGCCAAACCGCATCCGCAGCGGCATGCAAACTCGGCTCGGCTGAAGTTATTCGTTAGATCGCCCAAAAGTTTCTCGCAAAAAAAAGCCTGCAGAAAACCTGCAGGCGGTGGAATAGGAACGGACACAAACCGAAGCCTTTATACCCGAAGAACCAGCAGGAGGTGAGTGACAAATTGTAGCGAGGTCAGGCCTGTTGCCTACTCCTACAAATGCGCCAGCCAGGATACAAGCGGGCCAGCAGGTTGCAACCATAAAAGGCTGAACATCGAATACAAAAGAAGGCAAGGTTATCGAAACCCTAGCTGTGCATTGCGCCAAGCGAAGTGGGCAACATAGCCGGGATGATGATTTCGCAAATGATGGGGTTTAGAGCGGACAACGAAGGACTGGAGATTGCTGATTCTGCCCCAAATTTGCCCCAAGGAGCTTCCCTAGCACGAAAAAGTCCGATCCCAAGAGCTATTGCGTAGGACCAATGCACCTCCTGTGCTTTGCCCTGCGGCGGTGCCGGTTGCGCCTGCAACCGGGCGAACCCAGGGCTTCGAACCAAGTCCACCCTGCACGGCGTACAAAAGCAAAAAGCCCGTCCAGAGGACGGGCTTTTTGCTTTCAATATGGCGGTGAGGGGGGGATTCGAACCCCCGATACGTTGCCGTATACACACTTTCCAGGCGTGCTCCTTCAGCCACTCGGACACCTCACCACATTGCTTGTTAAGTGCCATCGCACTGCGATTTGCCTCTCAACGGGGCGCTATATTAGGGGCAAGGCCTTGGAGGGTCAACCGCTTTTTCAAGCAAATAAGCGCGTTAGGCGAGGATTTGAGCAAACACCAAAACGCCACCTTGCGGTGGCGTTTTTTCAGGCGTTACCTTTGACCTTGAGTTTGAGGTCGGCGGCAAAATCCAGCATCCGGTTAAGGGGCACCATGGCTTTGTCAGCCAAGGCCGGATCTACATGGATCTCGTGGGGTTGCAGCTGTTCGGCGCTCAGCGATTCGTAAATAGCTTTAAGACCATTCATGGCCATCCAAGGGCAGTGGGCACAGGAGCGGCAGGTGGCGCCGTCACCGGCGGTAGGCGCTTCCACGAACTCTTTGTCGGGGCACAGCTGCTGCATCTTATAAAAGATGCCGCGGTCGGTGGCCACGATAAGCCGCTTGTTGGGCAGGGTTTGGGCCGCCTTGATTAACTGGCTGGTAGAACCCACCGCGTCGGCCATCTCGACAATGCTGGCCGGCGACTCGGGATGCACCAGCACGGCGGCGTCGGGATACAGGGCCTTCATGTCTTTAAGGGCGCGGGTCTTGAACTCGTCGTGGACGATACAAGCGCTTTGCCAGAGCAGCATGTCGGCGCCGGTCTTCTTATTGATGTACCCGCCCAGGTGCTTATCCGGTGCCCAAAGAATTTTTTTGCCTTCGCTGTCGAGGTGCTCAACGATTTCCAGGGCAATGGAAGACGTCACCACCCAGTCGGCCCGCGCTTTTACAGCTGCCGAGGTATTGGCATATACCACCACGGTGTGATCAGGGTGGGCATCGCAAAAGGCGCTGAATTCCTCTGCCGGGCAGCCCAGATCCAAAGAGCAGGTGGCCTCGAGGGTCGGCATCAGTACTGTTTTCTCAGGGCTAAGAATTTTGGCAGTTTCGCCCATAAACTTAACGCCGGCCACAATCAGGGTCTTGGCCGGATGCTCTTTGCCGAACCGGGCCATCTCCAGCGAGTCGGAGACACAACCGCCGGTTTCTTCAGCCAGGGCCTGGATCTCCGGATCGGTATAGTAGTGGGCGACCAGTACCGCATCACGGGCTTTAAGTAGCGCTTTGATACGGGCTTTGTAATCTGCTTTTTGGTCATCGCTCAAGGGTTTAGGCTTGGGCGGGAAGGGTAAATCCAGGTTTACCTGGGGAGTCTGGGTCATAACCTCAAAACCAACTGAGTCTTTGCGTCCGGGCATTATACCCCCACCCCCGGCGATAACAAAAAACCCCGCACAAGGCGGGGTTTCAAATAATGGTGGGTCGTGCAGGATTCGAACCTGCGACCAATTGATTAAAAGTCAACTGCTCTACCAACTGAGCTAACGACCCAAATTGTCTCTTGGGTTTGCAGCAAAGCTGCGCTTTGCCGCCGGGCCAAGCCCCTTGAATGATGGTGGGTCGTGCAGGATTCGAACCTGCGACCAATTGATTAAAAGTCAACTGCTCTACCAACTGAGCTAACGACCCATCTTGTTCTTCATTTACCGTCCAGCGTTGTCAGTCATCCTGACGCTCTGTCCGGCTCGCCGTCCTGCCTCGCGTTCGATGCTGCGTCTTCCTCGCATCTCACCCAACTGAGCTAACGACCCAAATTGTCTCTTGGGTTTGCAGTAAAGCTGCGCTTTGCTGCCGGGCCAAGCCCCTTAAATGATGGTGGGTCGTGCAGGATTCGAACCTGCGACCAATTGATTAAAAGTCAACTGCTCTACCAACTGAGCTAACGACCCATCTAAATTGTCTTTTGTCGCCCTTGGCGTTGCTTCAGAGCCGACTCGGCGTTGCCGATTAAAAAAGCCCGCGCTGGCAGGCTTTTGGGTGTCTGGTGGGTCGTGCAGGATTCGAACCTGCGACCAATTGATTAAAAGTCAACTGCTCTACCAACTGAGCTAACGACCCGACGGGCGCCTATCTTACTGAATTTGCCTGACCGTGCAAGAAGAAAATCACGGCCAGGCATCGATTGCGCAAAAAGCCAACAGGCAGCTTAAAGACTGCCCAAACTGTCCTTGGCCATACGGGCAGAGGTGCTGTCCGGGTACTCTTTGATGACGCGGTTGAAGTAGCTCGATGCCCCCGCTTTGTCCCCTTTCTCCTTGGCGATGATACCGAGCTTGAGCATGGCATCGGCGCGCTTGGTGGAGTTGGGGTAGCGGTTTACAACCACGCTGAAAGATTGGCTTGCCTCATCCAGCTTGCGGTCGCTGTACAGCAACTGCCCCAGCCAGTAATGGGCGTTGTCGATGTAGGAAGATTTCGGAAAATCCTGGATGAACTTTCTGAAAGCATCCGTCGCCTTGGCATAATCCTTTTGCTTGAGCACCAGGCCGACTGCACGGTCATACGCCTCGTTTTCACTCAAGTTATTGGAGTAGTCAGGGGTAGTGGTTACCACTTGCGGTGTTGCGGCTGCAGGCGTGCCACTTGGCGCTGCGGTATCGGTGCCAGCGGCAGGTGCACCGGTTTGCAGGCGGGCGATTTCTTTGTAGATCTCCCGTTGCCTGTCCAGCAGCTGTTGCAGCTGGTGGTCGTGCTCTTCGGTAATGCCACGCAAGTCGCGCAAATCATCCTGCAAAGCACTTAAACGCTGCATCATTTCTAGCTGCGCACGGCTGCGGGATTCAAACTGCGCTTCCAAGCGGGCGACTCGGGACTCCAAATCCCCGCCGGCCTCCACAACGGGCGCCGGCGCCGCGTGAGCGGCGCCGGACAGGCCGACCAACAAGATGACACTTGTCAGCGGTTTCTTCATAACTTAGTAAACCAGTACAGCTCGGCGGTTCTTAGCAAAGGCCGCTTCGGTGTGAGAAGGATCAAGCGGCTTCTCTTCACCGTAGGAGACGATGCTGATCTGGGAGTCCAGCACGCCCAGGCCCAGCAGGTACTGCTTAACGGCTTTGGCACGCTTCTCGCCCAGGGCGATGTTGTACTCAGGGGTACCGCGCTCGTCGGCGTGGCCTTCAATGAGGACCTTAACGTCCGAATGCTCACGCAGGTAAGCGGCGTGGGCTTCGAGCAGTTCGGCGAACTCGGGGCGGATGTCGTACTTGTCGAATTCGAAGTAGATGATGTGCTCGCGGCGCATCTCTTCCATGCGCTGCTTACGCTGCTCTTCGGCGCTCATCACAGGCTCAACAGTACCGGTAACCACTTCTTGCTGCTGGTTAGAGCTGGTTTTAGAAGTTGTTTTATCAGTACCAGAAGTAGAAGAACAGGCTGAGAGGGCCAGGATTGGCAGAGCCAACAGCATCCCTTTCAGAAGTTTATTGTGTTGCATCGTCAGGTCCTTATGTTGTCAATGACTGCAAGTTATTTTTTTACAAAAAGGGTGACCAGGCCGGAGCCTTCACCTGTCCCTGGCGGGCCGGCAAGCGGGCTTTAAAACGCCCATCTACCGACACTAGGCCCAAAACCTTCTGCCCCCGATAGAGCGTGGCATATATGATCATGCTGCCATTGGGGGCCAGGCTAGGCGATTCATCCAATTCTGTCTGCGTCAACACCTGCAAAGCACCGGTTTGCAAATCCTGTCGCGCTATCCGGTAATGTCCCTGGGTACGATTGACCATAATCAGGTATTTGCCATCCGGGCTAATGGAGCCACCCAGGTTTTGCTCACCTTCAAAAGTCAAGCGTTTCACGGCTTTAGTGCCCAAATCTACACGATAAAGCTGTGGACGACCACCCCGCTCCGATGTAAATACCAAAGATTTGGAATCGGGATACCAAGAGGGTTCAGTATCAATAGCGTAATGATCGGTCAGGCGCGTTTCTTGTTTCGTCGCCAGGTCCATAACATAAATTTCAGGGTTGCCATCTTTGGATAAAACCATGGCCATCTTTTTACCGTCTGGTGACCAAACGGGGTTACCGTTAATCATCGGAAACGAGGTTAATTTTTCACGATGTTGGTTATAAAGATCCTGAATGAAAATCTCAGATTTACGGTTTTGGAAAGAAACATAAGCCAATTTGGTTCCGTCTGGTGACCAAGAGGGAGACATCAGCGGTTCTTTGGCCTTGGTGACCATGGTTTCGTTGTAACCATCGTAATCGGACACCATCAACCGGTAGGGGTAAACCGGGTCGGTGTTGTCCACTACCACGTAGGCAATGCGGGTCAAAAAGGCGCCGCGCTCGCCGGTCAGCTTCTCATAGACGATGTCGGAGATGCGGTGGGCATATTGGCGGAACTGGCGGGCGCTGATAACGGCCTGGCGCGACTCCAGCACCGGGCCGGAAGACTTGACCAAGCTGCCGTCTTTGAGGCGCTCCATGTTGCCGCCAATGGCCTGGCCGCGCACCACGTCCACCAAGTCAAAGCTCACCAGGTACTTGTCCTGGCCGTAGGGCTTGACGGTTCCCATCACCACTGCCTCAACCCCTTTGCTGGCCCAGGCCTGATAGTGAATGTTGTCAACCGAGGTGGGCTGCTCCGGCATGGCACTCAGGGCCAGGGGCGAGAACTTGCCGGAGTTGCGAAGGTCGTCGCTTATCACCTCGGCCGGCTGCATTGGCTGGTCGCCGCCTTCAAAGGTAAAGGGCAGTACCGCCACCGGTCGGGCCGTGTCCATCCCGCCGGTAATGACGATGTCCAGGGCAGCACGGGCGCTTAGGCTGATGCTGAGCAGGCCAACAAAGATCACACTGAGAATTCGCACATTTACCTCGTTAGAATTCGGGTCGGTAAGTAATGTTCAGGTTTTTCATCTGGGCAAACACATCCGGGTCCTTGGATACCGGCAGGGTCTGTATTTTCCACAGCGCCCGTTGTACGGCGTCGTACAAAGCCTTGTCGCCAGATAAGTAACGCACGTCCAGCACCAAGCCGCTGGGCGCCAGCTGCACCGCCACTTTTGCTTCTTTTCCGCGCATGCTGTCGTCACGGATAACGTTGCGGTCGATGGCGTCCTTAATCAGCGCCTGGTATTTTTGCAACTCGCTCAAAACCTGTTTTTGCCGGGCAGCGGAACGTTGCGCCGCTTCCTGGGCCATTTGGTCGGCCAGTAGTTTTTCCTGCTCGGCTTTTCGCTTGGCTTCTTCGGCTTGGCGCTTTTTCTCGGCTTCGGCCTTTTTACGGGCCTCTTCTTCTTTACGTTTGCGCTCAGCTTCTTCTTTTTTCCGTTTTTCTTCGGCAGCTTTGGCAGCGGCTTCTTCTTTTTGCCTTTTTTCTTCAGCGGCCTTGGCGGCAGCGTCAGCCTGTTTTTTCTCTTCCAGTTTTTTCTGGCGAGCAATTTCCAGTTCTTTGGCTTTTTGTTGTTCCTGCTGCTGAATACGTTTGGCTTCCTGGGCCTGTTTTTGCGCCTCGACCCGGGCTTGTTCTTCCTGGACGCGCTGCTGCTTGAGCTGGGCTATGCGTTGCTGTTCGGCTTGGCGTTCGGCTTCCAGCTTTTGCTGGCGATCGACTTCAGCCTTGCGCTCGGCGGCCTGGGCCGCCTTGATGCGTTTGACCTGCTGCTCGACAACGGCGCTGTCCACCGCCTTGGCGGTGATGGGCTCGCCCTGGGGCTGGGGCATTTCCGGCGTTTTGGAAAAATCCAGTGACAACCCCAGCAGCGCCAGGATCAGGGCATGTAAACCAATAGACAGCCCGGCCGGCAGCCCCATGCCTTCATTGCGCATCGTTACTTCTTCTCCTCGGGCGGATCGGTCATCAGCCCGACGTTATCCACACCGGCGCCTTGCAAGGTCCCCATCAGCTGCACCACCTTGGCGTAAGGCACGGCGCCGTCGCCGCGAATGACCACCGGCGTCTGGGGTTCCACTTCCCGTTGGGCCTTGACCACGGCAGCCAACATGGCCACGTCGTCATACTGTTCGGCTTTCTTGGACCCCACTTGCAGGAAATAGGTGCCGTCCTTGGTGATGGACACCACCGCGGCCG
This sequence comes from Gallaecimonas pentaromativorans, assembly GCF_003751625.1. Lineage (NCBI taxonomy): Bacteria > Pseudomonadati > Pseudomonadota > Gammaproteobacteria > Enterobacterales > Gallaecimonadaceae > Gallaecimonas > Gallaecimonas pentaromativorans. The sequence goes on from NZ_RJUL01000003.1 coordinate 14,080, forward strand.
GTTTGGAATCCGGCGGCAACGGCTGGGACGATTGCTTGGGCAGGTCTACCTTCACACCCTGGGTGATAAGGGGCGCGGTCACCATAAAGATGATCAGCAGCACCAGCATCACGTCGATGTAGGGAACGACGTTGATCTCGGCAACAGGGCGGCGGCGTTTACGCGGCGCGGCACTCATGCAGCCTGACCTCCGTCATTGGCAAACACCTGGCGGTGCAAAATGGTGTGAAACTCTTCTTGGAAGTTGAGGTAGCTCAGCTCCAGCTTCTCAACGTTATGGGAGAAACGGTTGTAAGCCATGACCGCCGGAATGGCCGCAAACAGGCCCATGGCGGTGGCGATAAGCGCTTCGGCAATGCCTGGCGCCACCATCGACAAGGTGGCCTGCTGGACATTACCCAGGGCGATAAAGGAGTTCATGATGCCCCACACGGTACCGAACAGACCAATATAGGGGCTGATGGAGCCGACGGTGGCCAGAAACGACAGGTGGCTCTCTAGGTGCTCCACTTCCCGGTTGAGGGTAACGCGCATCGAGCGGTCGGCGCCGTCCAGCACCGATTGGGGGCTGCGGCTGGAGCTTTTGGAGAGGCGAGCGAACTCTTTGAAGCCGGCAGTAAATACCTTTTCCATGCCCCCCAGCTGCTCCTGGCGGGCATTGAGTTCGTGGTAAAGCTTACCCAGATCCACACCTGACCAGAATTTATCCTCGAACCGGTCCGCATTGCTCTTGGCAGATTTGAGCACCTTATGGCGCTGGAAGATCAGGGTCCAGGAGAACACGGAAAACGCCAGCAGGATAAGCATCACGATCTTCACCAACAGGCTCGCCTGCCAGAAAAGACCAAAAAAGGACATATCGTTCACCCTTTGAGCACTCCCAAAACTTGCGAAGGGATGGCCGTGGCTTTTCCTTTGTTTTGATCGACGCAGGCCACCAGCACTTCGGCTTCACACAAAATTTGACCCCCTTCCCTGAGCAGCTGTTGGTGAAAGGTCAGGCTGGCACGTTTAAGTGCCGGCACTGTGCTTGCCACCGTCAGTAACTCATTGAAGCGGGCCGGTAAATAGTTATCCATCTTAACAGAGCGAACAACGAAGGCGATACCGGCCGCCAGCAGCTCGTCTTGCTCTATCCCAAAGCTTCTGAGCCACTCGGTGCGAGCGCGTTCAAAATACTTGAGATAGTTAGCGTGATAAACGATACCGCCGGCGTCGGTATCCTCGTAATAAATACGAATTGGCCATTGATGCTGCATAGGGCCCTCATCATGAGAAAGGGGAGCTTAAGCTCCCCTGAACACTTTACTGGGTTTCACCGAGGTTTTTTAGCAAAAACGCAAAGATGTCGGAAGCCTCACGGATCTTCATCGCCGTAGGCTTACCGGCGCCGTGACCGGCATTATGTTCCACCCGCAAGATGACAGGAGCATTGCCCTGTTGGTCAGCCTGCAAGGTGGCGGCAAACTTGAACGAATGGTATGGCACCACCCGGTCGTCGTGGTCGGCGGTCATCACCATGGTGGCCGGATACGCCTGTTTTTTCAGGTTATGTAGCGGCGAGTAAGCATAAAGGTAGGGGAAATCGGCGGCGTTATCGGCGCTGCCGTATTCACTGGTCCAGGCCCAGCCGATGGTAAATTTCTGAAAGCGCAGCATGTCCAGCACCCCAACAGCAGGCAGCACGGCACCAAAGAGATCGGGGCGCTGGGTGAGCGCCGCCCCCATCAGCAAGCCGCCATTGCTGCGGCCATAGGCGCCTAATTTGGCCGGGCGGGTGTAGCCCATCTCGATAAGGTACTCGGCGGCGGCAAAGTAGTCGTCAAAGACGTTTTGCTTTTTCTCCTTCATGCCGGCCTGGTGCCAGGCTTCGCCGTATTCGCTGCCGCCACGCAGGTTAGGCACGGCGTACACGCCGCCACGCTCCATCCAGGCGATGTTGGCGGGGCTGAACCTCGGTGTCAGCGGGATATTAAAGCCGCCGTAGGCATAAAGCAGGGTCGGGTTGGCGCCATCGAGCTTGATGCCCTTTTTATGGGAGATCATCATCGGCACCCGAGTGCCGTCCTTGGAGCGGTAGAACACCTGCTCGGAGACGTAGTCGTCAGGGTTGTAGGCCAGCACCGGCTGGCGATACACCGATACCCGGTTTTGGTCCATGTCCAGCTTGTAGACGCTCGGCGCCTGGATGTAGGAGCTGAACGAGAAGTACAAGTCGGGGCTGTTCAGACGGCCATAAAGGCCCGACACCGCGCCTTTGCCCGGCAGCGGCACGGTCTTTAAAAAGGTGCCTTTGCGGTCAAAAATTTTCAGCTCCGACAAGGCGTCTTTCATGGTCAGCAGCACAAACTGGTGATTAAAAAGGGCGGCGCCGGCGATGGGGTTATCCCCTTGGGGGATAAGGGTCTGCCAGTGGGCCTTGGCCGGGTGGCGGATATCGATGGCAATGATGCGCCCGCGCGGTGCATCGAGGTTGGTTTGAAAGTAAAATACCGGGCCGTCGTTACCCACAAAGCTGTAGGACGCTTCCAGGGCCGGCAGCAGCTCCACCACCGGGCCATTGGCCTTTAAATCTTTGTAGAAGAATCGGTTACGAGAATCGGTGCCCTTGGAGACGTAGATCAATAGGTAACGGCCGTCTTCCGAGACGTCGGCGCCAAAGCCCCAGTCTTTGTGGTCGGGGCGCTGATAAATAAGCTTGTCGTCACTTTGGCGGGTGCCGATGCGGTGGTAGTAAAGCTTTTGGTTGTAGTTAACCCCGGACAGGCTGTCGCCCTTGGGCTCGTCGTAGCGGGCGTAAAACACCCCTTTATTGTCCTTGCTCCACACCGCCGAGGAAAACTTTATCCAACTCAGTTCGTCTTTGAGCGGCTTGCCGGTGGCCACATTCAAAAACTGCCATTGCTGCCAGTCGGAGCCGGCGCGGGAAATGCCATACGCCAGGGTTTTGCCGTTACCGGACACGGCGTAGCCGGATAGCGCCACGGTGCCGTCGCTGGCAAAGCGGTTGGGGTCCAGCAGCACCCGGGCGCTGCCCTGAGGGCCGTCCTGCACATAGAGCACGTCCTGGGATTGCAGGCCGTCGTTACGGAAATAGAAAAGGTTGTCACCTTTAAAAAACGGCGGCGAGAATTTCTCGTAATTCCAAAGGGTGGTGATGCGTTTTTCTAGCTCCGGGCGCACCTTGATACCGTCAAGGTAGCGCTCAGCCAGGGCCTTTTCCTTGGCAACCCAATCCGTTACCTCGCTGCTGTCGCTTTCCATCCAGCGGTAGGGGTCGGCCACCTCGGTGCCAAAATAGTTATCCACCTGGTTGCCACGGCGAGCGGTGGGATACACCAGCGGCTCGGTTTTAGCGGCAGCGGGCGCTGGCTGCGGCGCCGAGGCTTGCTGGCATCCGGCCAGCAGATTGGCAGCAACGATAAGGGAAAAGAGGTGTCCTTTCATGGGTTATTCCTGATGTTGGGAGGCGCCTTTTGGGGCAGCAACAGGGGGCAATAGCCGATTTATTCACGTCCACTAGCATAACATTGCAAATTTATTCACTGGCGCATGAATATTTTTATGTAGCGCAAATATTAACCAAAAAACTATTTGCATGTTTCAAAAGGGATTTATCAGAAAAAACACGCCAAGCTGACGTGAACGGAAAGAAGAATAGCCATTTAGCATTAGATTTTCTTATTAGAAATTGCAATTTTTCTCGGTTGAGAGCCGCCGTGCAGATCACCATAATGCGCAGCGTCGGATGGCGGCACCAAGGACTTTGGGTGCCACAGGCTGTCCGGCACTGTTTTGGTAGTGTGATTGATTGGCTATTGCCCCACTAGGCAATGTCGACGTTGTTCTTCCCTGGACATATTCCTTCCTTCAATGTGGTTGTTTCGCCCGAGGCCAATGCCTCGGGCTTTTTTTTGCCCCGCCCTCAGGCTCAGAACTCGAACTTGTAGAAGATATCCAGCGCCTGGTTAACGCCGTTGACGGCTTGCAGATAAAGCCGTGGCAGCAGCTCGTAGCGCAGCTTCACCTCGCCCACCGAGTTAAACACCCCTACCCCGTATTCCAATTGCAGGCCCGGTGCCAGGTAACCGGAGATAGCCACCTGGCTGCTGTCGCCGGAGCCAGCGGTGTCGATGGTGACATCGGAAAAGCCCACCTTCTCGGCGGCGCCGGTCACCACGCCACCCAGTTGGCTGACCCCGGCCGACAGCAGCATCGACTGCATCAGGCCGTTGCTGTCGCTGCCCTCTTGGCTGTCGAGCCCCTTGCCGCGCAGCAGATAGGAGAGCTGCTCGCTTTGCTGCATGTCGGGGTCGGAGAACAATTCCACCTTGGGACTGGCGGCATCGCCGGTGACCTTGACCCCAACGGTGATGGAGCTGTCCGACAAGGTGTCCTTGTTGCGGATGGCCTCGATGTTGAGGTTGGGACTGTCCAGGGCCCCGGAGAACAAAATGGAGCCGGTTTGAATAACCAGGTTCTGGCCATAGGCCTTGTAGGTGCCGTCTACCAGGCGAATTTCACCATTGCCGCGCATGGCCCGGTTCGGGTCTTGGGTAATAAAGAGGGTGCCGCCCAGCTTGGTTTTCAGGCCCATGGCTTCAAGGCGCACGTCCTTACCCAGCTCCACCAGCACCTTCATGGCAAAAGGCGCGCTGACCGGCTGCGGGGCGATATCCGGGTCATTGGTGATCACCACCACGTCTTTAGACACCGTCACCGCGCTGGGTGGCAGATCCTTAACCGCAATACGCGCCCAGGGCACCACCACCTTGCCGCTGAGGTTGGTTTCCTGGCCCATGGTCAGGGTCAAGTCCGGGCTTACCTTAAGCTGGCCGTAGCCGGGGTAACCGGCTTCCAGTTCATTGCCTTTGATATGCAGCTCGCCGCTGATGGGCAGCGCCGCCCAGTCCATGTCGCCGCTTAGCTGCAACTGGCCGCCGCCAAGCTTGCCGGTGCCGTCGAGTTTGGCCTTGGCACCGTCGATATCGAGGCGGGTATTGAGCTCGCTTAAGGTCACCATGTCGCCATCGGTGGTGACGCCGCCACCGGTCAAGGCCAGGTTACCGAAGAACAGCGGCTGGCTGAGGTTGCCCCCCAGGCGTCCTTCGCCGTTGATTTGCCCGGCAATGCTATACACCTGGGGCAGCAGCGGCGCCAGCCAATCGAGGGTCAGGCCCTTGATGGCCAGGTTCCCGGAAAGCGCTCTGGCCTGCTGCGGATCGGTCACCTTGGCATCAAGGCTCAGGGTGCCGAGGGTATCGGAGACAAAGGCTACCTGGCTGGTCAGCGCTTTGTCGTCCATGTCGGCGTCAATGCGAAGCTGCTGGTAGCCCACCTGGTTTTTACCGGATGTCAGCTCTCCGGGAGTAGTCTCGAAATGAGCCGACACCTTGGGTTTGCTGCCTTGCCAAGTGGCGCTCGCCTTACCCGACAGCACCGCCTGCCAGTGGAAGTTATCCGGCATAAAGGGTTGCAGGCGAGCCAGTTGCAGGCCAGTGAGGGTCAACCCGGCCTGGCCGCCCTTGGCCGAGGCGCTGATGGGGTCAAGGCACAGGGCGGCCTGCTGTGAGGCCCAGCAATGCTGGCTGGCGCTAAAGCGCTGATCCTGCCAGGCAAGAGCCACCGCCTTTTCAAGCTGCCAGTGCTGCAAGGGAGTATCAAACTGGGCGCTCACAAGACTGCCTTGCCAGTTGCTGCCATCAAGGTGCCCGTCCAGGGCCAGCTCGCCGGCCACCGGCTGGCCTTTGAAGGCCAGGGTCAGGTGGTGATCGCTGCCGCTGCCTTTTAGGGCCAAGCGAATATCGCCAAGGGAGAGCTCGCTTCCCTGGCGCAGGCTCTCAAGGCTGACCCTCAAAGTGCCGCTGGGGTCCTGGCTCAGGGTGGCGTCGGCATCGAGGTTGAGGTTTTTGGCCATCAGATCGTTAAAGCCAAGGCTGTCTGCTGCCAGGCGCAGCTTGAGGCGGGGTTTATCGAGGCTCCCCCCCAACTGCCAGTCGCCCTTGGCGCTGCCACTGGCGCCAAAGCCGTAAAGGCCGAGGTTATTAAGCGCCAGGTGGCCCTTGATATCGAGGCTATCGGCGAGGCTGCCCTTGGCATCCAGGCTGTTGGGGCCGTTCTCCAAGGTCAGCGCTACCTTACCGTGCAGCGCTTCATTAAGGGCAACATCGCCACTGAGCGCCAACGGCTGCCCGGCCAAGGTCCCTTTGAGATCAGGCTGGGCATCGAGCTGCCAACTTGCCCCTTGCAGCTGAAAGTGGCTGGGCAGCTGGCCCGACACCTGGCCTTTGAGGGTGCTTGCCCAAAAGCTCGGGTCGAGGTTGTTGAGGGCCACCAGCCCCTGCCAGTCCACCCCTTCTTGCCAGCCGAGGCGCCCTTTGAGACTCAGCTTGCCATTGGCCATATCCAGCAGCAGTTGGCGGATATCCAGATGCGCCAGATCGCCTCCGGCATCGAGGTTGATGGCGGTTTGGGGAATGGCCGGGCCGCTGGCGCGGGTTTCAAGGGTAAGTTGGTACTGACCCAGGCTGCCCTTGGCAGCTAGGTTACCCTGCTCCAGATGGTACTGGGGGGCATCGAGGGGCCAGCCAAGGGGCTGCCAGTCAAGGGTCACATCAAAAGGCAGGGCCGGCTCGAGGACCGCCAGCTTGCCAGCCAGGTTAAAGGTCACCGGCCCCTTGGCGCGGGTATCAAGCTCAAGGTTTGCCAGGGAGCCTTTGGCACTCAGGGCCAGGGTTTCGCCGCTAAGCTGGCCGTCCAGCAGCGCCTTTTTAAGATTGGCGGTTAAATCCAGCGACAGTGGGTACTCACCTTTAAGGCTCAGCTTGCCTTTAAGGAATGCGCCGGCAAAACGGTGCTCAAGGTGCAGGCTGGTAATGCTCAGGTCACTGCCGCTGACGCTGCCAGCAAAGCTCAGCATCGGCAGGGCTTCTTTGATATCGCCCTGTTGGAAACGGGTATCGGTCAGCACCATGCCGTCAACGGTGATGGCCATGGGCAAGGTAACAGTGGGCAACGTCAGGGGCGCATCGCTCGCCGCCTCGGTGGCGGTATCGGCTTTGGGCGCCTCGGCGCTCGGCGCCATTACCAGCGACAAGCCATTGACCTTGGGCCCGTTGACGGCAAGGCCTTTTTTGTCCCAAATGCCCGACAGGCCAACACTGGTAGCGCCAATTTCCATGCCCGGCACCGACACCTTGATATCACTAAGGTCAGCCTGATCCAGCACCACCGTCAGCGGTAGCGTCAAAGGTGTAGACGCGCTATCGCTGTTATCCTCGCTGGCCGGCTGGTCGCTGCCTGACGCAACATCCACCGCCACACCGTTGACCTCAAGGGTGGTGATGCGCAACTTGTCGTCCAGCAAGGCCGAAGGTGCCCAGGCCAGTTTGAGCTCAGTAAAGGCCAGCGCCAGGCCCTCGGTCTTGTATTGCAGGTTTGTAAAATGCCAGCCGCGGCTGAGATTGCCGTCCAGCATTTCGCCAGAGAGCCCCGGCACGTTGTCCTTGGCCAAAGACCACACCCAACGGTTGCCGGTGTCGGTCAGCAAGATACTGGCCGGCAACAACACCAGCAGGGTGAATAACACCAAAAAGACCCAGGCGGCCCACTTTAACCAACGCATCAGAGTTCAGGCCCCATGGTGAAATGAATGCGCCAGGGCACATGCTCTTCGCTGATCCCAAAGGCCAAATCGATACTGATGGGGCCGATGGGAGTCAGCCAGCGCACCCCAAAACCGGTGCCCACTTTCCAGTCGTCAAAGCCGGTGTACCTATTGGTGGCGGTGCCAGTATCCACAAAGCCCGCCAGCCGCCATTTCTCGGCGATGCGGTGGTCGTATTCGAGGCTAAGGGCGGTGGTGTATTTGCCCCCCACCAGTTCGCCATCGGCGTTGCGCGGGGCAATGGTTCTGTAGCCAAAGCCGCGCACTGTCTGGTCGCCACCGGTGAAAAACCGCAGCGACGGCGGCAGATCGTCGATGGTGTCAACAAACACCGCGCCCTGCTCGGCGCGGGCGATGATGCGGCCATTCTGCCCGATGCTTCTGAGCCACTTGGTGCGCCCCCACACCCGCACAAAGTGGGTATCTGAGCCCAGCGCCTCATCGGAGGTTTCGATGGTGATTTGCTCGCTGTCGCCCCAGGTCAGGTCAACCCCGCCGCGGGTGCGGGTGCGGTTGAAGGAGACACCGGGGATCACCAAGAACACGTCGTCTTCCTGGTCAGCCTGCTTATAAGACTCGAACAGGGTGCGCAAGAACAGATCCCGGCTCCAGTCGTTGGTCTTTTTGTCCCAGCGGTGCAGGGCAAAGGTGAGCTGCTGGCTCTCGGTGTCTTCCTGGTCCAGGTACTGATAACCGCCCTGGAAACTGTAGAACTGGTTGATAGGGTCGCCACGGGGAATGCGGTACTCAAAAGTGGCTTCCTGGCGCGGCGCCGAGACCGTTAAATCGGTGGTAAAGCTGTGGCCGTATTTGTTTAAAAACGGCTTGGTCCAGGACACCGACGCCCGTGGGCCTTCGTCTGATGACGCCCCCAGCCCCAGCTCCACCTGGTTATCGGCCTTGGCCCTTAGCCTTAAAATAATCGGGATGCGGTGCTCGCTGTCGGCCTGGTCGATAAGCGGGATCACATCCACGTTTTTAAAATACTTGGTGGAGGCCACGCTGCGGCTGACATCGGTGACTTGCGAAGCCTGGTAGGGCTCCCCCTCTTTGATGGTGATAAGGGGGTTTAGTAGCTCGCCAACGTCTTCATCACTGTCGATTTTCAAGGCGCCGAAGCGGTAACGGGGGCCGCTGGCAAAGGCGATGTCGACATCGCCGGCATGGGCCTCGGGATACACCTTGACTTGGTTGGCCTCAAAATGAGCATCAAAGTAACCGCGCTGCAGAGCCAGGGTCTGAAGGCGGCTCTTGGTGCTTTCATAGCGGTCGTGGCGCAGCACATCCCCTTCTTTGATGGGCAGCTGCTCAAGGAGGGTTTTGAAAAGTTGGTCATGGTCGGCGTCACCACTCAAGGTGACCTTGATATGGCGAAAACGCACCGGCTCGCCGGGGGTGACTTCCAGGTGCAGGGTGGCACCATCGAGCTTGCCAAAGGCAATTTGCGGCTGGTAGTACCCCAGGGCCTGCAAGCCATTGCGAACCGCCTCAGTAATGTCATCCTCATAGCGCCCTACCCGGTCGCTTTTTACCGGCGGCAGTTGCGAGAGGTAAATCTCTACGTTGCTTTGCAGCTCGCCGTCAAGGCCGGACACGTCATAGCTGACGTTCTTGACGGCGCTCTTGTCGGCAGCCTCGGCGGCAGGCACCAGCAATGCTGCCAGCAGCCCCAAACACAAAATGCGGCGCGCGATGGCGTTGCAATAGGTCACAAACATCCCTGACACAGATAACGGTTATTCGCCGCGGCTCAGCCCAAAGTGGCGATAAGCGCGGTCGGTGGCGATGCGCCCCCTGGGGGTACGCTGCAAAAATCCCTGCTGGATCAAAAACGGCTCCAGCACGTCTTCGATGGTGTCTTTCTCTTCGCCGATGGCCGCCGCCAGGTTATCAAGGCCCACCGGGCCTCCCAGGAACTTGTCGATAATGGCCATCAGCAGCTTCTTATCCATATAGTCGAAGCCTTCGTTGTCCACATCCAGCATATCGAGCGCGGCAGCAGCGATGGTGGCGCCAACGCGGCCGTCGCTTTTCACCTGGGCAAAGTCCCGCACCCGGCGCAGCAAGCGGTTGGCAATACGGGGCGTGCCGCGGCTACGGCGGGCGATTTCCAAGGCGCCGTTGGCGTCCAGCTCCAGATTCAGGTATTGGGCGCTGCGAGCCACGATGGTGGCCAAGTCCTCTATTTTGTAGAACTCCAGGCGCTGCACTATGCCAAAGCGGTCGCGAAGGGGCGAGGTTAACGATCCGGCGCGGGTGGTGGCGCCAATCAGGGTGAAGGGCGGCAAGTCCAGCTTGATGGAGCGGGCCGCCGGGCCTTCGCCAATCATGATATCCAGCTGGTAGTCTTCCATGGCCGGGTAGAGAATTTCTTCCACCACCGGGCTCAGGCGATGAATTTCATCGATAAAGAGCACGTCGTGGGGTTCGAGGTTGGTGAGCATGGCCGCCAGATCGCCGGCCTTTTCCAGCACCGGGCCGGAGGTGGTTTTGATGTTCACCCCCATCTCGTTGGCAACGATGTTGGCCAAGGTGGTTTTACCCAGGCCCGGCGGGCCGAAGATAAGCAGGTGATCCAGCGCCTCTTCCCGGCCACGGGCCGCCTCGATGAAGATCTCCATCTGGGTGCGCACATGGTCCTGGCCTTGGTAGTCGGCCAGACTCTTGGGGCGAATGGCGCGGTCGATGACATCGTCTTCGCGGTCGGCCTGGGGTTTGATAAGGCGGTCGGCTTCAATCATGGCTTACCTCAGAGCATCGCCTTGAGGGCGTCGCGGATGATGGCCTCGGAATTCATGCTGTCTTTGGCCACCTTCTTCACCACAGTCTCGGCCTGGGCCGGCTTGTAGCCAAGAGCCACCAGCGCCGCCATGGCATCATCTCGGGGCGAGCTGGCTGGCGCCACATCGGTGAGCGGCGCCATGTCCAGCACCGGTACCGACAGATCGGCGCCAAAATCCTTGAGCTTGTCGCGCATCTCCACCAACAGCCGCTCGGCGGTTTTTTTACCGACGCCGGGCAATTTGACCAGGGTGGACATGTCGTTATGATGCACCGCCTGCACGAACTGGCCGACGGTCATGTTGGAGAGGATGGCCAGCGCCAGTTTCGGGCCAACGCCATTGGCTTTGATCAGTTGGCGAAACAGTGCCCGCTCTTCTTTGGTGACAAAGCCAAACAGCAGGTGGGCGTCTTCACGCACAATCAGGTGGGTGTGCAGCACCGCCTTGGCGCCAATCTCGCCGAGGGCGAAAAACGACTGCATGGAGCACTGCACTTCATAGCCCACGCCGGCCACATCAATCAAAATCTCCGGCGGCTGCTTGGCTGCCACCAGTCCGGTCAATCTTCCAATCATAAGCTTCCGTTATTTTCTCAGGCGGCCGCGCACTAGCTTGTGCTTATCCAGGGCCATCTTAGTCAGGCTGGTGCTGGTGTGTCCATGGCACAGCGCAATGGCCAGGGCGTCAGCGGCATCGGCCTGGGGAGTGCCGGGCAGTTTGAGCATATGGGCCACCATATGCGCCACCTGGGTCTTGTCGGCCGCGCCGGTGCCCACCACCGCCTGCTTGACCTGGCGGGCCGAGTATTCCGATATCGCCAAACCGGCGTTCACCCCAGCCACGATAGCCACGCCACGGGCCTGGCCCAATTTCAGGGCCGAGTCGGCATTGCGAGCCATAAACACCTGCTCGATGGCAAGCTCATCAGGCTGGAACTGGCGGATGATTTCGCTCACCCCGTCAAACACCTGCTTGAGGCGCTCGGGTAAAGGTTCAGCGGTAATGCGGATGCAACCGGAGCCGAGGTAGCCAAAACGTACCCCTTCCTGGCGGATAAGGCCGTAACCGGTAATGCGGGAGCCGGGGTCAATACCCAGGATAATGCGGGTCATCCCTGTGGTTCCTTCGGGTTGCCGCACCAAATTGATGCACTAAAACGCGGGGTTGGGGCCTGGCCCCGCGCCTTAATGCGCGGGGCCGGGCCTTTGGCTGCCTGCCAGGCAGGGCCATCAGTCTTCGATTTTCTTGACCACCAGCGACAGCTCTTCCAGGGCTTGCGGGTTGGCAAAGCTGGGGGCTTCGGTCAGCGGGCAAGCGGCGGTGGTGGTCTTGGGGAAGGCCATCACGTCGCGAATGGAGCTGGCGCCGGTCATCAGCATCACCAGGCGGTCCAGGCCAAAGGCAAGGCCAGCGTGGATTGGGGCGCCGTACTGCAGGGCTTCGAGCAGGAAGCCAAACTTCTCTTCGGCTTCTTCTTCGCTGATGCCCAGCAGCTTAAATACCGCCTGCTGCATGGTGTTGTCGTGGATACGCACCGAGCCACCGCCCAGTTCCACACCGTTTAGCACCATATCGTAGGCGTTGGAGATGGTGGCAACGGGGTTGGCCGAAAGCTCTTCAGGGGTGGCATTAAGGGGCGCGGTGAAGGGGTGGTGCAGCGCGTAGAGGCGGCCGTCGTCTTCCTCGAACATCGGGAAATCCACTACCCACAGCGGTGCCCACTCATCAGTGCGAGTAAAGCCCAAGTCTTCACCCAGTTTCAGGCGAAGCGCGCCCAGGGCGTCGGTACAGACTTTGTAGGAGTCGCTGCCGAACAGCAGCAGGTCGCCGTCAGCAACTTCAGTGCGAGCCAGCAAGCCTTGGATGGCTTTATCGTCCAGGAATTTCAAAATGGGTGATTGCAGGCCTTCAGCGCCTTTGGCCAGTTCATTGACTTTGAGCCACGGCAGGCCTTTGGCACCGTACACGCCCACAAAGCTTTGGTAGTCGTCCAACTGCTTGCGGGAAAGAGAAGCGCCGCCAGGCACTTTAATCACGGCCACACGGCCTTTGGCATCGTTGGCCGGGCCGTTGAACACCTTGAATTCCACGTGGGCCAACAGGTCGGCTACGTCAACGATTTCCAGCGGGTTACGCAAGTCGGGCTTGTCGGAGCCAAAGCGGGTCATGGCTTCGAGGTAGGTCATGGTGGGGAAGGTCGTAAACTCGACGCCCAGCATTTCCTTAAACAGCTCGGTGACCAGGCCTTCGGTGATTTCGCGCACTTGCGGCGCGGTCAGAAAGGAGGTCTCGATATCAATCTGGGTGAATTCCGGCTGACGGTCGGCGCGCAGGTCTTCGTCGCGGAAACATTTAACTATCTGATAGTAACGGTCCATGCCGGCCACCATCAGCAGCTGTTTGAAAAGCTGCGGGGACTGCGGCAGGGCGAAGAATTTACCCTTGTGGGTACGGCTCGGCACCAGGTAGTCGCGGGCCCCTTCGGGGGTAGCCTTGGTGAGGATGGGGGTTTCGATATCCAAAAACCCTTGCTCTTCGAGGTAGCGGCGCACAAAACCGGTGACCTTGGCACGGAACATCAAGCGCTCGGTCATCTCCGGGCGGCGCAGATCCAGGTAGCGGTACTTGAGGCGAGACTCTTCGCTGTTCTTCTGGTGGTCATCCAGGGCGATGGGCAGCGGCTTGGCCTTGTTGATGATGCTGAGCTTTTTACCCAGCACTTCCACGGCGCCGGTGGCCATGTCTTTATTGATTTGCGACTCAGGGCGGGCGCGAACCACACCTTCTATCTGGACGCAAAATTCGGCGCGCAGGCTGTTGGCGGTCTCGAAGACGTCTTCCAGATCCGGGTCGAAAACCACCTGCACCAGGCCTTCACGGTCACGAAGCTGAACGAAGATAACCCCGCCCAGGTCGCGGCGGCGGTGTACCCAACCGACCAATTGAACACTGTGGCCGACGTGGGCTTCGCGGATCTGTCCACAATAGATGCTGCGCATGAAACTTTAAGTCCTTTGACGAAGAAGTGTGGCTGTTAAGCCAATAATGACCGCCGATTATAGCGACCAGGGCTTGGGGGATTCAATTGACTCGCTATAATGGCGGCCATGCTGTATCTCGGATGCCCCATGTGGTCGCACCCGGCCTGGAAACACCTGTTGTATCCGCCGGGCACGCCTCAAAATCAACACCTGGCCCATTATGCCCGGGTGTTTAGCGCCATTGAAGGCAATACCACCTTTTATGCGCTGCCAAGCGAAGACACGGTAACACGCTGGCAAGACAGCACCCCGGCCGATTTTCGTTTCACCTTTAAATTCCCCCAGGCCATCAGCCACCACAAGGCGTTGGTGGGTGTCGAGCAAGAGCTGGACACCTTCCTGACAAGGCTGGCGCCACTTAACGGCAAAATCAGCCACTACCTGCTGCAGCTGCCAGCCCAGTTCGGCCCCGAGCAAGCCGGCGCCCTGGTACGCTTTATCGAGCAGCTCCCCAAGAGCTTGCCCCTGGCCATTGAAGTGCGCCACCGCACCTTTTTTGAAAAGGGCGAGGAAGAAAGAGCCCTAAACCGCTTTTTGATGGACAGCGGCATCGACCGCATCGTCATGGACAGCCGCCCGGTGTTCTCCGTGCCCGCCAGCACCCCGGTGCTGGTAGAAGCCCAGCAGAAAAAGCCCAAGGTGCCGGTGCATGCCATCGCCACAGGCCAAAAGCCGGTGGTGCGCTTTGTAGGCCTGCCCGAGCCTGCGCTTAACCATGGCTTTTTAGCGCCCTGGGTGGCCAAGGTGGCCAGTTGGCTGGACGAAGGCCTTAGCCCCACTTTTTTTGTGCACAGCGCCGATAACGACCAGGCGCCACTGCTGGCCCGCTGGTTTTACGAAGAAGTGGCCAAGCGTCATGCGCTGCCGGCCCTGGCCCCTTTTGCCCAAGCACCACTCTTTTAAGGGCAAGGGTTTTGCCGTTAAGGGCTGCGAGCCTTGGCAAAGGGTGGCAAAATAGCGGCCGCTTTTTTATCGAGGTGGCCCATGTCCCAGGATCGCATCTATTCCACACCCCACGGCGCCGTGAAGGATTTTGCCTTTGACGAGCAGGTGGCCGATGTCTTTAACGACATGATTAACCGCTCGGTGCCGGGCTACACCACCATCTTGCACACCCTGGGCAAACTGGCGCCGCGCTTTGCCAAATCCGGCAGCCGCATCTATGACCTTGGCTGCTCTTTGGGCGCCGCCAGCCTCGCCATTAAGCGCAGCGTCGATATCGAAGGGGTGGAGCTGATTGCCGTGGACAGCTCGGCGGCCATGATAAGCCGCGCCGAGCGGCAACTGGCCGCCTACAAGGGCAAGGTGGAAGTGAGCCTTAAAGAAGCCGATATCCGCGATATCGACATCGAAAACGCCTCCTTGGTGGTGCTCAACTTCACCTTGCAGTTTTTGCCCCAAGATGACCGCGACGCCCTTATCAACAAAATTTACGCCGGCCTTCGCCCCGGCGGCCTGCTGCTGCTCTCGGAAAAGCTGGTGTTTGCAGACAGCGCCATCAACGATCTTCTCTCTGAGCTGCACTGGGATTTCAAACGGGACAACGGTTACTCGGAGCTGGAAATCGCCCAAAAGCGCACCGCCATCGAGAACGTGATGCGCCCCGACAGCCCAGAAATTCACCTCAAGCGCCTCAAAGGCGCCGGCTTTAGCCACAGCCAGTTCTGGTACCAGTGCTACAACTTCGCCTCTCTGGTGGCCATCAAATGAACTGGTTTCAACGTTTCTACGCCGACATTGCCGAAGGCCAGCTGAGCCACTGGCTGGAAGTGCTGCCCAAACAGCTGCGCCAATGGCAAGAGCAAAGCCTGCACGGCGAGTTTCGCCACTGGCAGCGCATTCTTGGCCAATTGCCAGAAGTCGCTACCGCGCATCTTGATATCAAAGACAGCGTCACCATAGGCGCGCCGGGAGACGTAGACGGCGGCACCCAAAAGGCCATCGAGGGTTTGTTGCAAAAATTCCACCCCTGGCGAAAAGGGCCCTACCGGGTGCACGGGGTACATATCGACACCGAATGGCGCTCGGACTGGAAGTGGGACAGGGTGCTGCCCCATATTTCGCCCCTTAAAAACCGCTTTGTGCTGGATGTGGGCTGCGGCAGCGGCTACCACATGTGGCGCATGCTCGGCGAAGGGGCCTGGCGGGTGGTGGGCATAGACCCATCGGAGCTGTTTTTGATTCAGTTTCAAGCCATCAAGCACTTTGCCAAAGCGGCCCGCCCGGCGCTGCCCATCGATTTGCTGCCCCTTGGCATTCAGCAGCTGCCGGCCCTCAAGGCCTTTGACACCGTCTTTTCCATGGGGGTCTTGTATCACCGCAAGAGCCCCATCGAGCACATCGAGCAGCTGCGCGCCCAGTTAAAAGAAGGCGGCGAGCTGGTGCTGGAGACCTTGGTTATCGACGGCGACGAGAATGCGGTGCTGGTGCCCAAAGACCGCTACGCCCAGATGCGTAATGTCTGGTTTTTGCCCTCTGCCGAGGCCCTTAAGCTTTGGGTAAGCCGCTGCGGCTTTAAAGACATCAAGGTGGTGGACATCGACACCACCAGTACCGATGAGCAGCGGGCCACGGCCTGGATGCGCAACGAGTCGCTCAAGGACTTCTTGGACCCTAATGACCCCAGCAAGACGGTGGAAGGCTACCCCGCCCCCAAAAGGGCGGTGCTGGTGGCTACCGCCTGCTAGAAAAGGCTCAGGTCCAGGGCCTTGGACAATTCCTCCAAGGCCCAGAGCCCCACCACCGAATTGCCGTATTCATTGAGCTCCGGCGCCCACACGCACACCGTAAAGCGCCCCGGCACCACCGCCATGATGCCGCCCCCTACCCCGCTTTTGCCGGGCATGCCGACCCGGTAGGCAAAATCCCCCGCCGCGTCGTAAAGCCCCGAGGTGAGCAGCAGCGCGTTCAGCTGCTGGGTCTGGCGTTTAGTCAGCCACTGGCGGCCACTTTGCGGGCAGCGGCCGTCGGCGGCCAGGAACGAAAAGGCCCGGGCCAGCTCCACGCAGTTCATGGAAAGGGCGCAATAGCTGAAGTAGGCACGCAGCACCCTGTCCACTTCGTTTTCAAAATTACCGAAGCTTTTCATCAAGTTGGCCATAGCCGCGTTACGATAGCGGTGCTCGTATTCGGAATCGGCCACCTTGCGGTCGATGGTGATACTGGCGGTTCCGGCCATCAGCCGCACCGTTTCGAGCATGGCGTGCACAGGCGCCGAGAGCCGCGAACACAGGCTGTCGGCCACCACCAGGGCGCCGGCGTTGATAAAGGGGTTACGGGGAATGCCCTTTTCAAATTCCAGCTGCACCAGGGAATTAAAGGCGGTGCCCGAGGGCTCTTTGCCCACCCGCTGCCACAGCTCGTCACCGTGGCGGTGAATAGCCATGGTGAGGGAAAATGCCTTTGAAATGCTTTGAATGGAAAACCTTTTTTGCGCCTGGCCGCTAGAATAGAGGTCACCTTCGAGGGTGTGGATGGCAATGCCAAATTGCGCGGGCGCAACAGAGGCCAAAGCCGGGATATAATCCGCCACCCTGCCCTGGCCGTAATGGCTGGCAGCGCCGGCGCAAATGTCGTCGAGAAGTTGTTGAAGGTCCACGTTGGCCCAAGGGTTTTTAGACGGTGGCGTTTATTGTCGCCACTGAATGGATAAAAGCAACGCCAAGCCGGGCTTAACCGGCCAATTCAGATTTGATTGATAAAACCTATGTTGAACTTCAAAGCCCCGAACAAAAAAGGACGTACGGATATGCGCAAAGCGCTTTTGTTGCTCGGTGGTACCTTGCTTTTGCAAGCCTGTGCCCAAACCCAGGCCCCCGCCCCAGCTGAAAAGGACATCAACCACCTCCAGGTTCAGCTCGACACCTTGCACGACCAGCAGAACCAGCACCTGGCCACTTTGGAAGCCAAGCAGGCCCAAGCCCAACAGCAGATCCTCAGTGCCCAGGCCGCCCAACAGGCCACCCTGGCTGCTATCGCCGCAAAACTTAACGAAAAACAACAACCTGTGGTTTGTCCGCAAACACCACAACTACAATGCCCGGAGACCAAACCTATGCCGGTAAAGGACGACAAACTGGTGGTTGGCGCCTTGGAAAAGGTACGCCTGCATCCTTCTGACGTAGTACTGACCGCCCGTATCGACACCGGTGCCACCTCGGCGTCCCTCGATGCCCGCGATATCCAGAAGTTCGAGCGCGATGGTGCCGACTGGGTGCGCTTTAAGGTGCCTACCGACGATAAAGGCAGCGACTACATGGAAGTGGAGCGCAAGGTGCTGCGCTGGGTGCGCATTATCCAGTCCAGCTCCGAAGACGGCGAGCGCCGCCCGGTGGTGGAATTTAAATTCGACATCGGCCCTATTTCCCAAAAGGCCGAGTTCAACCTCTCTGACCGCTCGCACCTGGAATTTCCGGTACTGATTGGCCGCAACATCTTAAAAGACGTGATGGTGGTGGACGTAGGCAAGGAATACAGCCTGAAACTGCCGCCGATGAAAGCCGAGGACAAGGACGCTAAATGATTTCCCGGGTTCCCTTTTACACCATTGTCGTGCTCTTCATCCTGGCGGGCCTGGGGCTGGCTATCGCCCGCCACGCCCAGATGGAGATCCCCTTTTTGCCGGGCGCCGAGCGGCCAGTGTGGCTGGTAGAAGCGCGTATCGATTTTAACGCCAAGAACGAGCCGGTGCTGGTGAGCATGGACTTGCCCGACAGCCCGCCAGGCTTTCGGCTCTTTACCGAGCAAGCCGCCAGCCCCGGTTACGGCTTTTCGGTCATTCGCCATGACGGCAATCGCCGGGGCGAGTGGTCTATTCGCCGCGCCGTAGGGCCGCAAACCCTCTACTACAAGGCGCAGTTCCTGCAAGCCTCTGATATCGAAGAGCTGCCGGAGCAAACTCCGCCCGAGGCTCAAACCATCGACTGGGACGGCCCCCAAGGCACCGCCGCCACCCAATTGCTGGCCCAGGCTCAGCAGCGCTCATCCACGCCGCAGTCACTGACCCGCGAGCTGATTAAACTTTTGAACCAGCCCGAACCCGGCCAGAACGCCGCCTTGCTGCTGCAAGGCCACACCGAGGCCGACCTGCTGGTCAAACTGTTGAACCAGGCTGGCCTGCCGGCCCGCGAATCCCAAGGCTTGTATCTCGAAGATGCGCGCCGCCGCCAGAGCCTGAGCTCCTTTGTGGAGGTGTACGCCGACAACCGCTGGCTGGTGTTCGACCCCAAAACCGGCGAACAGGGCCTGCCGGACAACGTGCTGATGTGGCACAAAAAAGGCGTGTCCTTGCTGGATGTGAACGGCGGCAGCGGCTCCAATGTGTCGTTCTCCATCATCCGCCAAACGGTGCCGGCCTTGCAGCTGGCAAGGGCCCAGGCTGAAGAACACGGCTTTGGGCAGTTCTCCATCTACCAGTTGCCCATTGAAGAACAATCCATGTTCAAGCTGTTGCTGCTGCTGCCCATCGGTGCGGCGGCGGTGGTGTTTATGCGCATTATCGTCGGGGTGAAAACCTCGGGCACCTTTATGCCGGTGCTGATCGCCGTGGCCTTTTTGCAAACCTCCTTGCTGCCCGGCATTGTCAGCTTTATTACGGTGGTGGCGCTGGGCTTGCTGCTGCGGGGCTACCTCTCAAGGCTCAACCTGCTGCTGGTGGCAAGGATAGCTACCTTGGTGATTTTGGTGGTGTTTATCATCGCCATCATGAGCATCGTCGGTTACCAGCTTGGCTTTAACACCGGCATGACCATCACCTTCTTCCCGATGATCATCATGGCCTGGACCATAGAGCGGATGTCCATCCTCTGGGAAGAAGACGGCCCCAAAGAAGTGCTCAAGCAAGGGGGCGGCTCGCTGCTGGTGGCCATCCTCGCCTTCTTGGCCATGGAGTCCAAGCTGGTCAGCCACCTCACCTTCAATTTCCCCGAGCTGCACTTTGTGCTGCTGGCGATGATCCTGTTGATGGGGCAATACAAGGGTTACAAGCTCACCGAGCTCAAGCGCTTTAAAGCCATGGTGGACCGCGCATGAAGTGGGCCAGCCCCTTTGCCCTGAAACGGGCCGGCATCCTTGGCATGAACCGGCGTAACGTCGCTTACATCGGCCAGTACAACAAGCGCAGCCTCTACCCGCTGGTGGACAACAAGCTCAAGACCAAGCTGCTGGCCGAAAAGCACCAGGTAACGGTGCCAAGGCTGCTGGGAGTGGTGCAGCAGCAGCATGAGATTGAGCACGTGGCGGAGCTGGTCACCAACTTTGCCTCTTTTGCCATCAAGCCCGCCAAGGGCTCCGGCGGCAAAGGCATTTTGGTGATAACCGGCCGCGACGGCGACGATTTCGTCAAAGCCTCGGGGTCGGTTATCAGCCAGGAAGACGTCAAACGGCACATGACCAATATCCTGGCCGGGCTCTATTCGCTGGGCGGCAAGCCGGACGTGGCCATTATCGAAGAGCTTATCGAGTTCGACGATAGGTTCGACGGCTTTTCCTTCCAGGGGGTGCCGGATATTCGCATCATCATCTTCCAGGGCTACCCGGTGATGGCCATGCTGCGCTGCGCAACCCGCGCCTCTGACGGCAAGGCCAACCTGCACCAAGGCGCCGTGGGGGTGGGGCTGGATATCGCCACCGGCCGCTGCCTGAACGCCGTGCAGTTTGGCGAGGTGGTCAGCCAGCACCCGGATACCGGCAAGGCGCTCAATCAAATCACCATCCCCTACTGGACCGAGATGCTGGAACTGGCCTCCACCTGTTATGACATGACCAGCCTTGGCTATATCGGCACCGACTTGGTGCTGGATAAAAACAAGGGGCCGCTGCTGCTGGAGCTGAACGCCCGGCCGGGGCTGTCTATCCAGGTGGCCAACGGCTGCGGGCTGCTGCCGCGCCTAAAACACATCGAGAAGATGAAAAAGCGCCACCACAGCCCCGCCGAGCGAGTGGCCTACGCCAAGGCCGCTTTTGGCCAGCCACTCGCAGGCAATACCGCCAGCGAGTGATTTTTGAAGCAGCCTGCGGGCTGCTTTTTGTTTGAGAAGACGAAAAACCTGCTATTCATCAGGCAGTAAGGCGCCGTGGCCCATCATTAAATGCTAAAGGAACCCGGCAGCCCTCTGCCCCCACTAAGGACCCGCGCGCCATGAAATGGACATTGCTGACGGCGGTATTTAGCCTGCCCCTCTTTGCCAGCCCCGCCGAGTTTGATTGCCAGCCGGAGCTTGAACGCCTGCAAAACCTGCCAGCCCTGCCCCAGCAGCCCAAAGCCTGGCTGCAGGCGGTAGATAGCTGGCGGCTGCCGGCCCGCAATAAGCTCTCAGCCGCTTATGTCTATAACGATGCGGCAAGCGACCCGCAAAGCCGCCAAAGCGCCCGCCAGTGCATCAATAGCCTGTCCAAAGCCTTTGAAAAACACACCAATAGCCTTCGCAGCCAAGCCAAAGCGCTGCTTCCCGGCGCCTCGGGGTTAGAAGCGCGCGCCCTTGGCGCCTGGGCCGGCTCCACCAAGGCGCTTAAAAGCCCCGAATACCGAGCGGTGGTGGATAAGGGCCGCAAGCTCAGCCAGCGTTTTCGGGCCAATATCGACAACTTCGAGGGCCGCTACCCGGTGCCCGAGGGCTGCCAAGGCAAGCTCCCCGGCAAGTGGCAAAAAAGCGTGCCGCTTCGTGGTGGCGCCGTAAAAGCCGCCCTTAACGATGTGCCGCCCCACTGCCGCGAGGCGCTTTTTGTCGCCTATGAAAGCCGCCTGAGTGCTGCCAACGCCCCGGTATTAGCGGCGCTTTTGGAAAACCGCCAGCAGCAGGCCAGCCTCGATGGCTTTAAAGACTATGCCGACCGCCGCCTGGCCCGCACCCAGCTTGGCAGCGCCGAGGCGGTGTGGCGCTACCTCGATAAGCTCTCGGCAAAAAATCGCGCCGCCGCCGAGGCCGAACGCGCCGCGCTTAACAACCCGCCGCTTTGGGCGCTGCAAAGCCCCAAGGTCGAAGACAAGCCAGCCAGCTACCGGCCTCAAACCCTTATCGACAACTACTTTGCCTGGCTGGGCAAGGCGCTGGATCTGCGCTTTGTGCCCATCGAGGTAGCGCACCCCTGGGCCAAGGGCATCAGCGGTTATGAGCTTCGCCAAGGGCAAAAGGCCATCGGCAGGCTCTATCTCGACCTTTACCCCCGCGACGGTAAATACGGCCACAACCGCCACCGCGAGCTGCAACGGGGCGTTACCGGCGTGCAGTTACCGGCCTCGGTGCTGGTGATGAACCTCCCCGAAGACCGCTGGCACCATAAGGACCTTAAAAGCCTGATGCACGAAAGCGGCCATGCCCTTAACAACCTGCTGGCGAGCCAGCCTTATGAAATTCTGGCCGGTATCCGCCTGCCCTCCGACTTGGTAGAAGTGCCCTCCAAGGTGCTGGAGCAACTGGCTTGGGACCCGGCGATTCACCAGGCCATTACCGGCGTACGCGAGGCGCCCCCCGAAGATGTGCGCCAGCAGGGCATCGCCCTTGACCAACGCATTTTGAATTCGGCCATGGCCCTTGCCTACCACCAGAGCGGCGCGCCGGACATGGAAGCCATCAACGCCAGGCTTTACCCCAAATACCTGCGCCAGGACTACATCAAGGGCCTCTCGCCCCAGTACGCCTTTCGCCACCTGGCCAGCTACGGGCCGGCCTATTTCACCTACCTTTATGCCGACGCCAAAGCCAGCGACATCAGCGAGGCCATCGCCGGTGGCCAGCTGACCTTGCGCCGCTTTGCCGATTGCATGCTAAGCCCCGGCGGCAGCGTACCGGCCCGCGAGCAGCTGGCCTGCGCCACGCCAGTAGATTGATAAAAGGAGCAGACATGACCGCTAAGCACACCGCTCTGGCCCTGTTGCTGGCCCTGGCCCTGCCTGCGCTGGCAGACACCCCCAAGGCCGCTGATGTCAGCCAGGGCATTCAGCAGCAGCTTGAGCATCACCTCTACCAACTGCCGCCAAGGGTGCAGGGCCACTACGGCATTCGCCTGTGGCGCCTGACAGGCGACAAGCAATACCTCAATAGCGCCCTTTACGACCTTTACGTGGTGTCCGACCGCCTCGAAGCCATCTCCCATGGCCTGAGCCAGCCGGGCTTTATCGAGCACTACAGCCAGCGCTTGGTCAAAGACCTGCCTAATACCGAGCGCGGCAGGCTACGGGAAGCCGCCATTAAAGGCCGTGCCTCTTACCTTTTTTACGCCGATGAGCTGCTGCGTTATATGAGCCGCCTGGACGAGCTGGGGTTTGTGCACCCCAACGACACTGCCTTTCGACAACGGCTCAAAAGCTACGATTTCAAGCCGGCGGTGACCGACCCGCGCATGATCCGCGCCTACGCCGCGCAGCTTGCCAACCATGTCTGGTGGCTCTATCAGTTGGGGATCGTCGACCTTCGGCAAGACTTTGTGGCCGCCTTTCGTGCCACCTACCCGGACAGCCAGGACAAACAGCTCTCGGACCAGCAGTTTGACAATAAAATTTACGGCATGACCCATATCGTCTTTGCCGCCTCCGAGTATTATCAGCACCACCTCGACCCCAAGGCCTACGCCTGGAT
The DNA here is from genome assembly GCF_003751625.1 of Gallaecimonas pentaromativorans. NCBI lineage: Bacteria > Pseudomonadati > Pseudomonadota > Gammaproteobacteria > Enterobacterales > Gallaecimonadaceae > Gallaecimonas > Gallaecimonas pentaromativorans. The sequence continues at coordinate 37,145 of NZ_RJUL01000003.1, forward strand.
AACCGACTACATGGACAGCCACAGCCAGCAGATCATCCAAAGGGCCAAGCCGGACGTGATAGCCGAGGTGGGCATCGTCTATGAACTGCTGGGTAAGAAAGACAGCCCGGTGCTGGCCCAGGCTAAGGTCGCCATCATCAAGGCCGTGGACAGCCGCCATCAGGTGATCCTCTCGGAAAAAGGCAACCCGGACTTGGCCCTTGGCGAGCATCGCAACGTGCTGGCCTGGATGCTGCTCAACTGGCCGGACAAACTGCACAAGGGGCCGCTGCTGGGCAAATTCAAGGCCCTGCGTGAAGACCTGCCGATGTCGGTCACCCCCAAGCACAACAAGGAGTAACGGATGAAAGCGGCACTTTTTACCCTTCCCCTGCTGCTGGCCCTGGCCCAGCCTGCCCATGCGGCAACGGCGCCGCTGTTGAGTGACAGCGATGCCACCCGCTTGCTGCGCCACACCTTTGAGAGCCGCTACATCGAGCTTGGCAGCGGCGCGCGCCAGCACTATTCCCTGCGCCTGTACCGGCTTAGCGGCGACAAACGCTACCTGCCCGATATCGTCTCTGACGCCTATGAAACCGCCAGCCGCCTGAACCACTACGTAGCAATGCTGGGCGACCCCAAGGCGCGCAAGGCCGAGTCGAGCCGGCTTATCGGTAATATCTCCGATGGCCCCCGTGGCCAGCGCCGCAAGGAAGTCTTGGCAGGCTCGGGGGATCTGCGCTTTGCCATGTACCTGACCTACCTGCTGGCCAAACTGGACGATCTGGGGCTGAAACATGAGCGCCAAGGCGAGCTGATAAGCTACTTAAAAGCGCACCCGGACCTAAAAAAGGTGATGCTGGACCCAGAATTCATCAAAGCCTACGCCGCCCAGGCAGCCAATTACGTGTACTGGATGGAGCAGCTGGGGGTAGCGGACCTTCGCCAGGATTTTGACCAGGCGATGCGCCACACCTACCCCGATGCCAAAGACGGCAAGCTCAGTAAAAAACAGTTTAAAAACAAGGTGTACGGCATGACCCACATCGTGCTGGCCGCCTCCGGCTACTACCAACATGACCTCAAAGCAGCCGATTATCGCTGGATAACCGATTACTTCCTGAGCCACGGCCAACAGATCCTCGAGCGCACCTCAGAAGACGTCATGGCCGAGGTGGCCTTGTGTCTGGAGCTGACCGGCCAAGGCGACCAGCCACTGGTGCGCAGCATCAAAGACCGCCTGAAACAGGCCATTAACATCAAAGCCGGCCTTATTCCCTCGGTTTCAGGCAAAGTTGCCCTGTCTAGCGGCGAGCACCGCAATGTGCTGGCCATCGCTTTGCTGGCCTGGCCTGCCAAGCGATTTGACGGCCCAAACCTGGGCCAGGCGGCCAAACTGCCTTTTGGTTTAGAGGCCAAATAAAAAAATACCCCGTAGGAAATCCCTACGGGGTTTTGGCTTCACAGGATGATTGATAAACAAACATGCTTTTGAGGAATGGCGGTCCTTCAAACCACCATTGAGGCGAATATGCCATAGGGAAAAACAAAAAGAAAACGTTTTCCTGAAAAAATTACCGGCAAAGGGGGTTTTTTCCCCGGCCCCTTTTCGGCAAGCTGCCCCTATACCGATAAGAGACATTGCCATGTACAGGCCTAAGACCACCCTCGAACAATGGCGGATGCTGCAAGCCGTGGTGGACCATGGTGGTTACGCCCAGGCTGCCGCGGCCCTTAACAAGAGTCAGTCGTCCCTGAACCACGCCGTGGCCAAGCTCCAAGACCAGTTGGGCGTGCCGCTTTTGGAAGTCAAAGGCCGCAAAGCCTTCTTGACCCCCACCGGCGAGGTACTGCTACGCCGCTCACGGGCCCTGACCGACACGGTGGAAACCCTCGAAGGCCTGGCCAAGAACATTGAAAGCGGCTGGGAGCCGGAAATTCGGCTGTCGGTGGAGTCGGTCTATCCTTACGCCCTGCAAATTGAACTGCTGGAGCGTTTTGGCCCACAAAGCCGTGGCTCGCGCCTGCAAGTCTTTAACTCTGTTATCACCGGCTCCGAAGAGCTTATCCTCGAAGGTCTGGTGGATGTGGCCATCACCAGCATCATCCCCCGCGGCTTTATCGGCCTGGCGCTGATGAGTATTGACCTGATACCGGTGGTACACCATAGCCACCCTCTGGCCAGCCGCGAAGGCGCCATCAACGCCGACGAACTGGCTCAAGAGCTGCAACTGGTTATTCGCGACACCGCCCACCGCCCCAAAGAAGTGTCCGGCTGGCTTAAAGCCGAAAACCGCTGGACCTTCAGCCACTTCTATGACGCCTTGCAGGTACTGGAAGGCGGTATGGGCTTTATGTGGATCCCCCAGCACTGGGTGGAAGGAAAGTTGGCCGAAGGCAGTTTGAAACTGCTGTCCATCAAGGATGGCGGCCGGCGCACGGCGGTGATGAATCTGGTGGTGCCGGACCCAGACCAAATTGGCCCCGGCACCCGGCTGCTGGTGGACACCATCAAGGACCTGCATGGTTTGCCAGTGGACAATTAATAAACGCTTGTGAAACAAACGCTTTTTAACAGATTTATTACTTGTCTACAGACGGAGGCTAAGACACACTAACGCCCATGCATGGAAGCAAAGATGTCCAAATGAACCGTTCCCATCGCCACAGCCTACATCGCGCCAAGCCGCTCAGTGTCGGTACCCTGGCGATTGCCATTGGTATTACGCTGGTGTCGTTGCTGTTGCCGCTGCTGGGCCTGCCCGACTGGTTACCGCTGCTGGGCGCGGCACTTTCCGCCACCCTGGTGTACTGGGTACTGAACAATCCCGCCGAAGAGTTTCTGATTGTCCAACAAGGCCAGTTGCGTATTCGCCCTACCCGTAGCCGCCGCTTGGAAACAGTGCCATTGGCGCAGATCCGCGATGTACGCCCCGTTACTGGCCCTGAGACCGCAGAGCTGGAAGTGCAATGCCTGGACGGCAAGCAGCTTCGCTTCCAAGCCTTTTACGGACAGCCCAACGAAGACGAGCTGAGCCAGTTGGAGCAGTTTTTACGTCGCCACCTTCAGACTTTTTCTTCCTGATAAATCGCGGCTTTTCCCTTGTCCCCAAATTACCGGCGGTTGGCCTCTGAGCCGTTGCACCCCTGTAAGCCCTGTGTTGAGATACTGCTAATAAAACCAACAGGGAAAATCTCTCATGACGGCAAGGAATAAGGCAGTCCAACTGTCCCTTCTCGCCAGTGCGCTCATGCCTTTTCTGTCTTTCGCAAGCCAGACCCAGACGGCAGATCCGCACGGCCTGTATCCCAAATCCGGCCAGACCCTGGCCCTGACCCACGCCACCCTGATAACCAGCCCCGGTGAGACGCTCACCGACGCTACCCTGGTGATTCGCGACGGCCGAGTCCTCAGCGTAGGCGGCAAGGTGCCGAGCGGCGCCATGGTCATCGACACCAAGGGTGCCTGGATCTACCCCGGTTTCGTGGACCCTTACTCCAATTACGGCCTGCCGGAAAAAGCCTATCCCGAGGGTGACGACAAGCCCCATTACGACTGGCCCCGCCAAGGCGCCCAGGCCCATAACGCCGCCGTGCACGGCTCTGATGTCTGGCGCGAGCAGGTAAAGGCTGACAGTGAAAAAGCCAAAGCCTACCTCAACGACGGTTTCACCAGTGTGGAAAGCGCCCGCCTGGACGGCATCTTTCGCGGTTACAGTGTCTCCCTTTCTCTGGCAGACCTACCTAGCAACCAGCTGATTTACAAAGATACTGGCCGCCAGTTCATGGCCTTTGACAAGGGCAGCTCGCCCCAGGTCTACCCCACCTCGCTGATGGGAGCTATCGCCTTGGTGCGCCAGACCCTTTCCGATGCGGCCTGGTACAAAGAAGCCCAAACCCACGACGGCGCCCGCAACCAGTTGGAAGCCAACAGCGACTTAACCGCCCTGGCGGCCCTTAAGGACCGCGGCATTCTGATGGCCACCCGCCACGAAGATGAGCTTCTGGAAGCGGCCAGCCTCTTTAAGGAATTTGGCCTAAACCCGGTGTATCTGGGCTCCAATTTTGAGTACGACCGCGCCGACGAGGTAGCCAAGGCCGCCAAAACCGTGGTGCTGCCCCTTAATTTCCCCAAACCGCCGAAACTCACCTCCGAGGCCGATGTAGAGCGGGCGCAGCTGGCCGACCTTCGCCATTGGGAGCGCGCTCCCAGCAGCGCCGCCGAGCTTAGCAAGCGCGGCCTGGCCGTAGCCTTTAGCCGCCACGGGGTGGACGGCTCCATCTGGCCAGAGGTGAAAAAAGCCATCAAGGCCGGGCTCAGTGAAGACAAGGCCCTGGCGGCCCTGACCACGGTGCCGGCCAAAATCAGTGGCGTCGAGCAGCTGGCAGGCCAGCTCAAGCCCGGCATGATGGCCGACTTCGTGATTGCCTCCGGCAACCTCTTTGAAAAGGGCAAGGTGCTCTCCACCTGGACCCAAGGCCAAGCCCACAGCCAAATCCCCCTGGGCCTTGCTGCCCTTTGGGGCCAATACCAAGTGGGTAGCCAGTACCAGCTCAGCGTCAACGACGACGGCAGTGTCAGCCTCAAAGACGGCGACGCCGAGGTAAAGGGCCTGTCCAGCAACTACGAAGACGAGCACCTGCAACTGCGCTGGGCCGACGATAGCGGCAGCCATTACTGGACGCTGACCGGCACTAGCCAGGCGCCAAGCCTCAGTGCATTTAACGGCGACCGTTGGCAAAGCCTTGGCGCACGCGCCATCGCTCCCGAAGCCAAGGATGACAAAGCCGCCAACAGCGACGACGCTCTGGTCAGCCGGGTTACCTTCCCCAACCAGGCCTATGGCCTTGCCGCCCATCCCAAGGCAGAAAAACTGCTTATTAAAAACGCCACGGTGTGGACCTCCGAAGACGCCGGTATTTTGCAAAACACCGACGTACTCATCGAAGACGGCGTGATTGAGAAGGTCGGCAAAGACTTGTCAGCCCGTGGCGCCCAGGTGATTGATGCCACCGGCATGCATCTGACCGCCGGCATCATCGACGAGCACAGCCACATCGCCATCAGCGGCGGGGTGAACGAGGCCAGCGAATCGGTGACCTCGGAAGTGCGTGTCGGTGATGTGGTCAATCCCAATGATGTGAGCATCTACCGGGCTCTGGCTGGCGGCACCACCACCGCCCAGCTGCTGCACGGCTCGGCCAACGCCATTGGCGGCCAGGCCCAGATAGTCAAACTGCGCTGGGGCGAAACCGCCAACGACATGAAGTTCAAAGAAGCCCCCGGCACCATCAAGTTCGCCCTGGGTGAGAACGTCAAGCAGTCCAACTGGGGGGATGATTTCACCATCCGCTACCCGCAAACCCGCATGGGCGTGAAAAGCCTGATGGAAGACGCCTTCCAAACCGCCCGGGAATACCAAGAACAGCGCACCCGTTACGACTTGCTGTCTCGCCGCCAGAAAAGCGAAGTGCTGCCGCCGCGCCGCGACTATCGCCTGGACGCCCTGGTGGAGATCATGAACAAGGAGCGCTTCGTGCATGCCCACTCCTACGTGGCTTCCGAGATCTTGGCGCTGATGGAAGTGGCGGACGACTTTGATTTTCATATCCAGACCTTCACCCACATCCTCGAGGGCTACAAGGTGGCCGACGAGATGAAGGCCCACGGCGCCACCGCCTCCACCTTTGCCGACTGGTGGGCTTACAAGTTCGAGGTGTATGACGCCATCGCCCAGAACGCCTGCTTGATGAACAAAAAAGGCCTGGTGACCTCCATCAACTCCGACTCCGAAGATCTCATTCGCCGCCTGAACCTGGAAGCGGCCAAGTCCATGGCCTATTGCGGCATGAGCCCGGAAGATGCCTGGAAGATGGCCACCATCAACCCGGCCAAGCAGCTGAAAGTCGACCAGTACACCGGCTCTATCAAGGAAGGCAAAGCCGCCGATCTGGTGCTGTGGGACGCAGACCCGCTCAGCGCCCGCGCCCGGGTACAAATCACCTGGGTAGACGGCAAACGCTACTTTGACCGCAAGCAGGATCTGGTGGAACGCCAGGCCATCAAAGCCGAGAAGGCCGCCCTTATCGACAAAATTCTCGCCTCCGGTGAAAAGCCGGCCGAGAACCGCGAAGGCTACCGCCCGGCGGTGGTGCATTGGCACTGCGAAGACATGGACAACCACCTGGAGGAAATGTGATGCGCGCACTTTTTGCCGCCCTGATGCTGTTGGCGTTGCCGGTGCTGGCCCATGACATGGTCCCCGGTAAAGCCCAGAGCCAAGCCATTTTGATTAAGGGCGCCACCCTGCACAGCGTTGCCGGGGGCGACCAGCCCAATACTGATCTGCTGTTTGAAAAAGGCGTTATCAAAGCCATAGGCCAAAACCTTGAGGCCCCGGCCGGCACCGAGGTAGTGGACGGCACCGGCAAGCACCTTTATGCCGGCCTTATCGGTCTTTCCACCCTTCTGGGTATTCAGGAAATTGAAGCGGTACGCTCCACCAACGACGTGGAAGAAGTAGGCAGCTTCACCCCGGAAGTGGCCGCCGAGACCGCCTTTAATGCCGACTCCGAGCTTATTCCTACTGTGCGCTCCAACGGCATTGCCCTGGTGGAAGTGGCGCCGCAAGGTGGCCTGGTTGCCGGGCGCTCCGCGGTCATGCGCATGGATGGCTGGAACCGCCGTGACATGCTGGTTCGCGCCGACACCGCCATGCACCTTTATTGGCCAGAAGTGGGCGACGAAGCGGCCCGCGAGAAGTTGGAAACCTTCTTTGCCAATGCCGAGGCCTATCGCCAGCGCCGTATCGACAGCGAAGATCAGACCATCGACGCCAGCCTTGAAGCCATGACCGGGGTGATGGAAAAGCGCATTCCGCTCTTTATCCACGCCGACGGTAGCGCCGCCATCCATCAAGTGCTGCGCTTTGGTGACCGTTTCGGCCTCAAATGGACCCTGGTGGGCGGCCGCGGCGCCGAGCGCTACGCCAACGAGCTTGCCCGCCGCGGCGTGGCGGTGGCGGTCACCAACCCACAAGGCCTGCCCTCCAGCGACGACGCCCCCTATGACGAGGCCTATGCCTTGGCTGGCATCCTCGACAAGGCCGGGGTCAAGGTGGCCATCGCCCTGCCAAGCTCTTGGTCGTCGCGGGACCTGCCTTTCGCCGTTGGCCAGGCCCAGGCCTGGGGCCTTGACCCGAAAAAAGGCCTGGCTTCTGTGACCCTGGTGCCGGCCGAGCTGCTGGGCATAGCCAAGCAATATGGCGACCTCACCGTTGGGCGCAGCGCCACCTTGATGGTGACCGACCACCCGCTTTTTGATTATGCCGGGGTCAGCGTGAAGGCACTTTATATCGACGGCGCCGCCGTGGATCTGGATAATCGCCAGAAACGCCTGTACCGCAAGTATCTTCAAAAAGGACAGTAAATGAACAAAGGCCTGCTGCTGATGGCCCTGCTACTGACCGGCTGCGCCGGTGATTACCAGGTCATTACCAATCTCGATAAGGAGCGCATCAGCGACTACTTCACGCCAGGTAAGGTCGAGGTGGTGGGCAGCGACGCCCTGGCAGGCCAACGTTACAAGATTTTGGGGCTGGTCAGTGGCGAGTCGTGCCAGGAGGAGGCCAACCTGCCGCCGGCCCAAGCCAGCGACGCCCGTACCGATGCCCGCACCCAGGCGGCCAAGATGGGGGCCAACGCCATCGTCATCCGCCAGTGCCTGAGCCTAAGCGGTAAGGAGGCAGCCCCAGGCTGCCTGACCCAGGTGATTTGCCAGGCCCAGGCCATTGAAATGGAGGCGCCCTGATGGGCGCCTTTTCATTTACCGCCATCGGCCATATCGAAAGCCCCTACGCCGAGAAGTTTGCCGTACCCCGCCAGCCGGGGCTGGTGAAGTCGGCAAGGGCGAGACTGGTGCTGGCCCCTCCTTACCGGGGCGATGCCTTGCGCGGCATCGAGGCCTTTTCGCACCTGTGGTTGAGCTTTGTTTTTCACGAACACCTAGGCCGCGACTGGCAGCCGCTGGTGCGCCCGCCGCGCCTTGGCGGCAACGCCAAAACCGGGGTCTTTGCCAGCCGCTCTACCTTCAGGCCCAACCCCATGGGGCTCTCGGTGGTGGAACTACTGGCAGTAGACGCCGCCAGCGGCGTTTTGACCCTGGGCGGGGTTGATTTGGTGGACGGCACACCCATCCTCGACATCAAGCCCTACCTGCCCTACGCCGATGCCCTACCCGAGGCCCGTGGCGGTTATGCCCCAGAGCCGCCAGCGGCGCTCAATGTGGCGTGGCTGCCCGAGGCGCAGGCGGCGCTGAACGCCTTGGGCAAAGGCGAGCTGGAGGGCTTTATCAGCGAGGTATTGGCGCAAGACCCAAGGCCTGCCTACAAAAAGCAGCAGGTCGATGAGCGCCAGTACGGGGTGACCCTTGCCGGCCTTAACGTGCGTTTTCGCGTTCACCCCCAAGGGGTGGAAGTGGAAGAGATAACCCGCTTTACTAAGCCAAGTGCTTGAACCATAGTGGCTTTAGTTTTGATGACACAGGACCCGTCATGCTGCGTTTGGCCCTTGCCTTCACCCTGCTGCTGTTAAGCCGCCCGCTTTTTGCCGACCCGTTGGTGTTGCAGCTGCGCTGGCACCACCAGCCCCAGTTCGCCGGTTACTACGTGGCGCTGTACAAGGGCTATTACAAGGACGCGGGCCTGGATGTGACCATTCGCGGGGGCAACGCCAACCGCTTCCCGGTCAACGAGGTGTTTGAAGGCCGCGCCCAGTTCGGAGTGGGCAACATGGAGGTGCTGAGCTTTTGGGCCGAGGGTTATCCCTTTGTGGCCCTGGCCGCCATCTACCAGCACTCCCCTTCGGTGCTGGTGGCCCGCACCGACAGCGGCATCAAGAGCGTAAAAGACTTGGTGGGCCACAAGGTGATGTTCTTCCCCGGCGGCCTGGACCCGGAGATCCTCGCCATGCTGAACAAGGCCGGTATCAAACCCAGCCAGCTCATCCGCCAAGACACCTCCACCAATATCCAGGATTTTATCGCCGGCAAGGTAGACGCCTTTAACGCCTACCTCACCAACGAGCCTTATCAGCTGGATAAACTGGGGCTGCCTTATGTGATCCTCGACCCGCGCGCCATGGGCATGGATTTTTACTCCGACATCCTCTTTACCTCCACCCCCTTCCTCAAAGAACACCCGCAAGAGGTGGCCAAATTCCGGGCCGCGTCCCTCAAAGGATGGGACTATGCCCTGGACCACCCCCAGGAAGCCCTGGCTATTATCAGTAACCACTACCAGACCGACAAATCCCAGGGCCACATGCGCTTTGAACTGGATACCGCCCGCCAGTTGATCATGCCGGATCTGGTGAGCATCGGGCACATGAACCCCAGGCGCTGGCAGCACATTGCCGACATCCTCGCCGAGAGCGGTCAAATTCCCAAAGTCGATAACATCAGCGATTTTCTCTACCACCCAGGCCCGCAAACCCGCACCGGCTATTGGCCCTGGCTGCTGATGCTGCTGCTGTTGCCGCCACCGCTGTATTTGCTGTGGCGCTGGCGCCTTGCCCAGAAGCGGCTGTATCGCAACATGGCGCGGCTGGCCAAATTGGAGCATCGCCTGGACCACGACGCCGCCACCGGCCTGCCCACCCGTGGCCGGCTGTGCCGGATGGTGCAAAAGGGTGATTTAGATGCCTGGTTGGTGATGATCCACGTCGATAACCTGCGGGCCATCAACCTCGATGCCGGCTTTGCCGGCGGCGATAAACAGTTAAAGGCCTTGGGCCAGCGCTTAAAAAAAGAGTGCCTGCCGGACGATATCCTGGCCAAGGGCGACGGCGCCCGGCTGCTACTTTATCTGCCGCGCCGCAACCACCCCCATGGCGAGAGCTTTGCCGAGGCCCTTTGCCTGCAATTAGGGCCGCCGCTGGGTCTGGTGTTGTCCTGGGCGGTACTGGCGGTAACCGACCGCCAGAACGTCGACAAACTGCTGGCCCGCCTCGAAGAAAAACGCCAGGGCCACCGGGGCTTCTAGGGGGCCCCGGGTGCTGCTACACTACGTCTCCTTTTAACACTTCACCACGGCCTTGTTTGGAAATGCGTACCAGCCAATACCTGCTGTCCACTCTCAAGGAAACCCCAGCCGACGCTGAGGTTAAAAGCCACCAGTTGATGATGCGTGCCGGCATGGTGCGTAAAATCGCCGCCGGTCTCTACACCTGGCTGCCCACCGGTCTTCGCACCCTGAGAAAGGTGGAAGCGGTGGTGCGCGACGAAATGGAAAAGGCCGGGGCCATTGAAGTGTCCATGCCGGTGGTGCAACCTGCCGAGCTGTGGCAAGAATCCGGCCGCTGGGAAGACTACGGCCCTGAGCTTTGCCGCATCAAGGACCGTGGCAACCGCGAATTTGTGCTGGGCCCGACCCACGAAGAAGTGATCACCGCCCTGGTGCGCGGTGAGGTGAGCAGCTACAAGCAGTTGCCCCTGAACCTCTTTCAGATTCAGACCAAGTTCCGCGACGAAGTGCGCCCCCGTTTCGGGGTGATGCGTGGCCGCGAGTTCCTGATGAAGGACGCCTACTCCTTCCATCTGGACAAGGCCAGCCTGGAAGACACCTACCAGCGCATGCACCGGGCCTACTGCAACATCTTCACCCGCCTGGGCCTGGATTTTCGCCCCGTGGTGGCCGACACCGGCTCCATTGGCGGCAGCGCCTCCCATGAGTTCCAGGTGCTGGCCGAGAGCGGCGAAGATGTAATTGCCATCTCCAACGGCTCCGACTTTGCCGCCAACGTGGAAATGGCCGAAGCCCTGGCCCCCAGCACCGAGCGCGCCGCCCCTACTGGCGAGCTGGCCGAGCTGGACACCCCCAATGCCAAGACCATCGATGAGCTGGTGAGCCAGTTCGGTATTGCCATTGAGAAAACGGTCAAAACCCTTATCGTCAAAGGCGCCAGCGAAGAAGCCCCGCTGGTGGCGCTGCTGGTCCGTGGCGACCATGAGCTGAACGACATCAAAGCCGAGAAGCTGCCCCAGGTGGCCAGCCCCTTCGCCTTTGCCGACGAAGCCGACATTCGCGCCGCCATCGGTGCCGGCCCCGGCTCCCTGGGCCCGGTTGGCCTGAAATTGCCGGTGATTGTTGACCGCAGCGTAGCGGTGATGAGCGATTTTGCCGCCGGCGCCAACGTCGATGGCAAGCACCACACCCACATCAACTGGGACCGCGACGCGCAATTTACCGCCGTTGCCGATATCCGCAACGTGGTGGCTGGTGACCCCAGCCCCTGCGGCAAAGGCACCATCGAGCTCAAGCGCGGTATCGAAGTGGGCCACATCTTCCAGTTGGGTACCAAGTACTCCGAAGCCATGAAGGCCACGGTATTGTCCGAGCAGGGCAAGGCCACCGTCATGGAAATGGGCTGCTACGGCATCGGTGTCTCCCGGGTGGTGGCCGCTGCCATCGAGCAGAACCATGACGACAAAGGCATCATCTGGCCGGACGCCATCGCCCCCTTCCAGGTGGTGATCATCCCCATGAACATGCACAAGTCGCACCGGGTGCAGGACGCCGCCGAGAGGCTCTACGCCGAACTGACCGGCGCCGGTATCGAAGTGCTGTTCGATGACCGTAAAGAGCGCCCCGGCGTGATGTTTGCCGACATGGAGCTGATTGGTATTCCCCACAGCATCATCATCGGCGAGCGCGGCCTCGACAACGACTTGGTGGAATACAAAAACCGCCGCGACGGCGAGAAGGTGGAGCTGGCCATCAGCGATGTGCTGGCCACCCTTAAAGGCCACCTTGGCCAGTAAGGCGAAGCGATTAAAAAAGCCCCGCAACTGCGGGGCTTTTTGTTGCCAAGGAGGCAAGATAAGGCATTGTAAACTAAGCTGATTGGCAGAATAAAAGCATACGGGACGCGCCATGCACAGCCCTGCCACTACAGCCCTTATCCTCACCGGCGGCGGCGCCAGGGCCGCCTATCAAGTAGGCGTGCTCAAAGCCATCGGTCGCTGGCAAGGTCCCAAACAAGGCCTGCCTTTTCATATTCTCTGCGGCACCTCGGCCGGCGCCGTCAACGCCACGGCCTTGGGTGCCTGGGCCCATTGCCTGTGCCGGGGAGTGCGGCATCTTGAGCGGGTTTGGGGCCAGTTTCATACCGGCCAGGTTTTTCATGCCGATCCCTGGCACCTGGCCGGCCATATTGTCCGGCGCATGGTGCGATTCTTCCAGGCCGACTACGCCCGTCAGCTTCAGCCTTGCCTGCTCGACCCCAGGCCATTACAAAAACTGCTGGCCAGCCGTGTCCCCTTTCATCGTCTGGCAGGGCAAATCACCGCCGGTAGATTGCGGGCCATAGGCATCACCGCCTCTTCCTATACCGAACGCAGCTCGGTGACCTTTTTTACCGGTGCCGACACCTGCCAGCCGTGGCAACGGGCCAGGCGCCTAGGACAACGGGTACACCTTAACGAGAGCCACCTGATGGCCAGCACCGCCCTGCCCTTTTTATTCCCGCCGGTGCGCATCAAAAACCAGTATTTCTGCGATGGCACTATCCATCAGCTAAGCCCCCTGAGCCCGGCCATTCATCTGGGGGCCAGCCGCATTCTGGTGATCGGCACCCAGCACCAGCAGCTGCACAATATCCGCTCGACCCAGACTCACACCCCCACCGCCGGTACCATAGCCGGCTACCTGCTGGAGAGCATTTTTACCGATGCCCTCAATGCCGATCTGGAGCGGGCCTGGCGAGTCAACCAGACCCTGGAGATGATCCCGCCAAGAAAGCGCCACCAGTTGCCCCTTCGCGCCATCGATACCCTGGTGGTGCAGCCCAGTCAGGATATTGACGTCATAGCGGCTCACCACTACCGCAGTTTGCCAAGGGCTATTCGCTGGCTGCTGGCACGGCTAGGGGTTACCGACGAAGAAGACGCATCGCTGCTCTCCTATCTACTCTTTGAAAGCCTTTATTGTCAGGAACTTATCGCCCTTGGAGAACAAGACGCCGAGCGCCAGAAAGCGGCCATCGTCAGTCACCTTGGCATTTTGGCCTAGATCTTGCTCAGATTTGCCCAGGTATTACCGAGGGCATGCCCATGCAGTTACATCCCTATACCGCCAATTCCAAGACCCTGCCCCTGGCCATCACGCCACGGGCAGAAGATGTGATAGGCCTGTACCAGACCCTGGACCCCCAGCAGGTGCTGATGCGTTTTGCCGCCCTGGCAAAACATTGCCTCCCCCTTGCCGCCATTCGGGTCAATGACTCGGTGCAGCTGCGCTGGCGAAGCGGCAATACCGAGCGCTATCTCACCACCGACTGTCCAGCAGTGGACGGCGTGCACTACAGCCTCAAAGGGCCTCTGAGCCTGTGGCAGGAGCAACTGTTGGGGCACTGGCACGACGCCTTGGTACCGGCCCTTGGCAACGCCCTGATGCATGGTAAGGCCCTGAGCCAGGCCCGCACCGACCAACTGACCGGCCTTGGCAACCGCACCGCCTTTGCCGAGGAAGAAACCCGTCTGGTGGCCAGGGCCGACCGCCATCAGCGCCCCTTTTGCCTGCTGCTGCTGGACTTGGACAACTTCAAGCCGGTTAACGATGCCTACGGCCATCAACGGGGAGATGCCGTTCTCTACCGGGTGGCCCAGCTGATGACCAGCCAGGCCCGCATTGAGGATTTGTGCTTTCGCTTAGGGGGAGACGAATTTGCCCTGCTGCTGGCCGACACCGACCAGGACGGCGGCGAAAAGCTGGCCCAGCGGCTGTTGGCAAGCCTCAAAGACAACGAGTTCCTGGCCAGCCATAAAATTGGTGTCAGCATGGGCTTGGCCCAGTGGCAACCAGGAGAACACCCCCGCTCATTGCAAGCGCGGGCCGACTTGGCGCTTTATCAGGCCAAAGGCGCCGGCCGCGGCTGCCTGAGAAAAGGCTGAAAGGCGCCAGGGGCATCCCAAGCCGGGAATTGCCCCTGGGGCTGAAAGTGGCCTTTGGCCACCGCCATGCCCGCTACCGCCAGTAGCTCACCGCCCTCACCCACTAACAGTGGCCAGTGGCGGCGCAGCCAGGGCGGCACGCCCCATTCTTGCCAGAGCTTTTTAAGGGTCCGGCCCTGGTCTCTGTCGTGGGGCTGAAAACGGGTTGCGCCCGGCAAGTCAAAACGCCAGTGCCCTTTTTGCAGCAAACCGCCCCCGGGTTGCCAGGCAATAGCGGTGAGTAAGGCTGCTTTATCGGCGCCAAGGGTTGGCGGCAAATAAAACCAGCGGCCCTTAAAACGGCCAAAATCCCCCACCCGCACCGTGGCATCGTCTGCGGCGTGTTGTTGGCGCAGCATCTCGGCAACCACCTTGTGCCCCAGCGCCACGCCTTCGTCAACACGCGCGGCCCAAGCCCGCAGCAACAGCGCCGCTGCCTCAACAGGGGCGCCGCCAAGGTCCAGGCTGCCATCAAGCCCCACCCGCCGCGCCAGCTCCTGCGTTAGCAGCCAGTCTCTGGCCGGCAGCTCCTGTTGCAACAACTCAGCACTGCGGGCAAGGCCGGCGCTAAAGCCGCCAAGCCTTACCTCTGCCGCTGGCAGCAGGGATTGGCGCAGGAAGTTGCGGTCAAAGGCGGTGTCTTGATTGGACTCGTCTTCCACCCAAGCCAAGCCCTTAGCTGCCGCTTCCAAGGTTTTTCGGCTCAGGGCCAGCAATGGCCGGATAAGGGTGCCGGGGCCAAAGGGCCGGGCAAACGGCATGGCGCAAAGGCCATCCAGGCCAGCGCCGCGCCGGGCAGCGAGCAGAAAAGTCTCGGCTTGGTCATCCAAATGATGGGCGGTCACCAGGCAATCACCCGGCGCCATGGCATCGGCCAGCACCCGGTAACGGGCGTCACGAGCGATGGCCTCCAGGCTTTGGCGCGGCCCTTTGTTAAGGGCGAGGTGCTCTATCGCCAAAGGCACGCCTAGGGCGGCGCAAAGCCCCTGGCAGTGTTCAGCCCAGCTATCGGCATTGGCGGAGATGCCGTGATGAACGTGCACCGCTTTTAGCCTGGCGTCTCGCGCTTGGCACCAGGGCGCCAGGGCGCGGAGCAGCACCACCGAGTCCAGGCCACCTGAGAGCGCCAAAACGACAGAGCCCCCGCCAAGGCGGGGGCCCAGTTGTTGGTCAAGGGCGTCGAGCACGGTCTGCATCAGACGTAGCCGTACCCCATCAGGCGCTCGTAACGCTTGTCCAGCAGGGTGTCGCCGTCGAGGTCACGCAGGCCGTTCAGGTCGGCCAGCAGGCGCGCCTTGAGGCGCTCAGCCATCAGTTTGGGATTACGGTGGGCGCCGCCCAAGGGCTCTTCGACCACGGTATCAATCAGCTTGAGCTCTTTGAGGCGCTCGGCGGTGATGCCCATGGCTTCGGCCGCCACGCTGGCCTTGTCGGCGCTTTTCCACAAAATGGAGGCGCAGCCTTCGGGGGAGATCACCGAATAGGTGGAGTATTGCAGCATGTTGACCCTGTCGCCCACACCGATGGCCAGGGCGCCGCCGGAGCCACCTTCACCGATAACAGTACAAATCACCGGCACCTTGAGGGTGGCCATCACCTTGAGGTTGCGGGCAATGGCTTCGGACTGGCCACGCTCTTCGGCGCCCACACCTGGGTAGGCGCCGGGGGTGTCGATAAAGGTGAGGATGGGCATCTTGAAGCGCTCGGCCATCTCCATCAGGCGCAGCGCTTTGCGGTAGCCCTCGGGGCGCGGCATGCCGAAGTTACGCTTGGTGCGCTCACGCACGTCGCGGCCCTTCTGATGACCAATCACCATCACCGGCTCGCCTTCAAGGCGGGCAATACCACCGACTATGGCTTTGTCGTCGGCAAAGGCGCGGTCGCCGGCCAACTCGTCATATTCGGTGAAGATGTGCTTGATGTAGTCGTAGCTGTAGGGGCGCTGGGGGTGGCGAGCCAATTGCGCCACTTGCCAGGGAGTCAGATCGCTAAACAGCTTTTTGGTCAGCTCATCGCATTTGTCGTTAAGACGGCCGATCTCCTCGCTGAGGTTGAGATCTACGCCATTGCTATCGCCCACTGCTTTTAGCTCTTCGATTTGTGCCAGCAGTTCAGCGATAGGTTGTTCGAATTGTAAAAAGTTAAGGCTCATGTTTTGTCCGTTATCCTGAAGGCTTCGCCTTAAGCGTCATACTGAAGCGTGACCGCTTCTTTACCCAAAAGGGTCCCCAATTGATGCAGCAAGGCATCTTCCGGCATGACCCGCCAGCGAACACCCAGTTTCATTTCCCCCTGGGCCTGCTGGTTGGCAAGGCTCAGAGTAACAGGACAGGTGCCCTGGCTGAACGGTTCCAGCACATTGAGCAGCTGCTCCGGCTTAACCTGGCCCCCTACCTGCAATTTCAGGCCCCGGGCATGGCGTTCGCGGGCTTGAGTGATGGTCATCACATTACGTGCCGTCATTCTATAGCCCCCGGAAAAGTCATCAAAGCTGACCTGTCCTTCAACCACCAACACCAAATCCGGTGCCAAAAGATCCTGATATTGCTCGTAAGTGTCAGCATATAGCATGACATCGAGGCGTGCCGAGCCATCATCGAGGGTAACAATACCCCAGCGCTTGCCGTTTCGCTTGTTGATCATGGGCCGTACCGCCAGAACCAGACCTGACAGCACCACGCTGCCGCCTTTTGGGGTGGGCTGCACATCGCACAGCCGGCAACGGGCCAGGTGCTTGAGCTCCGGCAGGTAACGGTCGATGGGGTGGCCGGAAAGGTAAAGCCCGAGGGTCTCGCGCTCCCCCATCAGCCACTGCTCGTCAGGCCAGGTTGCTGCCTGGGCAAAGCTTTGCTGGTTATCGTCAGGGGACTCGTTGACCAGGCCAAATAAGTCGCCCTGGCCGATGCTTTGCGCTTTGGCGTGCTGGTCGGCCGCCTTGATGGCTTCTGGCAAGGTGGCAAACAGCCGCGCCCGCTGCTCGCCAAGGCGCCCTTTGAGGCTGCCCTTGATGGGGCCGAGGCTATCCATGGCGCCAGACTGCACCAGTTTTTCCAGCACCCGGCGGTTCACCCGCTTGATGTCGACCCGGTTACAAAAATCAAAAAGGTCGCTAAAGGGGCCGCCTTCGCTGCGGGCCTCCAAGATGGCCTCGATAGGGCCTTCACCGACGCCCTTGATGGCACCGATGCCGTAAATCACCTCGCCTTGCTCGTTAACGGTGAACTTGTACTGGCCAACGTTAACGTCCGGCGGCTGCATCACCAGCCCCAGACGGCGCACTTCGTCCACCAGGGTCACTATCTTGTCGGTGTTGTCCATATCGGCAGACATCACCGCCGCCATGAACTCGGCCGGGAAGTGGGCCTTGAGCCACAAGGTTTGGTAAGACACCAAAGCGTAGGCGGCAGAGTGCGACTTGTTAAAGCCGTAACCGGCGAACTTCTCTACCAAGTCGAAGATCTTTATTGCCAGTTCGCCGTCAATGCCATTGGCTTTGGCGCCGTCTTCGAAGGTGGCCCGCTGCTTAGCCATTTCTTCGGGCTTTTTCTTACCCATGGCCCGGCGCAGAAGGTCAGCGCCGCCGAGGCTATAACCGGCCAGCACCTGGGCTATCTGCATGACCTGCTCTTGGTAGAGGATAATGCCGTAGGTGGGCTCGAGAATGGGCTTGAGGCTCTCGTGCTGGTACTGGGCGTCGGGGTAGGAAATTTCCTCGCGGCCGTGCTTACGGTCGATAAAGTTATCCACCATGCCCGATTGCAGCGGGCCCGGCCTAAACAGGGCCACTAGGGCTATCATGTCCTCGAAGCAGTCGGGCTTGAGGCGCTTTATCAGCTCCTTCATACCCCGCGATTCAAGCTGGAAAACCGCCGTGGTTTCGGCGTTCAGTAGCTTTTTAAAGCTGTATTTGTCATCGAGGGGGATGGCGGCGATATCCACCGGCGCCTTGCCTGCTTTTTGCAGGCGCGGGTTAATCATCTCCAGCGCCCAGTCGATGATGGTGAGGGTTCTTAGGCCAAGGAAGTCGAATTTAACCAGCCCGGCGTATTCCACGTCGTTCTTGTCGAACTGGGTAACCGGGTGGTGGCCCTGATCGTCGCAATAAATGGGCGCAAAATCGGTGATGGTGGTGGGCGCGATAACCACGCCCCCGGCGTGCTTACCGGCGTTACGGGTCACCCCTTCGAGCTTACGGGCCATGTCGATAACGGCGCGCACTTCTTCGTCGGCGTCGTACACCTCTTGCAGGCGCGGCTCTTCCTCGAAGGCCTTTTTGAGGGTCATGCCCGGGTCGCCGGGAATGAGCTTGGAGATCCGGTCAACAAAGCCGTACGGATGGCCCATGACCCGGCCCACGTCCCGCACCACCGCTTTAGCGGCCATGGTACCGAAGGTGATTATTTGCGACACCGCGTCGCGGCCGTATAGCTCGGCCACGTGGTCAATCACCTGGTCCCGTTTGTCCATGCAAAAGTCGACGTCAAAGTCGGGCATGGAGACCCGTTCGGGGTTCAAAAATCGCTCGAACAGCAGGTCAAATTCCAGGGGGTCCAGGTCGGTAATTTTAAGGGCGTAAGCCACCAGGGAGCCAGCACCAGAGCCCCGGCCTGGGCCGACCGGGATGTCGTTATCCTTGGACCACTGGATAAACTCCATGACGATAAGGAAGTAGCCGGGAAAACCCATCTGGTTGATTACGCCCAGTTCGATTTTCAGGCGCTCGTCGTACTCGCCGCGCCGCTCGGCCCGCACTTTTTCATCAGGGAACAGGAATTGGAGGCGCTCCTCAAGACCCTTCTCGGACACCTTGACCAGGAAGTCCTCGATGCTCAGATCGCCCGTTGGGAAGTTGGGCAGGAAGTATTCGCCCAGGCGGATGGTGACGTTACAGCGCTTGGCGATCTCCACGGTATTTTCAAGGGCCGAGGGAATATCAGAGAACAGCTCTGCCATTTCCTCGGCGGATTTCAAATACTGCTCGCTGCTGTAGCGTTTGGGGCGATTGGGGTCGGCCAGCACGTAGCCGTCGCGAATGGCCACCCGGGTTTCGTGGGCGTCGAAGTCGTCCTTTTTGAGGATAACCACTTCGTTGGTCGCCACCACCGGCAAGCCTTGCTGCTGAGCCAGCGCCACGGCGTAATGGAGGTAGTTTTCCTCGTCGCTGCGGCCGGTGCGGATAAGCTCCAGGTAGTAACGGCTGGGAAAATGCTGCTGGTAAAAAGCCACCGCTTCGTCCACCAGCGCGTTATTGCCCTTCAAAAGGCCAATGCCCACATCCCCTTCCTTGGCGCCAGACAGCAGGATAAGCCCTTCGCTGTGATGGGCTAGCCACTCCCGGTCCACCACCGGGCGGCCCTGCACGTGGCCGCGCAGGTAGGACTTGGAAATGAGCATGGTGAGATTCTGGTAACCGGTGTTGTCTTGGCACAATACGGTCAGGCGATAGAGCTGATCTTCCATGGGGCCGCTTTGCAGCCACAAATCAGCCCCGACAATGGGCTTGATACCGGAGCCGTGGGCCGAGCCGTAAAAGCGCACCAGGCCGCACAGGTTGCCCTGGTCGGTGATGGCCAAGGCCGGAAAGCCCATTTCGCCGGCCTGTTTGACGATGGGGCCGACCTTGGCCACCCCGTCGACCATGGAGAAATCGGAATGAACCCGAAGATGGATAAAGCTCGGTGTGCTCATGACTCTATTCCCAGTGCCAGGCGCACCGGTTTGAAACTGCGTCTGTGTTCGTCGATAGGGCCATACTCGGCGAGCTTTGCCAGGTGCTCGGCGGTGGGATAGCCCTTGTGCTTGTCAAACCCATAGTGGGGGTAGCGCTGGTGCAGTTCAACCATCTCGGCGTCGCGGGCCACTTTGGCAAGAATACTGGCAGCGCCAATGGCAGGCTCTAGCGCATCACCTTTGACGATGGCCCTGGCCGGCATGGCGAGCTTGGGCACTTTGTTGCCGTCAATCAGGGCTTCACTGGGCACCAGGCTCAGGCCTTCCACGGCCCGGCTCATGGCCAGCATGGTGGCCTGGAAGATGTTAATACTGTCGATTTCGGCGGCGCTGGCCCTGGCCACGCACCAGGCCAGGGCCTTTTCACGAATTTCTACCGCCAGGGCCTCGCGGCGCTTGGCGCTGAGTTTCTTGGAATCGGTCAGGCCTTCGATGGGGTTGGCCGGGTCTAAAATCACCGCGGCGGTGACCACATCCCCCACCAAGGGGCCGCGGCCCACTTCATCGACACCGGCAATCAACATAACAGCTCCAATACGGCCTTGGCCGCCTGCTCTGAGGCGTTTTGGCGAATACGTTCATGAAGGGCGCGAAACCGCGCCGGGTTGGCCTGTTGCTCGGCCCCCAACGCGCCCTGAACCGCCCTGGCAATGGCGGCCGGGGTGGCGTCGTCCTGAATAAGCTCCGGCACCCAGTCGGCGTCGGCCAGGAGATTGGGCAGGCTAAAGCGTTTTACCCGCACCAGTTTCTTGGCCAGCCAATAGGTAAAGGGGTGCACCTGATAAGCCACCACCATCGGCTTTTTAGCCAGCATGGCTTCCAGGGTGGCGGTGCCGGAGGCGAGCAGCACGGCATCGCTGGCAGCCATCACCTCGCGACCCTTGCCGTCCACCACCGTGACATCGGCCACATCGCTAAAGGCCGCTTCGATTTGCGCGCGGCGTTTGGCGTTGGCCGCCGGTACCAAAAAGTGCAGCGCCGGGTTGTCGGCCTTGAGCTTTAGCGCCGCTTCTTTAAAGAGTGGCGCCATGCGGGCCACCTCACCGCCACGAGAGCCCGGTAAAATGGCGAGAGTCGGGTGCTGCTCGGCAAGGCCCAGCTCGGCCCAGGCGGCCGGTACGTTTACCTCCAGCGGCATGCGGTCGGCAAGGGGGTGGCCCACGAACACGCACGGATGCTGGTAACGGTCGTAAAAAGCCTTTTCAAAGGGCAGCAACGCCAGCACCAGATCGGTGGCGGCTTTGACCTTGAACACCCGCTTTTCGCGCCAAGCCCACACCGAGGGGCTGACGTAATGCACCGTCTTGATGCCCTTGTCCTTGAGGCGCTTTTCAACGCCCAGGTTGAAGTCAGGGGCATCGATGCCGATGAACACGTCGGGCGGGTTGTCGATAAAATGGCGGACGATATGTTTGCGGATATGCAGCAGGCGCGGCAGGTGCTTTAGCACCTCCACCAGCCCCATCACCGACAGCTCTTCCATGTCAAAAAGGCTGTTAAAGCCCAGGGCCTGCATACGCGGGCCGCCGATGCCATAGAACTGAATGTCGGGATGTTGGGCCTGCAAGGAGGCCATGAGATCGGCCCCCAGCAGGTCGCCGGAGGCCTCGCCTGCGATCATGCCCACCCGTAATGGTCTGGACATGATCACCTCAGCGAATGATGCCGCGTTCGGACTTGTCGATAAAATGGAGCATCTGGGCAACGGCTGGCTCGTCGGTCGCCAGCTTGGCCAACTCTTCCTTGGCTTGCTCCAGCGTCAGGTTCTGACGATAAAGCGCCTTGTAAGCCTTGCGAAGGGCCTGCAGGCTGTCTTTGGAAAAGCCGCGGCGCTTGAGACCTTCGAAGTTGATACCAAAGGGCTCGGCGCGCATGCCGGCACAGGTGACAAAAGGCGGTACGTCTTGTACCACCAGGGCGCAGGCCCCCACAAAGGCGTGGGCACCAACCCGGCAGAACTGGTGGATACCACTTTGGCCGCCAAGGATAGCCCAGTCGCCCACATGGGCGTGGCCAGCCAGGGCCGAGTAGTTGGCCATGATCACGTTGTCACCGATGATGCAGTCGTGAGCCACGTGCACATAGGCCATCAGCAGGCAGTTGCTGCCGATGGCGGTCAGGCCCTGATCTTGGACTGTGCCACGGTGGATGGTGACCGATTCGCGGATGATGTTGTCATCGCCAATCACCAGCCGGGTGGGCTCACCCTTGTATTTTTTGTCCTGGCATTCCTCGCCTACCGAGGCGAATTGGAAGATGCGGTTACGCTTGCCAATAACAGTGGGACCCTTGATCACTACGTGGGACATGATCTCGGTGTCGTCACCGATCTCTACGTCCGCACCGATGTAAGTCCAGGGGCCGACTTTGACGTTATTGCCAAGCTTGGCGTCGGGATGTACGAAGGCTTGAGGGTCGATCACAATCAGATCTCGCGTTTGGCGCACATCAGGTCGGCTTCACAGACCAGGTTGCCATCAACCAGGGCCTTGCAGTGGAACTTGCCGATGCCCGCTTTGAGTTTGACGATTTCAACTTCAAAGATCAGCGTATCACCCGGTACCACAGGCTGCTTGAAACGGGCGTTGTCGATGCCCGCAAAATAGTAGAGCACGCCGTCGGTGGGTTTCTGGTTGGCCGTTTTAAAGGCCAAGATGCCGGTGGCTTGAGCCATGGCTTCGAGGATCAACACCCCAGGCATAACCGGCTTCTGGGGGAAATGCCCCTGGAAGAACGGCTCGTTGATGGTGACGTTTTTCTGCGCTACCAGGCGCTCCCCAAGGGTATAGTCCAGCACCTTATCCACCAGCAGGAAAGGATAACGGTGTGGCAAATGGTCCAGCACCTCAAGGATGTCCATGGTATTCATTTCAGTCATGTTGGATGTCGTCCGCTAAATATTATTCGCCAGCATCGCCACCGAGGGCGGCCAGCTTCTCTTCCAGGCTTTTGAGCCGCCTGTGCATGTCGTCCAATTGGCGGAACCTTGCTGCACTTTTACGCCATTCGCGATTGGGTTGGGCGGGCGTACCGGAGCTATAGACCCCAGGCTCGGTAATAGCCTTGGTAACCATAGACATACCGGTTATGGTGGTGCCATCGGCAATGCTCAAATGCCCGGCAATGGCACAGGCGCCGCCAATGATACAATATTTTCCCACTGTCACCGAGCCCGCAAAGACGGTTGTGCCCGCAACAGCGCTACCGGTACCGATCACTACGTTGTGCGCGATCTGTACCTGGTTGTCGATAATGACGTTGTCTTCGATGATGGTGTCGTCCAGGGCGCCCCGGTCAATGGTGGTGCCAGCCCCTATTTCGACGCGATTGCCGATACGCACACCGCCGGTCTGGGGAATGGGCTCCCACTTGCCTTTGTCATTGGCGTAGCCGAAACCGTCGGCGCCAATCACCACTCCAGCATGGACCTTGCACTCATCCCCCAGGCTAACCCCGTGATAAATAGCCACGTTGGACCAGATAATGCACCGAGCACCGATACGGCTGTGTTTACCCACAAAACCGTTGGGGCCAATGGCGCTGCCGGCACCGATAAAGGCGCCGTCTTCGATAACGGTATTGGCACCGATGCTGACCCCGTCTTCAACGACGGCGCCAGGGCTGATCACGGCACTAGGATGAATCCCCTCGGCTGGAGCCGGGGTGCAGTCGAGCAGCTGCGCCACCTTGGCAAAGCCAAGATAGGGGTTCTTCATAACCAAAGCGGCGGACTTGCAAAAGGGCAAGTCCGCCTCGGATAGGATCACCGCCGATGCCTGGGTTTGCTCCAGATGCTTGCGGTATTTGCTGTTGGCCAGGAATGCAACCTGGCCTTGGCCTGCGCTTTCAAGGGTGGCAACCCGGGATACTTCCAGGTTGCCGTCCCCAACTACCGTGGCGCCTACCAGCTCGGCCAATTTGGCCAGGCTATATGCCATGGATCACTTACCTTTGGAAACCTGAGCGATAACTTTGTCGGAGATGTCCACATCGTTGGAGATGTAGGCCACAGCGCCGCTTTGCAGTACCACGTCGTACTTGCCTTTGGCCACTTTGGTTACCGCGTCTTCGATGGAAGCGAGCAGCTTGTTGCGCTCTTCACCCTGGCGAGCACGCATGTCTTCGTCCAGTGCTTTACGTTTGAGTTTGTAATCGGCATCGAGCTGTTCCATCTTGCGGGACAGATCGGTTTTTTGGGTGTCGGTCATGATGGAAGCATCACGACGGGCTTGCTCCTGAATGCTCTGCATCTGGGTTTCAAGCTTGCGCACTTCTTCGATACGGTCGCTGAACTCTTTTTTCAGCTTGTCTTCAACCTGCTGACGCTGGGGCAGAGACTGGAAAATCTTGGCCATATCGATAACAGCAATGCGGGTCTCGGCAGAAGCCGGTGCTGCCACGGCAGCAGTCAGACCCATGGCCAGAACGGCACCAATCAATGACTTCTTCAAGGTTCTCTCCTTATTGTTCAGATACAAGCAAGTGCTTGGCAGCACCCAGCACCACCTGAATCGCCTGGGCCTCAGTATTGGCCATCAAAGACTCATCGGGGATCTCTTGCTGGGTTCGGTTTACCACCACTCCTGCCACACAACCAGCTTTCAATCCCTGGCTGGCGCACATGGTCAGAAGCGTGGCCGACTCCATCTCATAGTTCAGCACGCCCATGGCTTGCCACTCCTTGAGTGAACCCTGGAAGCGCTGAACAACCCGACCAGAATAGGTGTCATACCGTTCCTGGCCGGGATAAAAGGTGTCGGACGACGCCGTCACCCCTACCACGGGCTTAACGCCCAAGGACCGAGCCGCATTCACCAGCGCCTCGGTACAATCAAAATTGGCCACCGCCGGAAATTCCAGCGGTGCAAAGTGTTGGCTGGCACCATCGAGGCGCACCGAGCCGGTGGTCACGATAATGGACCCTACCGCAATCTCCGGCTGAATGGCACCGGTGGTACCGATGCGCAGAAAGGTGCGAACCCCCAGCTGCGCCAACTCTTCCACGGCAATGGACGTAGAAGGGCCGCCGATCCCGGTGGAGCACACCACCACGCTTTGCCCGGCTATTTTGCCTCCCCACAGGGTAAACTCACGCTGAGCGGCGAGGAACTTGGGCTCCTCGAGGTACTTGGCAATACGCTCTACCCGGGCCGGATCCCCTGGCACTATGGCCAGGGTGGCACCGTTAAGGTCGGCTTTGGTTACGCCAATATGAAACTGTCCCATAGCCTGCCTTAGAAGGTGGTGCCGATGTTGAACGAGAAGAACTCGGTGCTATCACCAGGCTGCTTCTTAATGGGGCGGGCAAAGCTGAACACCATGGGGCCCATGGGAGACAGCCACTGCAGACTCAGACCATAAGAGGCGCGGTAGGCACTGGGGTCACTGTAGTCGTAAAACTCGCGGCTACCGGAGGCAAGAGCCAGGTCCTTGTACTTGCTGTAGTCAAACTCGGTATCCCAAACGTTACCCACATCCACAAACACCGAGGTGCGTACCGAGTGCTTATAGGCTTCGTCGAGGAAAGGCGTCGGAGTGATCAGCTCAAAAGTTGCCACAGCCTTAGCGTTACCGCCCAGCGCTCCACTGACATAGACTAGATCCTCTGACGACGGTAGATAAGGCGGAGTGCCGTCACCGGTAACACTTACCTTACGGCGATAAATCGCCCGCGAGCCCACCGAGTTGGACTCGAAGCCGCGCAAGGTGCGGCTACCACCGGCGTAATAGTCTTCCCAGAATGGCAGCACGGTATCGTTTCCGTTGACCTTGCCATACCCCTGGCCATAGCCCAGATCCAGGCTGGTTGAGAATACCCAGTTCTGCTCACGGTCCAGCGGGAAATAGTTGTTGGCATTGAAGCTCAACTTATAGAACTTCAGATCCGAATTGGGGGTAGTAACTTCCACACCCAGGCTCTGGCTAGAGCCGGCGGTAGGGAAGGTGCCGCGGTTCAGAGTGCGGCGGTTCCAACCGGCAGTCAGTTCGTACTGGTCGTAATGAATACGGCCGTCAAGAATATTCTGGTCGGAATAAACGTTGTAGAACTGCAGCGCCTGCTCGTAAGAACCGATGGAACTCAGCTTGGAGTTCTTATAACCGACACCGAAGGTTAAGCGGTTGTATTCATTGACCGGGAAGCCCAGGTTGGTATTGATGCCCCAGGAGCTCTGGTCATAGGCTTCCAGGTAGGCGCTGCCGTAGTCGACTTTGGTGTAGTAAATGCGCCCGCCCAAGCTCACCGCATCGATGGTGAAGTAGGGGTCGAGGTAGCTCAGGCTGATTTGCTTCTGGTAACGGTTGGTGGAACTGTTGATGCCCACGGTCTTACCGGTACCCAGCCAGTTATTCTGGGTAATACCGGCCGTCAGCGACAAGCCTCCATAAGAACCGTAACCAATACCGGCATTCAAGGAGCCAGAGGGCTGCTCTTTCACCTTGAAATTAACGTCGGCTTGATCGGGCTGATCGGTCAGTCGGTCGGTCGTGTTATCAACGGTTTCAAAGTAACCCAGGCGGTTCAAGCGGTCCTTTGACAGCTCCACCAAGCTGTTGGACAGCCAGGTGCCTTCCATCTGGCGCACTTCGCGGCGCAGCACTTCGTCAGACGTGGTTTCATTGCCTTCGAAGTTGACCCGGTGCACGTAGATACGGGAGCCCGGATCCACATTGATATTGAGGGTCACTTCCTTGGTCTTGGTATCCACTTCAGGATAGGTGGTGACCTTGGGATAAGCGTAACCGAACCGGCCCAGGAACTTGGCCAGCATGTCTTCGGTAAAGGTCACTTCGGCGCCGCTGTAGGTAGAGCCGGGCTTGATGGGTACCAGCTTTTCCAACAGCTCTTTTTTGTCCAGCAGGTTACCGACCAGCTTGACCTCTTTGATCTTGTAAACGTCCCCTTCGGTGACGTTGACGGTGACATAAATGCCGGTGCGATCGGGGCTCATGGACACCTGGGTAGAGTCCACGTTGAATTTGAGGTAGCCGCGGTCCAGATAGTAGGACTTAAGGGTCTCCAAGTCCGATTCCAGCTTTTGCTTCTGGTAGCGTTTTTCGGAAAATACCTGCCACCAAGCAAGCTTGTCTTTCAGCTCGAACTGGTCCAGCAGCTCCTGGTTGGAGAACACCTTGTTACCAACGATGTTGATCTGCTGAATATCGGCCGCTTTACCTTCCTTGAAGATAAACTTCAGACCAACCCGGTTGCGAGGCAGCGCAGTAACCTGGGCCTTGACCGAGGCGTCGTACTTACCCACCGAGTAGTAAAAATCCACCAGACCTTTTTCAATCTGGGTGAGCATGGTGCGATCGAGAGGCTCGCCGACTTTGACGTCGGAGTCTTCCAAACTCTGCTTGAGCTGTTCTTCCTTGATGTCCTTGTTACCACTGAACTCGATGGAGCTAATGGTGGGACGCTCTTTGACCTTGACCACCAAGGTACTGCCATCACGCAGCACTTCAATGTTCTCGAAGTGGGTGGAGCTGTAGAGGGAGCGGATCAACTGGGCGACACGCGCCTGGTCGACTACGTCACCTTTTCTGACCGGAACATAGGTAAGGGCAGCAGACAGCGCCACACGCTGCAAACCATCAATACGAATATCGTTAACTTTAAAGGCATCCATCGCCTGGCTGGGCACAGAAACGGCCGCCAGTACGGAGGCGCACAGCAATGATTGCACGGCTCTCATTGATTTTATTTATCCGTCCTTGCCCCGCTATAACCTTGCGAGGTCGTTAAATATGGCAATACCCATCAGCATCAACAGCAAAGCTGCGCCTATCCGAAAACCCAGTTCCTGGGCTTTCTCCGACAGGGGCTTTTTGCGCACTGCTTCAAAGAAGAAGAACATCAAATGTCCTCCATCCAGAACAGGTAAAGGCAGCAAGTTAATGATGCCCAGATTAACACTGATAAGCCCTAAAAACTGAAGAAAATGTGCGAAGCCGATCTCGGCTGAAAAGCCCGCCCCCTGCGCTATGGCTACCGGGCCGGACAGATTCGTCAGAGACAATTCTCCGGTTATCAATTTGACCAAGGTCGACACGGTCAGGCTGACCATCTGCCAGGCTGATTTTGCCCCCTCAGCCATGGCGTCCACAGGGCCAAAACGCAGTTTGGTCAGCAAGCCCTCGGGCCACTTGGGCGCCTTAGGATAAAGGCCGACATAACCTTGACCATCTCGCTCATCTGGGACCACGGTGATAGCCATTCGTTCACCGTCTCTTTCAATATCGAATACCAGCGCGTTACCTGGGCCTTGTTGAACCGCCTTGGAAAAGGCTTCCCAGTCCACGTCGCCCTGCCCTTCAAGGGCCACAATGCGGTCGCCAGGCTTGAGCCCGGCCTTGGCGGCCGCGCCTCCTGGTACCAGTTTTTCAACCACCACCTCAAAGCGGGGGCTAAAGGCCTTGATGCCGAGGCTTTGCAGGCTGCTTTGCTTGTTAGGGTCAAAATGCCACTGGCGGGTATCGAGGGTCAGCTGGCGGCTGATGCCACGCTTGTCGGCCACGGTCAGGTCAATGGCCTTGTCGCCGATATGGGCCACAAAGGCCAGGTTGACCTCGTCCCAGCTGCGGGTTAGTTGGCCGCCAACGGCCGTTATCTCGCCGCCCACCGGTAAACGGGCCTCGGCGGCAATAGAGCCGGGCAGCACATCGCCAATCACCGGCTTGATGGCCGGCAGGCCCACCATCCACATCAGCCAGTACACCAAAATGGCGAACAGGATATTGGCAGCCGGGCCAGCGGCCACAATGGCGGTGCGGGCTTTGAGGGATTTGTTATTAAAAGCCCGGTGCCGCTCTTCGGGCGCCACCTCGGCCACCCGCTCGTCGAGCATTTTGACGTAACCGCCCAAGGGAATGGCAGCCACTACGTATTCCACGCCGTCACTTGCCACTTTTTTCCACAGTGCCGGGCCAAAACCGATGGAGAACCGCTCCACCTTGACGCCACAGCGCCGAGCTACCCAAAAGTGGCCAAACTCATGGATGGTCACCAGGATGCCAAGGGCAAGGATAAAGAAAAACAGGTTCCACAGCAGGGTCAGCATGGCAGGAGCGATCTCAGGTAAAGGCGGCTTTCATAGTCCAGAGCCAGAATACCGGCTAAGTCGCTGGCTGTCTCGCCGGCAAAGCGGCCAAGGGCCTGCTCAACGGTTTTAGCGATGCCGGTAAAGGGCAGCTGCCCAGCCAAAAAGGCCGCCACCGCCACTTCGTTGGCGGCGTTCAACACCGTGGTTGCCCCCTGCCCGGCCTTACAAGCGTCCATGGCCAGATACAGGCAGGGATAACGAGCAGCATCGGGGCGGTCAAAGCTAAATTGGCCGAGGCTGAAAAAATCCAGCGGCGCTACCCCGGCGTCGATACGCTCGGGGTAGGCCATGGCATGGGCAATAGGGGTGCGCATGTCCGGGTTACCCATTTGGGCCAGCACTGAGCCATCGCTGTAACGCACCATGGAGTGGATAATGCTTTGCGGGTGCAGCACCACCTGGATGTCATCAATGGCGCAATCGAACAGCCAGCGCGCTTCGATAAACTCCAGGCCCTTGTTCATCATGGTGGCAGAATCCACCGAGATTTTCTGGCCCATGGACCAGTTGGGGTGGGCAACGGCCTCGGCCGGGGTAATGGCGGCAAAGCTCGCCAGTTCGCGGGTGCGAAAGGGGCCGCCGGAGCCGGTCAGAAGGATTTGCGTCACCCCGTGCCGGCCATAGCTTTCGCCTTGCTGGCAGGCATAAGGCAGGGATTGGAAGATGGCGTTGTGCTCAGAATCGATGGGCAGCAACTCGGCACCGTGTTCCTTGACCGCCGTCATAAAAAGCTCGCCAGACATCACCAGCGCTTCTTTATTGGCCAGCAACACCCTTTTGCCGGCTTTGACCGCCGCCAAGGTCGGCAGCAGCCCTGCCGCGCCGACTATGGCCGCCATCACCTGGCGCGCCTCGGGGTGCGCCGCTATTTCGCAAAGGGCATCGGGGCCGGTCAACAGTTCGGTGTTGGCGCCAGCAGCCTTTAGCTCGCCAGCCAGCCAAGCCGCCTTGGCGTCGTCTACCAGCACCGCCTGGCTTGGCTTGAATTGCAGGCAAAGGGCCAGCAGCTTCTCGGCATTGGAGTGGGCAGAAAGCGCCACCACCCGGTATTTGTCCGGATGACGGGCCACCACATCCAGGGTCGAATCGCCAATGGAGCCGGTGGCGCCCAGTACAACGACGCCTTGCATCAAACCCCCATGGCCAGCATCACCAGTACAAACACCGGCACCGCGGCGGTGATGGAGTCGATACGGTCAAGAATGCCGCCGTGGCCCGGCAGGATGGAGCCCGAATCCTTGATACCGGCTTCGCGCTTGAACATGGACTCGCTCAAGTCTCCGAGGATGGAGGCCAATACCGTCAGCAGGCTGGCCACTACCATGGCGCTTGGCGAGATGGTCACCGGCCGCAGGTAAACGAAAATGGCGCAAATGACCATGGCCAGGGCCAGGCCGCCCATAGCCCCTTCGATAGACTTATTGGGGCTGACCCGGGGGGAGAGTTTGTTCTTGCCAAAGGCGCGGCCGGCAAAATAAGCGCCAGTGTCGGCAGCCCACACCAGCAGCAGTACAAACAAGATGGCCCAGGCCCCCAGCAGCGGGTCGGTGTCGTGGCGCCAATCGCGCAGCACCATCAGCCCGGTCCAGGTGGGCAGCAACGTTAGGGCGCCAAAGAGGATGCGCCAGCGTTTGTTTTGCTGCCAAAAACGCTTGGGCTCGGGGTATTGGGTAATAAGCACTGCCGCCACCGTCCACCAGAACCCGGCCAGCAGCACCATCAGGCTGTAAAAGCCAGCCGGTTGGCCAAAGGCCCAGACACTGGAAACCGGCACCACATATTGCACCAGAGCCAGTACGGCAAAGGCGATAAGGGCCAGCAGCACTTGATAAAAGCGGCCCTTAAGGCCTGCCAGCGGCGCCCATTCCCAGGCACCCAGCGCCACCAGCACGGCAGCAACCCAGCCAAAGGCATTGATAGGCAACCAGAAAATCACCAACAGAGCCAACGGCAGCAAGAGTAAAGCGGTCAAGATCCTTTGCTTTAGCAAAATCGTTATCCTTATTTTGAATCGTTCATCCAGGCCCTGACCTGGGCGCCGGTGTAGCCAAAACGGCGTTCCCGGCTCAAAAAGACGGCCACTGCCTCTGAAAACGCCTGCTCCCCAAAGTCAGGCCAGAGGGTGTCGGTAAAGTACAGCTCAGCATAGGCCAGCTGCCAAAGCAGGAAATTGGAAATGCGATGGTCGCCGCCGGTGCGGATCATCAAATCCACCGGTGGCTGCTCGCTGAGGCTCAGCTGCTGGGCAAACAGCGACTCGGTGATGTCGCTGCTTTGCAGCTCGCCTCTGGCCACCTGTTCGGCCAGCTGCTGGGCGGCGTGGGTAATATCCCAACAGCCGCCGTAATTGGCCGCCACATTCAGCACCAGACCGGTGTTACCGGCGGTAAGCGCTTGGGCTTCGCCGATTTTCTTTTTCAGGCGTTCTGAAAAGGCACTGCAATCGCCGATGATATTGAGCTTGATGTTGTTCTTATGAAGCTTTTTCACTTCCCGGCCCAACACCAGCAAGAACAGCTCCATCAGGAAATTGACTTCTTCTTCGGGGCGCCGCCAGTTCTCGGAAGAAAAGGCAAACAGGGTCAAGGACTCAACCCCCAGGCGGGTGGCGCAGCGCACCGTTTCCCGGACCGCTTCTACACCCTGTTTGTGGCCCATGATCCTGGCCTTGCCACGGCTTTGAGCCCAGCGCCCGTTACCATCCATGATGATGGCGATATGGCGGGGACTGACCTTGCCGACGACTGCTTCGGTGGCGGGACTCTGGGTCATTGATGGGTTACCTTGGTTCCTAAATAAACAAACGCCGCACAGCAGGGCCATGCGGCGTCAAAACCTTACCCGATCAGGCCTTAGAATTCCATTAACTCGGTTTCTTTAGCGGCCAGGACTTCATCGACCTGCTTCACAAAAGCGTCAGTCAATTTCTGGATGTCTTCCTGGGCACGACGGTCGTCGTCCTCGGAGATCTCTTTGTCTTTGAGCAGGGATTTGATGTCGTTGTTGGCATCGCGGCGCACGTTGCGGATGGCAACACGGCCGTTTTCGGCTTCGGCCCGTACCAGCTTGACCAGATCCTTGCGGCGCTCTTCGGTGAGCGGCGGCAGCGGGATGCGGATGGTGGTGCCGGCAGAAGACGGGTTCAGACCCAGGTCGGACATCATGATGGCCTTCTCAATGGCCTGGATCATGTTGCGGTCAAACACCGTGACCGCCAGGGTGCGGGCGTCTTCAGCGGTGATGTTGGCAACCTGCTTGAGGGGCGTGGCCGAGCCGTAGTAATCGACACGGATGGTGTCCAGCAGGCTCGGGTGGGCCCGGCCGGTGCGCACCTTGGCCATCTGGCTTTTGGTCGCTTCCAGCGTTTTTTCCATACGCTCTTTGGCGTCGGCTTTAATCTCGTTGATCACGGATTGACGTCCTCTTCTTATCAGGCCTGGTGACTAATCAGGGTGCCTTCCGGCTCGCCCATGGCCACGGCTTTCAGGGCCCCAGGTTTGTTCATGTTAAATACGCGGATCGGCATGCTGTGATCGCGAGCCAGGGTGAAGGCAGCAAGGTCCATCACTTTCAGTTCCTGGTCCAGCACTTGCGCGTAGGTCAACTTATCATACTTCACTGCGTCAGGGTGTTTTACCGGGTCGGCGGAATATACGCCATCGACCTTGGTGGCTTTAAGCACGCAGTCAGCTTCGATTTCGATACCGCGCAGACAGGCCGCGGAATCGGTGGTGAAGAAGGGATTGCCGGTACCGGCAGAGAAGATCACCACTTTGCCGTCGCGCAGCATACCGATGGCATCGGCCCAGTTGTAGCTGTCGCAGACCCCTTTGAGGTCAATGGCGCTCATCAGCTTGGCATTCACATAAGCACGGTGCAGGGCGTCGCGCATGGCCAGGCCGTTCATCACGGTGGCCAGCATACCCATGTGGTCACCCACGACCCGGTTCATACCGGCCCGTGCCAGGCCTTCGCCGCGGAACAGGTTGCCGCCGCCAATCACCAGGCCCACTTGGACGCCCAGTTCAATCAGCTCTTTGATTTCGGTGGCCATACGGTCGAGAACTTTCGGGTCGATGCCGAAACCTTCTTCTCCCATCAGGGCTTCACCGGAGAGTTTCAGCAGGATGCGGCGGTATTGGGGCTTGGAACTGGTGCTCATGATCCTTTCTCACCTTGCAGACACAAATCGACCGCGGCACTGAGCCACGGCCCGGATAAAAAGGAGGCCGGCAAGCCGGCCTCTGTACTTCTTACTGCTTGGCAGCTGCGGCAGCCGCAGCGGCGGCAGCTTGCTGGGCCACTTCGGTAGCGAAGTCGACCACTTCTTTCTCGATACCTTCACCCACTTCGAAACGCACGAAGCTGTTGGCGTCGGCGCCGGCGGCCTTGAGCAGGTCGCCCACGGACACGGAAGGATCTTTAACGAAAGGCTGACCGGTCAGAGAGATCTCACCGGTGAATTTCTTCATGCGGCCTTCAACCATCTTCTCGGCGATTTCTTGGGGCTTGCCGGATTGAACAGCGATATCGATTTGGATTTCGCGCTCTTTGGCAACCACTTCAGCAGACACGTCTTCAGGCTTGACGAACTCGGGCTTGGAAGCAGCCACGTGCATGGCCACGTCTTTGGCCAGCTCTTCGCTGCCGCCGGTCAGGCTAACCACAACGCCGATACGGCTGCCGTGGTTGTACACGCCCAGGTTAGCGCCTTCAACGATGGTCACACGGCGAAAGCTCATGTTCTCACCGATCTTGGCGATCAGGTTCAGGCGGGTGGTGTCCAGAGTCTCACCGTTCACTTCGGTGTTACCCAGGGTTTCGATGTCGGTGATGCTGTTGGCCAGGGCGGCATCGGCAGCAGCTTTGGCCAGGGCCAGGAAGGAAGCGTCCTTGGCCACGAAGTCGGTTTCGCAGTTCACTTCCAGGATGGCAGCTTTGGTGCCTTCAGAAGCGATAACGATGGTGCCTTCAGCGGCGATACGGCCGGCTTTCTTGGCAGCCTTGGCCTGACCGTTTTTGCGCATCAGCTCGATGGCGGCTTCGATGTCACCGTTGGTCTCGGTCAGGGCTTTTTTACAATCCATCATGCCCGCAGCGGTGCGGTCACGCAGTTCTTTTACCAGGGCAGCAGTAATTGCCATGTGAAATTCCTCGGTTTTACTTGCCAAAAAACAGGGGCCTTTGGGGCCCCTGTCAACCAATCAATCCTCGATGGTCAATCAAGGGTGAGACCGATGCCTTACTCGGCAGCCTCTACGAACTCGCTTTCGGCAACAGGAGCAACGCCTTTGGCATCGTTCACAGTTGCGGCCACGGCACCCACGTACAGTTGGATGGCGCGGATAGCGTCGTCGTTGCCGGGAACCACATAGTCAACACCGTCCGGGTTGGAGTTGGTATCAACGATGGACACAACCGGGATACCCAGGTTGTTGGCTTCCTTGATGGCGATGTGCTCGTGGTCGGCGTCGATCACGAACAGCACGTCAGGCAGGCCGCCCATGTCTTTGATACCGCCCAGAGACTTCTCAAGCTTTTCCATTTCGCGGGTCAAGTCCAGCGCTTCTTTCTTGGTCAGCTTTTCGAAGGTGCCGTCTTGAGACTGGGTTTCCAGATCTTTCAGACGCTTGATGGACTGACGAACGGTTTTCCAGTTGGTCAGCATACCGCCAAGCCAGCGGTGGTTTACGTAGTATTGACCACAGCTGTTGGCCGCTTCTTTAACGGCTTCGCTGGCGGCGCGCTTGGTGCCTACAAACAGGATTTTGCCTTTCTTACCGGCCACGGAGGACAGGTAGTTCAGGGCATCATGGAACATCGGCAGGGTTTGCTCGAGGTTGATGATGTGCACTTTGTTACGGGCGCCGAAGATGAAAGGCTTCATCTTGGGGTTCCAGAAACGGGTTTGGTGACCGAAGTGAACACCGGCTTGCAGCATGTCGCGCATAGAAACTTTGGACATTTTTTGTCTCCAAAATTGGGGTTAGGCCTCCACGTATCCCATGCATCCGACCCTTGCGGGCACCCCGGCGCATGTGCCGATACGTGTGTGGGTTTAGGTTTGCGGCAATCGGTTTGTAAATTGCCGGCGCGCTTTATACCATAAAGCCCTGACTGAAACCAAGACAGAGCGTGCTTTTTGCGCCCAAAAGAGTAGTTGAATGACTGTCAAAATCAAAACCGCTGATGAAATTGCCAAGATGCGCGTTGCCGGTAAACTGGCGGCCGACGTGCTGGACATGCTGGCACCCCACGTCAAACCGGGGGTGAGCACCGAGCAGCTGGACCGCCTAGCCCACGATTACATTGTCAATGAACAACAGGCCATTCCGGCGCCGCTCAACTACCACGGGTTTCCCAAGTCCATTTGTACCTCGGTCAACCATGTGGTGTGCCACGGCATTCCCGACGAGGAAAAAATCCTCAAAGACGGCGACATCATCAACATCGACGTGACCGTTATCAAAGACGGCTACCACGGCGACACCTCCAAGATGTTTATCGTCGGCAAGCCCAGTATCCAAGGTGAACGTGTCAGTCGTGTGGCAAGAGAAGCGCTGTTGATTGGCATCAAGATGGTCAAACCCGGGGTGCAGCTTGGCGACATCGGCGCCGCCATCCAACAGCACGTGGAAGCGCATAACTACTCAGTGGTGCGTGATTACTGCGGCCACGGCATCGGCAGCGAGTTCCACGAAGAGCCCCAAGTACTGCACTATGGCAAGCCCGGCACTGGCCCGGCGCTGCAAGCCGGCATGTGCCTGACTATTGAACCCATGGTCAATGTGGGTAAATATCACTGCAAAGTGCTTAAAGATGATTGGACCGTGGTCACCAAGGACCGCAGCCTGTCGGCACAGTGGGAGCATACTTTGCTGGTAACCGACAACGGTGTCGAAGTCCTGACCTTAAGGGACGAAGAGACCGACCTGCCGCGCCTTATCGAGCATTGATTGCCAAGCCCCTTGAATGGGGCTTTTTTATAGACGGAAGAATAGAATGAATGCCGCCCTGGCCCTTCGCGAACGCCTAAAAGCCCATATCGACAGCCTCAAGACCCGGCAAAGCCCCGACGCCGACATCATTGCCCTTATCCACGAGCGCGCCGCTGTGATGGACAGGCTGCTGGTGGAGCGCTGGCAGGCCTTGGGCCTGGACAGCAACCGCTTGGCTCTCATTGCCGTAGGCGGCTATGGCCGCGGCGAGCTGCATCCGTACTCCGACGTCGATTTATTGATGCTGTCCGAAAAGGAGCTGACCCCCTCGGAGCAAGAGGCCATCAGCCAGTTCATCACCGAGCTGTGGGATGCCCGCCTGGAAGTGGGCCACGCCGCCCGCACCCTGGAAGACTGCCTGGAAAAGGCCAAAGACGACATCACCATCGCCACCAACCTTCTGGAAGCGCGGCTGCTGTGCGGCTCACAACCTTTGTTTGATGCCTTGAAACGGGGCATGTCGCCGGCCCATTGCTGGCCGGTAGCGGAGTTTTTCAAAGCCAAGGTAGACGAGCAAATCGCTCGCCACGCCCGTTACGACTCCACCGCCTACAACCTTGAACCCAACCTCAAAGGTAACCCCGGCGCGCTTAGGGACATCCAGACCGTGGTCTGGGTACTGCTGCGCCACCTTAACCGCCAGGACTTATCCACTCTCGCCGAGCACGGCTGGCTGGAACAAGACGAACTGGACGAACTCATCGCCTGCCGAGATTTACTGTGGCGGGTGCGTTTTGCCCTGCACCTGGTGGCCGGGCGCAGCGAAGACAGATTGCTGTTTGACCTGCAACCGGAAGTGGCGCGGCGCCTGGGCTTCGAGGGGGATAACCGCCAGGCGGTGGAAGCCATGATGCAGCAGGTCTATCAGACCCTGACCCGGGTCACCGAGCTCAATTCCATTTTGCTCGAGGTACTGGCCGAGGAGCTGAGCCCCGAGCCGCATCCGCCAAGCCGGCGCCTGGACGACCTCTTTGAAGCTCGCGGCAACCTGCTGGTGTGCAGCGCTCCGGAAAAACTCGCCGAGCGGCCCCATTTTTTGCTGGATTTGTTTTTGCACCTGGCCCGGGATTCCAACCTCAGCGGCATTGCCGCCGGTACCTTGCGGGCGCTACGGGCAGCCCGGCGCGAGCTGACCGCGCCCCTTTGTGAAGATCACCTCTGCCGCGAACGCTTTATGAGCCTTATCCGCCACCCGCGCGGCATGGGCCGGCCCTTTAAGCTGATGCACCGCCACGGCATCATGGCCGCCTACCTGCCAGCCTGGGGCAACATCGTTGGCCAGATGCAGTTCGATTTGTTTCACGCCTTTACCGTCGATGAGCACACCTACAAGGTGGTGCGTAACACCTACCGCTTCTCGTTGCCAGACCGCGCCACAGAGTTCCCCCTGGCCAGCCTTCTAGTGCGCCAGATGCGTAAGCCGGAGCTGTTGTATCTGGCGGCGCTCTTTCACGACATCGCCAAGGGCCGGGGCGGCGATCACTCCGAGCTTGGCGCCGCCGACGCTCTGGCCTTTGGCCAGCTCCATGGTCTCTCGGATATCGAGACCCGGCTGGTGGCCTGGCTGGTGGAGCATCACCTGGTGATGTCGGTGACCGCCCAGCGCCGCGACATTTCTGACCCAGAAGTCATCCGCCAGTTTGCGGCCCTGGTACGGGACGAAGTGCACCTTAATTATCTTTACTGCCTGACCGTGGCCGATATCCGCGCCACCAACGACAAACTCTGGAACGACTGGAAGGGCTCTTTGCTGCGCGAGCTTTATTTCGCCGCCCAAAAGGCGCTGCGCCGGGGCCTTGAAAAGCCCATCGACATCCGCCCGGCTATTCGCGAAGCCAAAGAGCAAAGCGCCCGACTGCTGGCCAAAAGGGCCATTACCCCGGCCAGCCTCAAAGAGCTGTGGCGCCGTTTTAGAGCCGATTACTTCCTGCGCCACACCCCCGAGCAAATCGCCTGGCACAGTGAGGCCATTCTCAAGCACCAGCACCGTGACGGGCCGCTGGTGAAACTCTCCAAACACACCACCCGGGGCGGCACCGAGCTTTTTGTCTATACCCGCGACCGGGCCTACCTCTTTGCCACCATCGCCAGCATTCTCGACGGTAAAAACCTGTCGATTTTCGACGCCCAGGTGATGACCAGCAAAGACGGCTGGGCCCTCGATTCTCTGGTGATAGTGGAGCGTGACGGCAGCCCGGTAGAAAGCCCCTCAAGGGTGCAAGGCACCCGCCGCGCCATCGAAAAGGCCCTGCTGCAAAACCAAAAGCCAGAGACCTCCCGCCGGCCCCTGCCCCGCCAGCTAAAACCCTTTACCGTGGCAACGGACGTCACCTTCCTGCCGTCGAGCCGCAAACAAACCTTGATGGAGCTGGTGGCCTTGGACAGGCCTGGCCTATTGGCCCAGGTTGGGCAAATTTTTGCCGGCTGCAACGTGTCCCTTAAAGCAGCCAAGATCACCACCATCGGCGAGCGGGCCGAGGACTTTTTTATCCTCACCACCAACGACGGCGACGCCCTGACCGGGGACGAACAGCAGCAATTGCGCGACGCACTGGTCGGCGCCCTGGCGCCAAGCCAGGGATAATCAAGCCCCAGCCGCCCCTTGGCCCTTGCAGGCCAGGGCCGTGGCTGGCATCTTTGCAAACCCGGCGCCGCCTTGGCGCCCTGTTTTATCGGCCAAGGCCGACACCAAGCACAATTACAGGAGACACTTTCATGAGCGGTAATCACTTTAGCCTGGGCCTGGGGATCGGCACCCGCAGTGCAGCCGGTGACTGGTTGGAAGTGTTCTACAGCAAACCGGTGCTGGCCCCGAGCGCGGCCCTTGTCGAAGCCCTGACCACGGCCGTGGGCTACCAGGGCGGCAACGAGGCGATTGCCCTTTCTGCCGACCAGCTTGAGGCGGTAACGGCCGCTTTTGCCAAGGCCGGTGACAGCGAGCAGCAAGGCATTTGCGCCGCCCTCCAAGGCACCGCCCAGCCGCTGGTGCTGTGCATCCTTGCAAGCGACGCTCAGCCCAGCTCCACCCCTGAGGTGTATTTGAAGTTGCAGCTGTTGTCCCAGCGCCAGGTAAAACCCCACGGCATCAACCTCACCGGCATGTTCGGTCTGCTGCCCAACGTGGCCTGGACCAACGAGGGCGCCATTGCCCTTGGCGAGCTGCCGATGCGCCAGCTCAAGGCCAGGGCCGAAGGCCGGGTGCTGGACGTGCAATCGGTGGACAAGTTCCCGAAAATGACCAACTACGTGGTGCCGGCCGGCATCCGTATCGGCGACGCCTCGCGGGTACGCCTGGGCGCCCATCTGGCCGAAGGCACCACCATCATGCACGAGGGTTTTGTTAACTTTAACGCCGGCACCCTCGGCACTAGCATGGTCGAAGGCCGCATCTCGGCTGGGGTAGTAGTGGGCAATGGCTCGGATCTGGGCGGCGGCTGCTCTACCATGGGCACCCTCTCTGGCGGCAACAACGTGGTTATCTCGGTGGGCGAAGGTTGCCTTATCGGCGCCAACGCCGGCCTTGGCATTCCCCTTGGCGACCGCTGCACCGTGGAAGCCGGCCTTTATGTCACCGGCGGCTCCAAAGTGGTGGTGCTGGATGAAAACGGCCAGGAAGTGGAAACCGTCAAAGCCAGCGCCCTGGCTGGCAAGCCGGACCTACTGTTCCGCCGCAACTCGCAAAATGGCCGCATCGAAGTGAAAACCAATAAGTCCGCCATCGAGCTCAACGCCGAGCTGCACTCACACAACTGAGCCCCCGCTCGCCGACAAAAGCCGCCCGAGGGCGGCTTTTGTCAAAAAATTGACGCACCATGCATCCAAATGCCGCCAGCCGCCGTTTGATACCAGCAGGCAGTTGTTTAGCTGTTGTCTGAGCCCTGTTAATCAAGAGGATAAACTCATGTTTAAACCGACATTGGCTTGCATCGCTACCGCACTGACAATCGCCTCAGCCAGCGCCATTGCTGGGCACACCAATAACGTGCTGACCACGGATCTTTATGGTACAGAACAAGTGAGTAACGGCATGAGCCAGCGTATCGCCGGGGACCCCAACGGCCGAGGTGAAGCCTACGTCTTTGGCATAGATGGCGATCCGCAGACGCTTTGTTATGTGCTGACGGTGGAGAAAATCCAGTTGGTGCCGGTTGGTGCCGGAATGGCGGCTCACATCCACGAAGGCCCCAGGGGAGCTAATGGCCCGGTGGTGGCTGTTTTAGCAGGCCCGGAGGACGGCAACGCCGCGGACTGCCTGAGCGAGTATGAAGACGGCAAGTTCCCAAGCGCTGAGGCAGGTATCGTGCAGCGTATCTTGGAAAACCCCGAACAGTTCTACATCAACGTTCATAACCCGCAATACCCCAATGGCGCCATCCGCGGCCAACTGCGTTATCAAGACCCAAGAGATGTGCTTTAAGTAAAAAGGGCAGCCCGAGGGCTGCCCTTTTATGCCAGTTGCCGGTTAAGCGCATCGCGCAGGCTGGCCGCCCGCACCCCGAACACCAGTTGCACCCCCTGGCCTATCACCAACACGCCGCTGGCCCCCAGGCGCCGGCAGGCTTTTTTGTCCACCATCCCAGGATCGGCCACTTGTAACCGTAACCGGGTAATGCAGGCATCGACCCGCTGCAGGTTTTCCTTCCCCCCGAGGGCGGCAAGCAAGGCATCGGCCACCACCTGATTGGTCGCCGGTACCGCTTCTTGCACCGGCGCTTCGGCTCGCCCCGGGGTTGGCAGTTTAAAGGCGCCAATGGCCACATAAAACACCACGAAATACAGCCCGGCCCAAAGCGGCGCCAGCCACAACAGCGGCCCTAGGTGGCTGGCCAGCGGCCAATAGGCCACAAAGTCAATCAGCCCCTGGGAATAGCTGATGCCGTGATGCACCCCCAGCAGGATACACAGCACAAAGGCAAGGCCGTTCATGATGGCGTGAAACACGTAAAGGGACGGCGCCACGAACAAAAAGGCAAACTCCAGCGGCTCGGTCACCCCGGTGACCATGGAGGCCAAGGCGCCGGAGAGCATGATGCCGCCAACCTTGGCCCTGTTACCTGGCGTTGCCCGTAGCCAAATGGCCAAGGCGGCCATGGGCAGACCGACGATTTTGGTTAGATACCCCCCGGCCAGGTGCCCGGCGGTAGGATCGCCCGCCAAAAAGCGCCGCACTTCACCGCGGATCCAACTGCCGTAGCAGGCATCCTGCCCCACCGGCAACACCTGCCCGTCCAGCACGCACACCCCACCAGACTCAGTAAAAAACGGCACATTCCAGATGTGTTGCAAACCGAGGGGGGAAAGTAGCCTGTCTACCACGCCATAAAGGCCCCAGGCGGCTACTGGGTCGCCATCAGACACCCAGTGCGAAAACTGGGCTATCCAGTGGGAAAGAGTGGGCCAGACGGTAGCAAGGCTCGCTGAAAGTACCAGCGCTGGCAACACAATAAGGGCCGCCAGCAGTCTTGGCCCGGAGAAAAAAGCCAGCGCCGCCGGCGGCTGCCAGTGGCGGCTAAAAGAGGCAACATAGGCCACCATTAGCCCGACCACTACCCCACCGGCGGCGCCGGTATCCACCGGGCCGCCGGCAAAGGCGTCGAGGCCGGCGTTGGTAATGAGATAGGCGATCACCGCAGCAAGGGCGGCGCTACCATCGTTACGGCTAAGGCCGGTGGCAACCCCCACCGCAAACAGCAGCCCCAAGTGGGCAAACACCGCATCGCCGGTCTGATACAGCCAGGTAGAAACAGCGCTGGACCACCAGCCGGGGGCGGCGGCACCAAGGCCCAGCACCAAGCCTGCCGCCGGCAAAATCGCCACCGGCAGCATCAGGGCTTGGCCCAAACGCTGGGCTTTTGCGAACAGGCGTTTTCTCACTTAGAGCGCGGCACTCCATTGTTCAAGCCAGGGTAGCGCTTCCTGCTCTGGCTCTAGGGTTTCCAGAGAGTCAATGTTAAGGCGTGGCAGCAGGGCCTTGCCGCCCAGTTCTTCAAGCAGCTCTTCAAACTGGTTGCCGGCCCCGCAGTAGGTATCACCATAGCTCGAATCACCAAGGGTGATAATGCCGTAGGGCAATTGGCTAAGTAGCGGGAAGGTATTTTTGAGTTCGATGAAAAACGGCACCAGGTTGTCCGGGACATCCCCCTGGCCAGTGGTGGAGGTGACCACCAGCAAGGCATCGGGCTTGTCGTAAATCACTGCCGCAACGGTAGGATCGGCAAACAGCACAGCCTGATGGCCGCTGTCGTTCAGTTTTTTCTCAAGGGTCTGTGCCAGTTGTTCAGCGGCGCCATAAACGGTGCCGCACACCAGATGAATAATCGCCATTACGCTTCCTGTTCATGCCAGGCAGCCGCTTTGGCCATCACGGCCTGACTGTCCCAGCCAAAATGATTAAAAAGTTCGGTCCAGCTTGCCGGTAAGCCCGCTTTGATGTCCAGTGGGTTGCCGGTGACCGGATGGGTAAAAGAGAGTCGCCAAGCCCGCAGCCCCAACTCGCTAAAGGCCATCTGCTCACGGAAAAAACGGTTATGTTTACCGTCGCCGTGGGTGGTGTCGTTGATGATGGGGTGACGCAGATGATCAAAATGGCGGCGCAGCTGGTGGCGCCGGCCGGTTTTGGGCGAACAACTGATCAGACTGTAACGGGCGGTATTGTAGCGGCCAACAGCAAAAGGCAGCTCGCCATGGGCCAGGGGAGCGTAAGCAGTGACCGCATCCTGGGCACTTTTTTCCAGGCGAGGTTGACCCATGACAGCGTCATGCTCTTCCACCAAGGGGTAATCGAGCACGGCCCCTTCCTTGACCCAGCCACGCACCAAGCTCAGGTAGCTTTTCTTGACCTGGCGTTCAGTAAAAAGCGTGGTGAGCTGGCGGGCCACGTCGCTTGACAGGGCAAACAGCAGCAAGCCCGAAGTGGGCCTGTCCAGCCTGTGCGCCGGAAACACGTGCTGGCCCAATTGATCGCGCAGCAGCTGCAAGGCAAAGAGCTTCTCGCCGCTGGCGATTTTGGAGCGATGCACCAGCAATCCGGCCGGTTTATCGATGACCACCAGATGCTCGTCTTGATAACAGATGGGTAGCATCATTCGCGAACGCGTTTCCCGCTCAATAGCTCATCGAGGTCGGCAATCAACTCCAGCAGCGGCACCAGCCGCGAGCCATGATGACGCCAGGATTCTTCTGCCATAGGGCAGACGCTGACATTGCTGGGCGCCTGGTTTTCACCAATTAAGACCTTCAGTTTGGGCAGGTAGATAAACTGGACCCACTGCTCGAAATCCAGAGTGTCGACCGCAAAGGGCTCGGTGCTGGCCAGAGCCTGCTCGCCGGGGTGCTGCTTGGCCCACAGTTTTTGAAGGCGCATCTCCATTTCGATTTGCTCGAGCAGCAGCAGCGCCTGTTGATGTTTGTCGCTCATATCGACTCCTTTGCAAGGGCGTCTAGGATAGCAAAGCCAGGCTCCCTATAATGCCCCTTTTTCCGTTAAGAGCCCGACCATGGAACTTCACAACCTGGCCGATTTTCTGGCCGCCAGCGGCGCACGTTATCAGGTCTTTGATCTTGGCCGGCGCGTCAGTCCCCTGCCCCAAAGCGATTTCGAACGCTATGCCAGCGGTCAGGCTCCTTATCCATTTCCGCTGCAGCGCCAAGCCTGGCTTGGCATCCTGTTTTGGAAGGAGCAGCCCTACGTCTGGTTTGTACGCTTAGGGCTTGACGAGCAGGGCCTCATAAACCAAGGCCAGGCTGCCCAATTCATGGCCCAGGTGCTGGCTGCCATGAAAGAAGGCAAAGACGCCCTGCCCGATAACCCCTACACCTTTGTACCCAGCGAAGAAAAACGGGCCGCTTTTCACAGCCAGGCCAGGCTGTATTTGGGCCAGGGCGCTTCGCTCTTCTACGAAGAGGCAGCCGCCTTTGCTCGTGGCCAGCTTGACGACTGGCAGCGCCTGGGTTTGCAGGGATTGGCCGATCTGGTTGCAAGAGACCGGCAAAGCGACCATTTCATTGCCTTCATTGCCAGCGCGCCAGAGCCGGTGCTGGCGCAAGTTGCCATCCAACTGGAAAACTACCCCATCGACACGGCGCTGGCCGAGGCTTTGTGGCAGCGCTTTAACGCCCTGCCGCAGCTTATTGCCCGTGCGCTGGCCCAAAGCCCGCTGCAGACTGAGGCGGCCGATAAACTGCTAGCACTTGGGGATATTCAATCGCTGCTGGTGGTTGCTGGCAGGCTTTGGGAAGCCCTTATGGATAACGCCCGCCTTGGCCGCTTTTTAGAAGCCGCTGCGCGCTGTGACGACGGCCGTCACTTCCAGGCGCTATTTGCAGACCTGGTGATGGTGCCTGCGCTTCGCAGCCAACTGCTGGCCAAACTGCGCGATCCGGCGCGATCCGACATCCTAGGCCAAGCCATTGGGAGGCTCTTTTGAGCGAGTTACTGTGGCTACTGGCCGTTGCTATCGGGCTCTTTATTTTCTGGCGCCTGCGCCAACAAGAAGAGTGGGCCCGCCTGGCAGCGGCTAATCTGTGCAAACAGCAGCAATTGCAACTGCTGGAAGTGGCGCTGGTCAAAAGGCGCCTAGGGAAAGGTGGCCTTATTCACCGCTACGCCCTGGATTTTAGCCAGTCGGCTGACACCCGCTATCAGGCAGTCTTTGAGATGCAAGGCAGGAAGATGGTGAGCGTGGAGTGGCCGGTAATGCGGGATATCTAACGCCAAAAACAGGCGCGCCGGGCAGATTCCATTGCCCG
This sequence comes from Gallaecimonas pentaromativorans, assembly GCF_003751625.1. Taxonomy (NCBI): domain Bacteria; kingdom Pseudomonadati; phylum Pseudomonadota; class Gammaproteobacteria; order Enterobacterales; family Gallaecimonadaceae; genus Gallaecimonas; species Gallaecimonas pentaromativorans. Next base: position 81,688 of record NZ_RJUL01000003.1, read on the forward strand.
GCGCGTAACTAAAAAGAAAATCCGTTTTTCTGGCGTCCTTTCCGGCTTCCTTGCCTTTCCCTTTCGGTGTCCTACCGCAGTCCTGTTTCGGCGTCCTGCCTGGCCGGCATCCTGCCCACCATCTTCATCCGTGAAGCGTGTTCCTGTTCCTTGCCAACCTTGGCTTTATCCTTGTGGTCTGTCCCTAGCCACGTAATAAAGTTTACTGTCATTCCCGGCCTAAACAACGCCTCCACACCCCATCTCAGCCATGACGAACCTTTAAGAAAAAACACTATTTCAAATAAAAACAAAACGTTAAAAAAAATTCGCCGACATCACACCCGACTCAAACCCCAAAAGGCGCACAGCCTTGTAAGCTATTTCGCACAAAGGAAGGAGGAAGAAGGTAAAGGCGCGGTTAAAAAATAGGCTGAGTAGCCAAACAGAAGGTCCCTGGTTCGATGACAAGGCCCCAAAAACAAGAAGCCGGGAAGAGGTAACCTCTTCCCGGCAAGAGCGGCTTGGATGTCGATTCCTTGCGCTTTATGCTCCTTGCATCGTTCCTTGATTCTCCCACTCCTTGGGATTTCCTTTAATAAGGCTCCTGCCTTGGTCCTTTTCGGTATCCTTACCTGGCTAAGCGTCCTGCCCCGCCACCTCTTTCCTGAGGCCTGTCATCATCCCGATGACCTCTTCCTTGCTTGTCCTTGTCAGTATCCATCTGACAGTGTCTAGATTAGCGTCTGGGCAGTTGATAACAAGCAGGTAACGAACAGAAAAACCCCAATGACGCAGCCAAGCTAACGCGTATAAAAACAACAAATAGCTGTTTTATAAAACAATAAAAAATTGAAGTGGGATGAAGCACGCGACTAAATACGGAGATTGTCCCTGGCTTTGTAAGAGATCTCGCACAAGGCTGCGGGTAAAGAAGGCGACTGTCTGCAGAGGGGGATGAGCAGGGAATTTACAAAGCACCAGAAACAAGGTGGCCGGGACGGGTCTCCCCATCCCGGCCAAGAGCGGCTCGGTGTCGATTCCTTGCGCTGTATGCTCCTTGCATCGTTCCTTGATGCTCCCAATCCTTGGGCATTCCTTATTAACGGCGTCCTGCCGATGTTCCGTTCGGTATCCTTACCTGGCCAGACTCCTGTCCCGCCACATCATCCTGATGGTTACCGCGTCCTGCGGTGTCTTCCTTGCTTTCGTCCTTGCTGCCAACGTCCTGTCGACAGGGATAAGAATACGCGAGCAGGCTTTGATAACAAGCACGCTTGCTAGGCACAGGCTTAACAGTGCGAGAACAAAAAACCAGCAATTAAAACCTAATTCATTGATTTAAATAGGCCTTAAAAAGCAAGCACCGATGTTAACCGACAGTGAAAAGCGGAATAAACCCCAACCTTTGTGAGATATGGCTTACAAAGTTTTTCCATAATTTCCCGAGCAGCAATACTGACAACAAGGTATCAATTGCCTTTGGTGGGATTACACTGGCTAGAAGACCCTTGCAGGAGAGCACCATGGAACAACCGGTACATTACTTGCGCGAGCTTTTTGCGCAGTTGGGCCTACCCGACGGCCACGACGATATTGAGCAATTTATTGCGACTCACCAGGGCCTGAACGCCAGAACCAACCTGGCCGATGCGCCGTTTTGGAGCCAGTCACAGGCCAGCTTTCTGCGCGAAGGGCTAAGGGCCGACTCTGACTGGGCCGAGCCTATTGATGAGTTGAACGTGCGTTTGCGCTGAATTTGTGGATCATAGGGCCCCTTCAAACGGAGGAGCCCTGCCATGTCCCGTGAACTGAGTGATGTGATTGCTGCCATCAAGGCCGAAGGACGAAAACCCACCCTGGCTCTGGTTAAAGCCAGGTTGACCAGCACCGTGCCGCTGCCCACCATCATCAGGGCGCTGCAGGGTGGCAACATCGCCGAGGTTGCCGATGCCCCGCCTCCTCCGCCTTTCACTCCGGCCCAGCAAGCCTGGATAGCCCAGTACGTGGCAGCCCAGTTGGCCCCGTATCAGGCGGCTCTCGCCGCCCACGGCATCGCCCTTGCCGACAAGGATGCGTGATGTACCTGGTTGACGTGACCTTTGATCTGTATGAAGACAGCGCCGTGCACCTGGTAGAAGGGGCAGTGATGCGCGTCTTTGACGCTTGGCGCCATCAGGGCCAGGTATTGGGCCGGGAGCTGCCCACCTGGATAAAAGACGGCAGCCTCAACTTGCGGGTGGTGTGCCCCGAACCTGACAGCCTGCACAGCCGTCACTTGTCACCGGCTGGGCGCCATGCCCTGAAAAAACTGGGCGAAGCGGGCCTGACCCAACCTAGGGTCAAACTGCTGGGGCGAGACTTGTTTTCCGACACCACCGCCGAGCCAGAGCCTCCTAGCTGGCAGCTGCTCTACGCCACCTTTGTGCACAACTGCAGCCCGCTTCGCAGTGGTGATACCCTGGCGCCCATTCCCCTTTACCGGGTGCCGGCCATCGCCAACGGCGACCATAAACTGCTGCTGCGCTGGCAAGACGACTGGATGGCGTGCGATCAGTTGCAGATGAACGGCGTAAGCGCTGAGCAGTCAGCGCTGTTTGAATTGGGCGCCCCTCAAAGCCCCCTTGGCCGGCGCGGCACCGACTTTGCCAAACGCCTCGAGTATCTGACCAAGATCCCCACCTATTACTATCTGTACCGGGTCGGCGGCGAGAGCCAGGAAGCCGAAGCGCAGCGTCCCTGCCCTGGCTGCGGCCAGCCCTGGCGACTGGCCGAAACGCTGCACGGCATCATCGACTTTAAATGCGACGCCTGCCGGCTGGTATCCAATCTCAGCTGGGATTTTCAGTAAGGCTGTCGAGAAAGGCGGCCAGGGACGGCGCCAAGACCTCGGTCGCCTCTTTACCCACCGGCTCCAGCACCACCTCGCCGCTTTGGTTGTCGATGCTGAGCATGAAGTTGTCGTCGTCGGTGCAGGCAAAAAACACCGTTACCGGTTGCTTTAGGCGCCGCTTCATCAGCACGTGGCCAATGATGTTTTGCTGCAACCGCTCAAAGTCCTGCGCGTTCCAGGCCCCCAGTAGCTGCACTTCGCCACGCTGATGGCCCACCCGCAGGTATTCCATAAAGTAGTGGCTGAAATAGGCTTTGATGCTGGGATGCAGTTCAAGCTCAAGGGCGCTCTCGACATTGGCAAAATCGCCGGCAGGCTCGCGCTTTACCGGGTGCCAGCGCCCGTCGCCTTCACAGGGGGATGGCCAGTCGGGGTCGGGCTGGTAGCGCCAGCAATCGTGGTCTTGGGGAATACGGCTAAAGAGGCGTTCAAGGGCGCTTAGGCTGTCCATCGGGGCGGGCTCTTGGATACAATGGCAGGCCAGTTTAGCCAAGGCCAACGCCAATGCCAAAAAACTCCCTTTATGACGGCGCCCATGAGCTTGCCGATCTGCCGCTGGGTAAGACCAGCCAGTATCAGGACCAATACGACCCCAGCCAGCTTCGCGCCGTGCCAAGAAGCCTCAACCGCGACAGCCTGGCCCTTGGCGATGCCCTGCCTTTTGTGGGCGAAGACATCTGGAACGGCTATGAGCTGTCTTGGCTCAACGCCAAAGGCAAACCGGTGGTGGCCCTGGCGCAGTTTCGCTTCCCGGCTACCAGCCCCAATTTGGTTGAATCCAAGTCCTTTAAGCTCTACCTCAACAGCTTTAACCAGACCCGTTTTGAAAGCGCAGATGCACTGAAAGCGGCCCTGGAAGCAGACCTGAGCGCCACCGCCGGTGGCAAGGCGTCGGTCAGCCTGTATGGCCCGGCAGACCTTGCCGCCATGCCTTTGGCTGACCTCGATGGCCAGTGCCTTGATGAATTGGATATCGAGGTAGATGACTATCACTTTAACCCCGATATTCTCGACGGCCTGGGCGGCGCCGAGCAGGTGGAAGAAAAGCTGGTTAGTCACCTTCTTAAATCCAACTGCCTTATTACCTCCCAGCCCGATTGGGGCTCGGTGCAAATTCATTACCGCGGCCCCAAAATCGACCGGGAAAAGCTGCTGCGCTACCTCATCAGTTTTCGCCAGCACAACGAGTTCCACGAGCAATGTGTCGAGCGCATTTATATGGATTTAAGCCGCCGCCTGGCTCCCGAGTTTCTGCTGGTATCGGCCCGCTACACCCGCCGCGGCGGCCTTGACATCAACCCCTGGCGCGCCAGCGAGCCGGTATTGATGAGCAACCCCCGCCTGCCCCGACAATGAAAAAAGCCCGCATAATGCGGGCTTTTTATCAGGCCTTGTTGGCATCCGGCGCTGGCAGGTCAATACCAAGCCAGGCCTTGAAGGCCACCTTCTGGGCGCGGGAAGGATGCTTGACCGGTACCACCTTGTACTCGGCCGGGCGCTCGCCAAGGGTTACCTCCAGACTTTGCAGGGCGTCGCGGCGAAACAGGGTCAGTTTGACCTTGTCGCCGGCCTTATGGGCTTTGAGGCGCTCCTCCAAGGTGCCGGGCACCAGGCGCAAGCCATCAAGGGCCACCAGGATATCGCCATCGCTGAGCCCCGCCTGCCAGGCAGGAGAGTCCTTTTCTACTCCCAGCACCGCGCCTTTGTCATCCAGGGTCAGGCCGGTAAAAAGAGCTTGGTCACCGGCGTCGAGCTTGAGACCGAACTGGTCCAGCAGCGCGTCAAAATCGATATCCCCCAGTGGCGCTTTGACCTTCTTGGCCCAAAAGGCGCTGTAGTCCTTACCGGAGAGGCTTTTCAGCTCGTCCAGCAGGGTCTGGTCGTTAAAGGTTTCAGGGATGCGGTGCTTGGCGTAAAGACGCTGGTGCAGGTCACGGTAGCTGACCTTATTGGCAGTGGTTTTTAAAAGGTCGGCATCCAGCAGCCAGGACACCAAGGCCCCTTCGGAGTAGATATTGACGCTGAAGTTGTGGCCGTAATCGCCGCCTTTTTCTATCCAGCTGTCAAAGGAGGCCTGCGACACCGATTGGCTGAACCGGCCTGGATTGGCTCGGTACGCCTTGATGCTGCTGGCCAATACCTTGAAGTATTCCTCCGGCTTCATCAGGCCAGCCCGCAGCAGCAGTTGGTTTTGAAAATAACTGGTGGAACCTTCGGCCAGCCACAGCAAGGTGGCGTAGTTCTCGTGCTGGTAGTCGTAGGGCACCAGGCCCTCTCCCCGGTAGGCCTTGACGTTCCAGGTGTGCACAAATTCGTGGGCGGCGGTCCCCAAAAAGCGCAGGTAGGCCTCGCGGGGCGCAAAATTGTAACGGCTGGTCTGGATAATGGTTGAGTTGAGGTGTTCGGTGGCGCCACGCTCACCGCTGGTGGCATGCACCATAAACAGGTACCGGTCAAAGGGGTAGCCTTGCCAGATGGCCTGGCTGGCGGTAACCATCTTTTTAAGATCGTCGGCCATTTGCTGGCCCTGGTAGTTGCCGTCGCCCCAGATAACCAGTTGGTAGTCCTTGCCGCCGGCGCCGAAGGCATAATCCTGGTGGATGCCGGTTTCGATGGGCGAGTCGATCAGTACGTCATAGTTGGCCGCCTTGAAACTATGCTCGCCTGTTTTTTCCATGCCGGAGGCCGAGCGCCAGCCCTTGGGCACGCTCAGTGCCACCGTTACCGGCTGCTGGCGGGTGGCGGCGCTGTAAAGAAAGGCGCCGCTGGCGTCGATAAAGGCATGGCTGTCGTCGATATGATGCAGGCGCTCACCCAGGCGATTGGCATAGAGCTGGTAGCTCACTTTGAGGGTACCGCTTTGCTCTGCCATCACCCGCCAGGTGCTCTTGTCTATTTTCTCGATAGCGACCGGCTGGCCGTCTATGCTGGCGGTAACGGCACGTAAAGTGTCAGCCTGATCAAGGATTTGGTAGCGACCGGTACGCCAGGCAGGCATCATCAAATCCACCTTGCCCGCCCCTTTGGCCTGGGTCATTTCTACCTGAGCCAGGTGGTGAGCCGGATCGGTGATTGTCATCTGATATTGCACGTCGGCCTTGGCCGAGAGGCTGGCAGCGGCGCACAAAATGGCAAAAAGAGGTTTCATATAATGGCGTCTCTTGGTCATTATGTTTTTGAATATGAAGGTTATGTTAGCAACTGTGCCAAGACACACAACGGCGCTTCGACCGCCGGTAGCAGGATAACGATAAAACGGACATGAGAACGCTACTGCTTTGCCTGGCGCTGGCCAGCCTGCCGGTGCTCGCCGTCACTTCCGATGAACTTCAGGACGCCCGCCTGGAGGTCTCAGAGCATCCTGATGCGGCCCTCACCCTGGCCGAGCATACCCTTGCCGACCCCAATGCCAAGGCCCTGTATTTTCAGGCACTGCTTCTTAAAAGCTGGGCTGAACTTAAAGAAAATCCGCAAAACACCGACATTTCAGCGGCTTTGGAGAAGCTTAAAGCCCTGGCAGCAGAGGGAACGACCCCTTTGCTTAAAGCCGATTACGCTTTTCTTCGCGCCTCCGTGGCCATGGAGCAGCACGCCGACAGCAACACCGCCCAACCCTTGCTGGAAGAGGCCATGAGTTACTGCCGGCCTTTTAGCCAGATGGCGGCCTATCGTTACTGCGCGGAGATCACCGCTTATGCCGCCAACAGTTACGCTTTCAGTGGCGATCTGGCCAAAGCCAAAACCTTGATTGGCGACAGTTACCGCTTTGCCAAACTCGGCGGCAGCAACGGCACCTACCTGGACGTCAAACTGCTGGAAGCGGCCCTTGCCCGGCGCCAAGGAGACTCAGCCAAAGCCCTGACCCTGCTAAAAGAAGCTGAGCTGGAAGCCCAGCAAATGGGCGAGAAGCGCCGCCAGGGGCGAGCACTCAGTCGCCAAGGCTTGATTTATCTGGAATTAAGCCAATATAGCCAGGCCGAGCAAAACCTGATGGATGCCCTGGCGCTTTTTGAGCAACAAGGCGATAAGGCCGACACCGCTGAGACCTTTCGTTACCTGGGGCAAATGATGCTGGCCCAGAACAAGACCAACCTGGCCATAGTGCAGTTCTACAACGCCCTAGATATCGCCAACCAATTGCATTGGCAGGTGACCGCCAGCAGGCTGATGCTGGATATCGGCCAAACCTACCATCAAATGGGCAACCTCAAAAAGGCCCAAGATTTTCTCAGCCGTGCCATGGCCACCATGGAGAGTCATAACCTCAGCCTGTATCTGCCCCGCGCTCACTATCAAATGGCACTGCTTTATGAAGATAAAAAGCAGGACGACAAAGCCGCCATTGAGCTCAACGCCGCCCTCGACGGCACCCGCAAAAACCCCACGGTCGAGCGCCAATTGGAGCTCGATACCATGAACAGGCTGGTGGCCCTCTATGAACGTCAAGGCAAATATAAAGCGGCCCTGGATATGGCCAAAGCCGTGGCAGCCCTACCCGCGCACGATGCTCCCCGTCAGCCGGTGACCATTGAAGTGGTTGCGCCGCCAACGCCATTCCCCCAACACAATGATGGTACGCCGCCTTGGATAATGGTTGTTACCGGGGTAGTGGGGTTGATATTGGGCGTTGCTGTGACTTGGCTACTGACCCGCCGGCGCCGGCCCACCAAGCCGCGTAAAGACAAAGTGGCTTTGCATCCGGCCAGCGGCTTTTTAAGCATGCAGGGCTTTTTAAACGAAGGGGACAAACTGCTGGGCGAGCTGCGCCTGGCCATGGATGTCACCAATGCCGGCAGCACCAAACCAGACCATCAACCCCTCGCTGCCATTCTGTGTAATTTGCCCGGTATGGCCAGCGCCTACGAAACCTATGGTTTTGAGCAAAGCCGCCAAGAGCTTCGCCGTTTTGCCAAACAGCTGCAAAACCTGCTGCCCGAAGCACGAATGATGGTTCAGCCCTCTCGCGATTACCTGCTCTTCGTGCTGCCAAGCCCAACCGGTGGTAAAGAAATGCAGCTCACCGAGCGACTGCGCCAGGTCATTTCGCTGGCCGCCAAAGACACCTTTTTAGACATGAAAGAGCTGTGCTTTGCCGGCACCTTGCTGCCGCTGCTGCCCTACCACCCCAGGGTGGGCTCGGCCATGACCGTGTTCGAGACCTTGCTCTTTACCCTAAGCCTTGGCTGCATCGGCAAACCCTTTAGCGACTTGTGGCTGATTGGCCAAAGCTGCACCCTGCCTTCGGCCATGTCCGACCCACTCAGAGAGAGCCTGGGAGAGGCCATGCAAAACGGCACGGTCAAGGTGGTGGGGCTACCTTATGGAGAACTGACCCAGCGTTTGCAACAGCTGGCTGCCCGTCAGGAAACTTTCAAGGTAAACTGGCCAACAGTAGAAGAGGCTCAGCCCATTGTATGAGTGACCCTGTTGATATGGATGGCAAATCGCCCGAATCGTTGTCTGTTGGTCTGCGCCTGCAGGAGCAGCAAAACCGTGCCCTGCTTGAACAACTTGATCTGGTCAGCCAGTTACTGCGCCGCACCTGTCATCTGTCCTTTGGCTTAGACCCTGAATTGGATAACGATCTGCAGCGCCTCTCTAACCTGATGCTCACCCCGGAAAAGCTGACCCGCAGCCAAGGGCAACTGGCTGGCCTTAGCGATCAGCTAGGTCTGCAACAGGACAAATACGAAAAGCGCCTCGCCCACTGGCAGGCGAGCCTCAACGACACCCTCAAGCAACTCAATCAAATAAATGGTTTGCCCAGTGAGCTTCGCCGCCAGTTAAAGGCTCTTATCAGCGATCTGCATCTGCCCCGGGTGAGTCTCTATCGCCTGTTGCCACTCACCCAAGAAGCCCTCAGCCTGCTGCTAAAAGTGGCCACTCTGCACCGGCGCCAACCCGACAGCGACACCGGCAACGATACCTTGGCAGCCATGGTGGACCAATTAGTCGCCATGGTATCGAGCCTGAATCTTTCCGGCGCCGACCATGAGCTGCACCAGATACGCCGCCAGCTACTCTCCCCTATTACCCAGGACGGGCTGCTGGATCTGACCGTCGAGTTCCTGCAGGTAGTGATCAAGGTTCTTGATAAAGAGCGGCGTCAGGCCAAACAGTTTTTGCAACTGGCCAGCGACAGCCTCAAGGATCTGCACCAACGCACCACCCGCACCCTGGGCGAGCACCACCAGGGCAATCGCCAGCAGCAGGTCATCAATGGCCGCATCGATAACCTGCTGGTCGAGCTGACCCGCGGTCTTGACGCCAATAACCTGCAACAAGCCGGCCAGTCCATGGCGCAGCTGAGCAGCCTGTGGCAGGAGAAGATGCAACTGGAGGCCGGGCTTTTTGACGAGCAGCGCCTGCGCCTCGAAGAGCTGCAACAACAGGTTGCCGACCTGGAAACCCGCGCCGAGCAGTTTCGTAACCAGCTGGCCCAGCAGCGCCTGGACAGCCTCAGCGACAGCCTTACCCAGTTGCCCAACCGCGCCGCTTTTGACGAGCGATTGCTGGCCGAACACAAGCGCCTGCAACGCTTTGGCCACCCCTTGTGGATGGCCATTTTGGATGTGGACCACTTCAAGGACATCAACGATCGCTTCGGCCATATCGCTGGCGATAAAACCTTAAGGGTGATCGCCCATACCATCCGCCGCAGCCTGCGCGACACCGATTTTATCGCCCGTTTCGGCGGCGAAGAGTTTGTGATCCTCTTTCCCGAGCTCGAAGAAGCCGACCTGCACCGCCCGCTCACAAAAATTCGCGAGGCGGTTCGCAATATCCCCTTTAAATTCAAAGACGAAAGTGTCAGGGTCACGGTATCCATCGGCGCGACCGAAGTGCATGCCGCCGAGCAACCCATGGTGGCCTTTGAACGCGCCGACCAGGGTCTTTATCAGGCCAAGAACAACGGCCGCGACCAGGTAGTGATCCTCTCCAGGGAGTAAGGATGATCGTACAACTCAGTCCCATCGGCAGCATGAGCATGTTGTCGCAACTGGAAGTGGACAGCCTCAAGGCCAGCTCCCGTTCCAGCATCTACCAACTGTTCCGCAACTGCTGCCTGGCGGTACTCAACTCCGGCAGCCAGACCGACTCCAGCAAAGAAATTTTGGAGAAATACAAGAACTTCGAGGTCAACGTGCTGCGCCGCGAGCGGGGCGTCAAGCTAGAACTGATTAACCCGCCGGACGACGCCTTTGTCGACGGCAAGCTTATTCGCGGCATCCACGAAAGCTTGTTCTCGGTGCTAAGGGACATCCTTTACGTGTCGTCCCGCATCGACACCCAAGATCTCAACCTCACCCAGGCCAGCCACATCACCAACCTGGTGTTCGCCATGCTCCGTAACGCTGGCGCCTTAAGGCCCAGCAGCGAAGCCAACATGATTGTCTGCTGGGGCGGCCACTCCATCAGCGATGTGGAGTACGACTACTGCCACGAGGTGGGTTACCAGCTTGGGCTGCGCGAGCTCAATATCGTAACCGGCTGCGGCCCCGGCGCCATGGAAGGCCCCATGAAGGGCGCCACCATCGGCCATGCCAAGCAACGGGTGGGCGGCGCCCGCTATATGGGGCTTACCGAGCCCTCCATCATCGCCGCCGAACCCCCCAACCCCATCGTCAACGAACTGGTGATTTTGCCGGATATCGAAAAACGCCTTGAAGCCTTCGTGCGCATGGCCCACGGCATTATCGTCTTCCCCGGCGGCGTGGGCACAGCCGAAGAAATTCTCTACCTACTCGGCATCCTGATGCACCCGGAGAACCGCAAGCAGGCCTTGCCGGTTATTTTTACCGGCCCCGAGCAAAGCGCCAGCTACTTTGCCAAGCTCGACGAGTTTATCCGCGCCACCTTGGGGCCTGAGGCCGCCAACCATTACCAAATCATCATCGACGATGCCGACTTAGTAGCGCGCCACCTCAAAGCCGCCATGCCCGAAGTGCTGGCCTATCGCCGCACCGAAGGCGACGCCTTTTACTTCAACTGGTCGCTGAAAATCGAGCCCGAGCTGCAATTGCCCTTTGAGCCCAGCCACGACAGCATCCGCGACCTGCACCTGTACCCGTCCCAAAGCAAGGTGACCTTGGCAGCCAACCTGCGCCGGGTGTTCTCCAGCATCGTCGCCGGCAACGTCAAGGAGCAAGGCATCAAGGCGGTGGAAAAACACGGCCCCTTTGTTATCGACGGCGACCCGAAAATCATGGCCGACATGGACAAACTCCTAAAAGACTTTGTCTTCCAAGGGCGCATGAAGCTGCCCGGCAGCACCTACCACCCCTGCTATAAAATCGCCCAAAGCTAATGCCCCGTCTTGTTCTGATTGATGCGTTGAATCTTATCCGCCGCCTGCATGCTGCCAACAGCGCGCAGGTGGTGGCCGCCTGCGACGGCGCCTGGCAGCGCATCGCCAAGGCGCTGGAGCCAAGTCATGCCCTGGCGGTGTTTGACGGCAAGGCGCCGTCCTGGCGTTACCAGCACTTTGCCGATTACAAAGCCGGGCGCAGCCCGATGCCAGAAGACTTGGTGCCAAGGCTCGGCGACATCGCCACCACCTGGCAAAAAAGCGGCCTCAAAAGCTGGTTCCCCGAGGCCGAAGAGGCCGACGACCTTATCGCCAGCACCGCCCTTGCCGCCCGTAGCCACAATGTGGCGGTGGCGGTGGTCTCGACCGACAAGGGCTATGCCCAGCTCCTTGACGCCGGCGTGGTGCAATATGACCCCTTTGGCCGCCAGTTCCTCGGCGCCCAGCACTGGCAGCAAAAGCTAGGCATCAGCCCTTCGCAACTGACCGACTACCTGGCCCTGACCGGCGACAGCACCAACGCCGTGCCCGGGGTCAGTGGCGTCGGAGCCAAAACCGCGGCTCAGCTCCTTGGGCAATACCGTCATCTTGCTGACATACTGGCATCAGAGGCTGATGACAAAGCAGTGCTGAAGGTCAAGGCCGACGCCAAGGCAGCGTTACTGGCCAAAACCCTGGCCACCTTGCGTGGCGACCTGCCTCTGCCCTTTGGTTTGTCCGATTTGAGAAGGGGTTAGTAATGAAGATTCTCATCACCGGCGGTGGTCGTGGTATCGGCCTGGAACTGGCCAGTTTCTACGCCATGCGCCATCAGGTCAGCGTCACGGTGCGCGACGAGCGCCACGCCAACAAGGTAGCCAGCCTCGGTGCCCGGCCGCTGTTTTTGGATCTCAACCAGCAGCAATCCATCAACGATCTGGCCAAGACCTTGAACGGCGAAGCCATCGACATCCTTATCCATAACGCCGGGGTGTTGCACCCCGAAGGCGATTTGGACGAGGTAGATGCCTTTAACTTCGCCCACAGCATCCAGGTCAACGCCCTTGGCCCCTTGTTGCTGACCCAGGCGCTGCTGCCCAATCTGTTGGCCGGTCAAACCCGCAAGCTGGTGTTTATCACCTCCTTGATGGGCTCGATGAGCGACAACGGCGCCGGCAGCTATTACAGCTACCGGGCCAGCAAGGCAGCCCTTAATTCGGTAGCCAAAACCCTGGCGGTAGATCTCGCCTCAGACGGCGTCAAAGTAGGGATTTACCACCCAGGTTGGGTGCAAACCGACATGGGCGGCCCCCGGGCGCTGATTGATGTCGGTACCTCGGTGGCCGGGCTTACCGCCCGCATTGACGAGCTGGACGAAACCCGCTCGGGGCGCTTTCTCAATAACGACGGCACGCCCCTGCCCTGGTAAAAAAAGCGGCCCGAGGGCCGCTTTTTTCATGCCTTTTGGGGCGTCTTTTTCTCTTCCTTGGCCTTAGGGGCCGGGCGATAGGGTTCGCCCTGGCTCCACCAGGTGGGAGCTGGCGCCCCTTTTAGGAAGTGGTCGAAAAAGGCCTTCATCTTGATGGTGTAATCGAGCTTGTTGGGATACTGCTTGAGGTGATGGGGCTCCCCTTCGTATTGCAGCATCACCACCGGTTTGTTGAGGCGGCGCAGCGCCGAGTACAGCTCAATGCCCTGCTGCCAGGGTACGGCATCGTCCTTGTCGCCAAACTCAATCAGCAGCGGCGTGTGGATGCGGTCGGCATAAAACAGCGGCGAGTTTTCGATATACAGCTCCGGCGCCTCAAAGAGGCTCTGGCCGATACGGCTTTGGCCGGTTTCGTACTGGAACTGGCGAGAAAGGCCAGTGCCCAGGCGAATGCCAGAATAGGCGCTGGTCATGTTGGAGACCGGCGCGCCGGCAGCGGCGGCGGCAAAGATATTGGTCTGGGTGACCACATAGGCGGTCTGGTAGCCAGACCAGCTATGGCCGTGCAGGCCGATGGCCTTGGGGTCGGCAATGCCCATGTCGACCAGTTTTTGCACCCCCGGCACCAGCGCCGACACCGAACTTTTGCCCGGGGTGCCGATATCAAAGCGGATATCAGGCAGGAACATGGCATAGCCGTTGGAGGTGTAGTAGGCAAAGTTGGGCCTGTGGTTAACCTTGAACTCGTTGAAGCGATAGAGTCGGTCGGTCATAAAGCGGTAGTAATAGACCAGCACCGGGTAGCGCTTACCAGGCTGGTAACCGGCGGGTTTTATCAGCACCCCGTCCAGCGGCGTGCCGTCCAGGTTGTGCCAGTGCACCAGCTCCGGCTTGCCCCAGGCCAATTCCTTGGTGACGGGGTTAACCTCGGTGAGCTTGCGCGGCGCGCGAAAATCGCCGTTATCCACCCACAAATCCGGGAACTCGCTGAACGCCTCGCGGGTAAAGAGCCAGGTGTCGCTGCGCTTGGCCTTGGCCACAAACTGGTAGGTGTTGGGCGATACCAGCAGCGGCGACACCCCGTCCTGGCCGAGGGTCAGGCGGAAAAATCCGGTGTACTTGTCTTTGTCGGAATACCCGGTTAGCAGCAGCTTGTCGCCGTTTTTAACCTCGGGCCGGTCTGAGTCTGGGCTCACTACCCTAAGTTCGAGCTTATCGGCCCTTTTGTGGGTCAGTTGCTTGGCCTTGCCGTCCACCCCCATCTGCCAGATGTCGAACTTGTCGTACACCAGCACCGCCGAGCCGTCGCTATACCAGGGGCCAAAGCCGTAACCGGGGGCGGGCGCCGGGTAGTCGTTGTCTTCGTCGCCAAAGCCGATGGGCAGGCCTTTGCTGAGGTTGGCCAGCTTTTGCTTGCGGATGTCGGCAATTTTCACGTCGCCGGCGTCAAAAAACACCGCAAAGTGGCCCTGGGGCGAGAGGCTCGGGGCTTGGCCGAGATGGCGGGCAATCACCTGCTTTTCACCGGTGGAGAGGTTGACGGCGTAGTAATCGCGGTAAAAGCCGTTCCAGGTCACTTCCTTAAGGTAAGGAATGTCGCTCGAGCCCAGCAGGTAGCCGCTTTGCTCGCCCATGGCCACATCCGGCACTTTTTTATCCGCCAGCGACACGAACCGGCCGTTATTGAGGTGAAACACCCCCAAGTAGCGGTGTTTTTGCCGCTCCTTGTAGCTGAGCTTTTCCTGGGGCTTGATGCGCGGGTCGTCGCCCTGCCAAACCTCCAGGGTGCGGCCAGCAACAATTTTGTCGATGTTGGTCAAATCGCTCTGGCTGTGCACATCCGGGGTAACCCGGGTGTCGGGGGCCGCTAGCGGTTTGCGGCCCACAAAGAGGCGGCGGTCATCGAGGGTAAAGCGCAGCTCGTTGGGGGCGCTGACGTAAAAGCCGTCTTCCGGGGTTTGCAGCTCCTTGAGCTTGCCGCCTTGAGAGACCAGTACCTGGTAGGGGCGGCTTTGCTCGTCATCGCTTTTGTTGCCGCGAAGGGCGGCGTAGAGCTTGCCGTCTTTACTGAAGCTCAGTTGGCGATAGAGCTGGCCGGTACGGCTTTGCACCAGCTCGCTTTGGCCGGTAAAAAGGCGCAGCTCGCCCTTGTCGCCGTCGGCTTTGGGGTCGATGGCATACAGCAGGGCGTCGCTGCCGGGTTTGAAGGCAAAATCCGCCACCTTACCCAAAGATTGCGGCTGGCCGTTTTCAAGATTCACCAGCAGCAGGATTTTCTCGGCCTTGGCCTTTTTAGCGCCTTTTTCATCGGAACTTGGCGCCTTTTCAAGCTCTACCGCCAGGCGGCCGCCCTTGTCGGCCAGGGCAAAGCGGCTCACCGCCTCAAAGCGTTGTTGGCGGCCGGTTTGGCTGTCTATCACCACCAGCGCCTTTTTAAGCTTGTCCTTTTTCTTGGCCTGCTCGGCCTGCAACTGCTCAAGGAGGCTGGCCGGCTGCCAAAAGGCCACATAGCGGCCATCTGGGGTGAGCACCGGCGCGGTGCCGCCAGAGACGGTCAGCTTTTTGCTGCCGCCTGTTAGGCGCACTACACCAACAGCATCGCCCCGGTCGGGCTGGGCACTAAAGGCCGCCACGGCGCCGTTGTCTGAAAGCACAGGTTGGTCGATGGATTTAAAGGCCATTAAATCCTGCAAGGTAACAGGGCGGCCTTCGGCGTAGGCGCCGGTGCTAAGCACGGCACTGAGCAGCAAGGTACGGATAGCAAACATGGCAGTCACGCTTCTAGGGTTTTGGGCGAGTCTAGCAACGGCCTTGGCCGCGGCCAACGCACAGGCCACGGACAGCTGCCAGCAAACGACAAGTTGATAAGACGTAACAACGCATTACGTAGAGAACAGCGGCTAAATATGCTATAAAAGCGCGCTTCACAGGCACCTGACTGTTAATAGTGCGGCAGTTATGGTCGCCTTTACTACAATACCAAGCATGCAAAATTGCACGGAGTCAGTGCGTCATGAGCAAACAACGTATTACCGTGATCCCAGGCGACGGGATCGGTCCCGATATCATCGATTCTGCCCTTAAGGTCCTCGACAAGGCAGGCTGCGACTTTGAATACGATTTTGCCAAGGCTGGCCTTGCCGCCCTGGAAGAAACCGGCGAGCTGCTGCCCCAGGAAACCCTGGATCTGATTGAAAAGAATAAAGTTACCCTCAAAGGCCCACTGACGACTCCGGTTGGCGGCGGTTTTACCTCCATCAACGTTTCCCTGCGTAAAAAATTCCAGCTGTACGCCAACGTGCGCCCGGTACTGTCTTTTAAAGGCACCAAGGCCCGTTACGACAACATCGACATCATCACCGTGCGTGAAAACACCGAAGGCATGTACTCCGGTGCCGGCCAAGTGATGAACGAAGAGCGCACCCAGGCCGAAGCCAAGTCCCTCATTACCCGTGACGGCGCCAAGCGTATCGTGGAATTTGCCTTCGACCTGGCTCGCCGTGAAAACCGCAAGAAAGTCACCGCCGTTCACAAGGCCAACATCCTCAAAACCACCTCCGGCCTGTTCCTGGAAGTGGCCCGTGAAGTGGCCAAGGAAAACAGCGACATCCAGTTCGAAGAGATGATCGTTGACGCCTGCTGCATGAACCTGGTGATGTACCCCGAGCGTTTCGATGTCATCGTCACCACCAACCTGTTCGGCGACATCGTTTCTGATCTGTGCGCTGGTCTGGTCGGCGGCCTGGGTATGGCTCCTGGTGCCAACATTGGCGCCGGCGCGGCCATCTTCGAAGCGGTGCACGGCTCTGCCCCTGACATCGCCGGCAAGAACATTGCCAACCCCAGCTCCGTTATTCTGGCCTCCATCCAGATGCTCGAATACCTGGGCATGCAAGACAAAGCCGAGAAGATCCGCAAGGCGCTGACCGAAGTCATCGACTCTGGCGACCGTACCACCCGCGACCTGGGCGGCACCGGCTCTACCACCGACTTCACCCAGTCCATCCTGGACCGCCTCTAAGCCTCGGCTTAGTTAAAAAGAGGCCCCAACCGGGGCCTTTTTTATGGACGCCGCATGAACGCCGTACTGGAACTCAAACAGCGCCTCAAGGCTCAAAGCCAGCGGCCTTATCTTGCCCGTGGCCACAAGGTGGTGCGCTGCGAAGGCTGCGCCCTGGTGCCACAGTTTTGTCTGTGCCCGCATCGCCGGGCGCTTAAAAGCCGGCTGGAATTTGCGCTTTTGATGCACCGCAACGAGCCTTTTAAGCCCAGCAATACCGGCAAGCTGATTTGCGACTTGCTCCCTGAGACCCGCGCCTTTGCCTGGCACCGCACCGAGCCAGATCCGGCGCTCCTTGACTGGCTGGACGAGACCACCCGCATCGTTTTTCCCAGCCACTATGTGCAGCCGGCGCGCCTGGCGCCGCTGCCCGAGACTGGCCCGGTCAAGCTCCTTATCCTTGATGCCACCTGGCCCCAGGCGGCCAAGATGCTGCGCGCCAGCCGCTATTTGGACCCTTACCCGGTGACCGCCATCGACGGCGAGCTTTTGTCGGGCTTTTTGCTGAGAAACCAACACCAGGACGGCCACCTGTGCACCGCCGAAGTGGCGGCGCTGCTGCTGGAGCAAGCCGGGGAAGGGTTTAACGGCCAGTACCTCACCGCCTGGCTTGGCGCCTTCTCGGCCCATTATCTGGCCGCCAAGCGCCACGGCCTGCCGGGGCCAGAGGCGCTTTCGGCGCTAACGGCCTTAGGAACCCAAGCATAAAAAGGGCAGCCATCAGGCTGCCCTTTTTACTGCCCGGCGCTACTGGCCGGCGGGTTTTCAACCAAGGTCTTCTCTATGCCGCCGCCCAGGGCCTGATAGAGGGTCATCAGGTTACTGAGCTGGTTATAGCGGTTTTGCACCACCGAGAGTTCGGCGGTGCGGCGCCGCTCTTGCTGGTCGAGAAAGTCCTGCACGTCGGTGGCGCCGCTTTCATAACGCACTTTAGCGATTTGCTCGGCTTCCTTGGCCGCCGCCAGGTATTGCGCCAACACCTCGCCCTGGCGCCGGTAGTTGTCGCGGGCCGACAGGCTGTCTTCCACTTCTTTAAAGGCGCTGTAGAGGCTCTGGCGGAAGTTAACTACCGCCTTTTGGTATTGGGTGTCGGCCACCTGGATGCTCAGATCCCGGGTATGCCACTGGATAAAGGGCAGCGCCAGGCCGGCCCCGAGGGTTGCAATGGGATTTTGCAGCACGTTTTTAAGGGCATCGGAGCTTGAGCCCAGGCTGCCGGTGAGGGTCAGGCTGGGGTAGAAGCTGTCGGTCACCGCATCGACATTGGCAAGGCTTGCCTTAAGGCGCCATTCGGCGGCTTCCAGGTCGGGGCGGCGGGCCAGCACATCGGCCGGTAGCCCGGCTGGCACCGCCGGCAAGGTGATAGCCGGCAGGCTCGCAGGCTCGGCTTCCTGGTTATTGGGGCCTTGGTTAAAGAGGATGGCAAGGGCGCTGCGGGCCTCGCTGCGCTGCTGCAAAAGGGCCGCCTGATTCGATTGCTGCGAGGCCACCGATTGCTGGGCTTGCAGCAGCTCGAGGCGCGATACGTCCCCGGCCTCATAGCGCACTTTGACCAGCTCAAGGGTCTTTTGGGCGTAGCCAATGGAGGCCTCACCGTCGCGAATCGCCTGGTTGAGGTAGCCAAGCTGCCAATACAGCTGGGCGGTGGTGCCCACCAGCGCCAGCGCCGTTGCCTGGCGATCATAGCCGGTGGCAATGGCCTCCCAGGCGTCCTGGTCGCGGGCGGCAGCCAGCTTGCCCCACAGGTCCAGCTCGTAAGAGAGGTTGAGGTTGGCAGAATAGCTCGGGTCGCTGCTGGCGCCGTGCTTGATGTCCTTGGACTTGCTGGCGCTGACACCGGCCGAGACATCCGGGGTCAGGTTGGTATTGGTAAGACCGGACTGCAACATGGCCTGGCGCAGGGTCAGGGTGGCGGCAGCCAAGTCGTTGTTGTTGGCCAGCACCTTGTCGATAAGGGCGCTGAGCGCCGGATCGTTAAAACTGTCCCACCAGCGCGCATCGGCCGCATAGGCCTGGCCCGAGAGCGGTTGGCTCCACTGGTTGGGGATGGCCGCATCGGGGCGTTGGTACTGGGTGCGGGCGCAGCCGCCAAGGGCCAGGGCAACAGTCAAGGCCAGTAACAAGGGTTTGGCGTTATTCACGGGCAAGGGCCTCAATGGGGTCGAGCCTGGCGGCGTTACGGGCCGGCAAGAAGCCGAACACCACGCCAATCAGGGAAGAACAGACAAAGGCGCCAACAATGGCGGTGGCCGAAAAGCTCAGGCTCAATGAGCTCGCCATTACCGACATCACGGCGCCAACCGCAAAGGACAGCAAAATGCCGATGGTGCCGCCCAAAAGGCACACCAGTACCGCCTCTATCAAAAACTGCTGCAGGATATCGGTCTGGCGGGCACCCACCGCCATACGAATACCAATTTCCTTGGTCCGTTCGGTCACCGACACCAGCATGATGTTCATCACCCCGATACCGCCGACGATAAGGGAGATAACGGCGATAGAGGAGATCAGCAGGGTCATGGTGGCGGTGGTTTTGGTGACCGCCTGCAAGATGCTGTCGGAGCTTCGGGTGAAGAAGTCCTTGGTGCCGTGGCGGTTGGTGAGCAACTGGGTAATACCCTGCTCAGCCAGCGCGTTGGAGACACCGTCGGCTACCCGCACCGTCAGCGAGCTGAAAAAGTGCTGGCGCAGCATGCGGGTCATCACCGAGGTGTAGGGCACGTAAATTTGCAGGTTCTGATCAAACCGAAAAGCGCTGTCTTTGTCGTTGGCCACCGCGACGATGGTAAAGGGCACATTGCCCAGCATCACCACTTTGCCCAGCGCATTGCCGTTTTCCCCAAACAGGGTCTTTTGGGTGTTTTTATCCACCACCGCTACCTGGGCCAGGTTTTTCACGTCAAGGGCCGAAAAGCGCTCGCCAGTGGCCATGGTCATGTCTTCTACATCGAAGTACTGCTCCGATACCCCGCGCACCGTGGCATCAGATGCCACGTTGCCGTAGCGGGCCTTGACCGAGGTAGAAAGGTTGGGGGTGGCGCTATCGATATAGACCTGGGCCTGCAGGGCCTCAAGATCCGAGGGCACCAGGGTTTGGATGCGGTTGGAATGGCGGTCGCCAAAGCCGGTACCGGCAAAGATATCGATGGTGTTGGTGCCGATGGCATTGATGTTCTCAATCACCTGCTGGCGGGCGCCCTGCCCCACCGCCACTACCGTGACCACGGCCGTAATGCCGATGATGATGCCAAGCATGGTCAGCAAGGTGCGCATCCGGTGCGCCGCCATGGCGATGGCCGCCATCTTGAAGGCTTCGCCAAAGCGGCCCCAGCCACTAAACCAGGGGGCGCTGCGCTGGCCGGGTTTGTCCATGGCCGCCGGCCCTTCCAGGGGCACGGCGTGGTCGATGGCACGGTCGGCAATGATGTCGCCGTCGCGAATCTCGATAACCCGCTTGGCGTGGTTGGCCACGTCCATGTCGTGGGTCACGATGATCACCGTATGGCCAAGCTCGTTGAGCTCTTTGAGGATGGCCATCACTTCCTTGCCGCTCTGGGTGTCCAGGGCGCCGGTGGGCTCGTCGGCAAGAATAACGTCGCCGCCGTTCATCAGGGCCCTGGCAATACTGACCCTTTGCTGCTGGCCGCCAGAAAGCTGCCCCGGCTTGTGGTGGCCACGGTCGGCCAGGCCAAGCCGTGCCAGCAACTGCTGGGCCCGCTCGCGGCGGCTTTGCTTGCCGGCGCCGGTGTAAATGGCGGGCATCAGCACGTTGTCCACGGCGTCCAGATGGGTCAGCAGGTGATAGCGCTGGAAGATAAACCCGAAGTGTTCGCGCCGAAGCGTGGCCAGTTCGTCAGAGTCCAGGGTGCTGACATCCTTGCCCGCCACCCGGTACTGGCCCTTGGAGGCTTTGTCCAGGCAACCGAGGATATTCATCAGGGTGGATTTACCTGAGCCCGATTGCCCGACAATCGCTACCATTTCACCGGCGTTTATTGTCAGGTTGATGTTTTTGAGCACCGCTACGTCGTCGTCGCCGGAGCGAAAATAACGCCAGATGCCGGTCAGTTCCAATAAGGCTGCCATGGCTTAGAACCCGAACGGGCCACGGCGGCGGCGGCCGTCTTCACTGAAGGTCATGGCGTTATCGCCTACCACCAGTTTGTCCCCTTCCTTGAGGCCATCGAGCACCTGCACATGGATGTTGTCACGAATGCCGGTGGTGATGGTCTGGGGATGAGGGGGGCGGCCATGTTGCAGCACCAACACCTGATAGCGGTTGTTGCCAAGGGATTTACCCAACTGGGAGATGGGAATGGACAGGGTGTCCTTGGCTTCGCTTTGTACGATGTGCACTTCGGCGGTCATGTATTTACGCAGCTCATGGCCGGGGTTTTGCACGTCAAAGAGGCCGTAGTAATACACGGCGTCTGTGGCGTCGGAGCTGGACGACTCGCTGGACGAGCTGCCGCTGATGGTGGTGGGGTACGGCTCGATGCTGCGCAAGGTGGCTTCAAAACGCTTATCGGGCTCGCCAAGGGTGGTGAAATAAACATGCTGGCCGGCTTTGACCTTGGTGACATCGGCCTCGGAGATCTCGGCCTTGACAGTCATGGTGTCGAGGTTGGCCAGCACCAGGATGGTCGGGGCGCTTTGGTTGGCGTTAACGGTCTGACCTTCCTTGGTGACAATAGAAGTGACCACCCCGTTCATGGGGGCCGTTATCTGGGTGTAACCGAGGTTGGTCTTGGCAGTGTTCACCTCCAGCTCGGCCTGCACCACTTGCGCCTTGATGGCGGCAATGTCGGCCAAGGTGGTCTGGTAATTGGCTTCGGCCGACTCCAAGTCAGCCTTGGCGGCAGCGTCCTGGCGGCTCATGGCCTGCTCGCGCTGGTACTGGGCCTGGTATTGGCGCAGCAGCGCTTCCTTGGCCTGCTTTTGGGCCCGCACATTATCCAAAGAGGCTTCGGCGGTTTGCAGGTCGTTTTCTTTGATGGTGGGGTCGATCACCGCCAGCAGTTGGCCTTTGCTGACCGTCTCGCCAAGGCTGACGTTAAGCTTTTGTACCTGGCCCGAGACCTGGGCGCCCACATCCACTTCCTGGAAGGGCTCAAGCACACCGCTGGCCAGCACCGCGCTTTCGATGTTGGCTTTTTTAACATCAACGGTGAGGAAGTTGTGCTTGGGAGGCCGGGGCCAGAACCACCAAGCCAGGGCTAGCACCAACACCAGGGCCAGCAGCCACCAGGGCCATTTACGCAAAAGCTGTTTATTCATTCCCTTATCCAACACTGTGGGTACTTTGTCATGGTGTTAGTTAACCATGACGAAAGCACTGAAATCCTTATCTTTTAACAACTTTACAGTGTTGTAGAAGTGGCAATCAACGGCATTGCTCGTACTTGTAGCCAAGGCCGTAAACCGACTGGATAAGCTCGTGCTCGGGGGTGAGATCCTTGAGCTTTTTACGCAGTTTTTTCACGTGGCTGTCTACGGTGCGCTCCGCCACCACCCGGTAATCGCGGTACATGGCGTTCATCAATTGTGCCCGCGAATAAATGCGCCCCGGCTGCTGGTAGAGGATTTTCAACAGCTCGAACTCGACCTTGGTCAAATCGATGGTGCTGGCGCCGTGGCGCACCTGGTAGGCGTGGTTGTCCAGCACCACTTTGTCGCTGTGCCACTGGCTCTGGGTGCGGCGCAGCAGGCCGCGGGCCCTGGCCACCACTTCCCGGGGACTGAAGGGTTTGCAGATGTAGTCGTCGGCCTGCAGCTCCAGGCCCAGCAGCCGGTCTACCTCGTCGGTGCGGGCGCTGAGCATCATGATAGGTACCATGGAGATAGCGCGGATACGCCGGCAGATCTCCAGGCCGTCGATGCCCGGCAGCATCAGGTCCAGCAGCACCAGGTCAAATTCCTGCTCACCAAAGACCGTCATCACCACGTCGCCCCGGTCCAGGTGCACGCAGTCAAAGCCGGCGGCCTGGAAGTACTCCACCAGCAGGGTGGCAATTTTCAGCTCGTCTTCAACGATAAGAACGCGACTATTCGTATTCATGACTCTCTTCCAACGGCAATCTGATGATCCACGACAGACCGCCCATGGGGCTGTGATCTGCCTGCATATGCCCGTGATGGGCCTGGACTATGGCTTCGGCGATGGCCAGGCCCAACCCCGACCCGCCGCTGCCCTTGTTACGGGAGCGCTCGTCCCGGTAGAGCCGCTCGGTCAGCCGCTTGAGGGAGGCATCGCTCACCCCCGGCGAGGAATCCGACCAATGCAAGAACAGCTCGCTGCCGGAGTCCACCAACTCGACATGCAGCTTGCCCGGGGCCTCGGTGTAGGCCAGGGTGTTCTTCATCAGGTTGTCCAGCAACCGTGACAAATAACTGCTGTCGCCCACCACCCACAGGTTGTTTTTCACATTCACTGTCAGGCGGATGCCCTTACGACTAAGCCCCTGGGAATGGAGTTCCAGCGAACGCCACAGCAATTGTGAAAAGTTCAAGGACTTAAGCTGATAGTTGACGGCGCCCACTTCCGATACCGACAACACGTGCAGGTCGTCCACCAGCCGCACCAGGTTTTCCACCTCGACGATCAGCGAGTCCACGGTCTGTGGCGTCCATTTACGGATGCCGTCTTGCAAGGCTTCCAACTCGCCCTTGAGCACCGACATCGGGGTGCGAAGATCGTGGGCGATATCCGCTATCCACTGCTGGTTGGCCTCGCGGTTTTGATAGAGGGCCTCGGATAAGCGGTTGAAATCCTTGGCAAGATGGGCAAATTCATCGTTACCGGCGATATCTACCTTGATGCCGTGTTCACCGCGAATAAGGGCCCGGGTGCCCACCGCCAGCTTCTCCATGGGGGTACCGAACCAGCGGGTTAGCACCAGGGCCACTCCGACTGTCATGACCATGGCCACGATCAGCACCACCAAGTAGCCCCACAGCTGCTGCTGCTTAAAGGCGTTGACGATGTTTTGGCCCAGCATGGTGCGAGGCTCATAGCCCAGGTAGCCCACCACCTTGCCCCCCGCCAGTATGGGTTTAAATTGCAGGTTATGGGGCTCTTGGGGCGGCCCCATTATCTGCTCGCCGTTGGCGTCGAATACCCGCAGCATGGGAGAGAGCAGCGAGCCGTCGTCACTGGTCCGGGTTATGGCCGGGCCGATAAAGGCGCCGCGATCGTCAAAGCGCTCAGGGGGGCCGTCCATTTGCCCATCCCCTTGTCCGGGCGGGGCAAAGCGGCCCTGGCCAGGTTCAGGCCCTTGGCCTTCACCTGACCACTGCGGCGGTGGCCCCATTTGCGGGTCGTGCTCTTGGCCCCGTTGAGGGCTTGGCCCCTTAAAAGAGGCTTCGGCGCCACTATCGAAGGCGATGCTGACCTTGCCGTTTTCATCGGCGCAGCGTGGCGCCGGCCCAGATTGGTCAAACAGGTATTTGTTGATGAGCCCGAACAAAAAGCAGCGGTCCTTGGCCAGCCACTGCCAGTCATTGTTGTGGCTCTGATAAGCCTCGCTAAGAGCCACCACGATAGGGGTCAGGCGCTGTTTTTCCACCGACGCCTGGTAGGTTTCCAAGCCGCGGTCAAACACCCAGGCCGTTGCCAAAATGGCGGCGATAAGGACGGCGATCTGCAACGACGAGATAGCCAGCAGCAATTTCCCCTTGATACTGCTCAGCAACTTGAATCTACCCACGGCTCTGCTTTTTACCCTTGTAAAAATACCAGCCAATTTTGCAAGCATTCGTCATTTTAATCCTCACTCTTTACCGGACTTTGCACTCTGTTTGCGCCGTTGCTGCACATTTTGAAATTAAGCTCGCCTGCATACCTAAATAGGAGGAGTGCGTCCATGTCACGCCACTTGCTTGCACTGAGCCTTGCGCTGGCAACCCTTGCCAGCGGTTGTGCATCCGGCCCGTCTGCCCCGCCCAAAGGCGCTGAAGCCCGCGCCCTGCCGGCCCCCGGCAACCCGGTCCAGAAAATGGATGAAGCCAATCCCGACGACCCCTACTACGCTGCCCTGGAGCCCGGCCCGGCGCCGATGCAAGTGGAGCCCACCGGCTCGCTGTTTAACGCCGCCCAGGCCCGCAGCCTTTATGTGGAGCAGTCCCATTACCGGGTTGGCGACATCATCTCGGTGCAACTGGCCGAGTCCACCAAGGCCAGTAAAAAAGGCAGCACCGAAATAAAGAAAAAGAACGATTTTACCCTCGACCCCATTGGGGTGCCGGGGGGCAATTTGAAAATCGCCGGCCGGGAAGTGAACCTTGATATCAACCAGGAGCAGAACTTCAAAGGCGACGGCAACGCCAGCCAGAGCAACGACTTTGAAGGAGAGCTGACGGTAACGGTGATGAAGGTGCTGCGCAACGACAACCTGCTGGTGCGCGGTGACAAGTGGCTGCTCATTAACAACGGCAAGGAATACATCCGCCTGACCGGGGTGATCCGCGCCAAGGACGTGGCCCCTGACAACACGGTGCAGTCGACCAAAATCGCCAACGCCCGCATTGAATACTCCGGCACCGGCGCCCTGGCCAACAGCCAGCGCCTGGGCTGGCTGACCGACAAGCTCAATAACCCCACAGTGTGGCCGTTCTGATGCGTGCGCTGCTGCTGACCTTGGCGCTGCTGACCCTGGCCGGGTGCAGCTCCGAGCAACTGGTGCGCTACCAGTTAAAGGCCCCCGAGAAGAGCACCGTACTCAAAGCCACCGGCTACGCCCCCATCGAGGCGCAGCTTGGGCCAAGCTACGAGGAAAAGCTCATCCAGGCCCAGCAGGCCTCGCGCCTTGACGCCTACCGGCGCCTGGCAGAACAGCTCTATGGCCAGCAAGTGCGCGCGCTATCTCGGGTTAAAGGCTCAACGGTAGACCGCCAAGTGATGGAAACCCGGGTCCAGGGCCTCGTTCGGGGCGCCACCCTGGTGGGCAACTATATCGAAGGCAAGTTCTACACCACCAAATTGCAGCTCGACACCGCCGTGCTGGCCGACCTTGGCACGGTAGAGAATGAAGCGGTGGAGACCGAAACCAAGTGGTGGTATTGATGCGCCCCTTGCTGCTGGCCGCGCTGCTGCTGCCACACCTTGCCCAGGCCGCCTGGTATACCGGCACCGGCACCGCGCCGGTTATCAACAGCAATAAAGAGCTGGCCCGCCAGCAGGCCACCCGCGCCGCCATCCGCGACGCCGTGCTTAAAGCTGGCGCTTCGGTGTCCATCGTCAACGACGTGGACAACGGCAGCCTCACCGGCAACGCCTTTCAGGTCAGGGCCAAAGGCCATATCACCCAGCTGCAACGCCTCGAAGAATACAGCCGCGACGACAAGGTGTCGGTGACGGTGCGGGCCGATATCTGGAACGACGGCGCCGTCTGCGACGGCCGCCTGACCAGCAAATCGGTGGTGGTAGCGCCTTTGACCCTGAGTCACCCGGAGCAGGCCATCTGGGGCGGCTTGGAAGACTTGCCACAAGCCGTGTCGGCGCGGCTTTTTGAGGAAATGACCAAGGCCCAGGCCGACTTTCTGCCCAAAAGCCTGCTGAGCGCGCCGCTGGCGGTTAACCCCGCTCGCCTCGAACCTCATGACCGCCAGGAGCTGCAAAGCCTGGCCGAGCAAAAGCAGGCCCAGTACCTGGTGCTGGGCAGCATCAACAACCTCACCCTCGGCAAAATCGAAGGGGGGCTGCTGAGCAGCGACCAGCTGATCCGCCAATACGGCATGACCCTCTACCTTATCGACGGCATCTCGGGCCTGCCCATTCTCAGCAAGCGTTATGAGAGCCGCACCCTGTGGCCTTTTGCCGTTAACGCCCAGCTCGACGTGCAAAGCGATCAGCTGTGGCAATCGGCCTATGGCCTTGAAATAAGCCGCCTGGTGCGCGCCGGAATAGAAGACATGAGCGAAGCCCTCAAATGCGTGCACCCAAAAACCCGGGTGATAAGGGTTGAGGGCGGCAGTCTTGATGTCGCCATGGGGGGGCGCCAAGGGGTGCGGATAGGCGACGTGTTCCGCCTGTCTCACCAGTACAATTTTACCGATGACGGCGGCATCGATTACAGCAGCCTCAACGACGAAAACAGCGAGTTCGAGGTGGTCAAGGTCTACCCCGACCACAGCCAGCTTTCGCCCCTGAACGGTGATATGCCGATGAACATCCAGATCAGGGATCTTGTGCAACTGGACAGCTTCTGGGAGTAACCATGGAGATAGGTAATCTTTTTTCCGGGCTTGGCGGCCAAAGCGCCACCGACAAAACCAAGAGTGATGATACCGACACCACCCTGGCCGGGTTGTCCGGCCTTGGCAGCACATTGGCCGCGGTCACCGGCACCGGCACCGGCACCCAGCCGGCAAGCGACAGCGGCTTTGATCTGGTGCTTGGCCAGGTGATGCAACAAGCCATTGGCGGTATCGGCAGCAGCGCCACGCTTACCCAGCAAAGTGGCAGCCAGGCGGTGAGCTTTTTAAGCCAAAGCCTGGTGTCGGGGCTGACCATGGCCATGCTACCCACCGCCAGCAGCACCGAAAGCGCCGCCAAGCAGACCGCCAAAGACAGCGGCGGCCTGAAGATGTTTGCCGATGGCAACACCCCGTCGCTGGGGGACTTTATAGACATAGTCAATCCGCTGCAGCATATCCCGGTGGTGGACCGCTACTACCAGAAATGGACCGGCGACGAGCAAGGCTACGTGCCGCAGATGCTGGGCTCTACCCTCTATGGCGGCGCACTGGGAGCCGCCACCACACTCGCCAGTATTGGCGCCACCGAAGCGCTGGGGAAAAACCCGGTCGATTATGTGACAGATAAAATCACCGGTGATGATACCGCCGCCAAAACCGCCAGCACCACCAAAACCCCATGAAAAAGCCGGCTAATGCCGGCTTTTTTCAACTCACCCTCGGCGCCCCGCCAATCACCCCCTGGGGCGAGAGCAGGTATTGCCACAGCTGAATGTCGCGGGCCCGAAAGGCACCGGCACAAGACAACAGGTAATAGCGCCACATCCGGTAAAAGCGCGGCGGGTAGTGATCGGCAAAGTCAGGCCAGATAGCCTCGAAATTCCGGTACCAGGCCATCAGGGTTTTATCGTAATCGCTGCCGAAATTGTGCAAGTCTTCAATCACCATCAGCCCGTCGGCGGCATCCCCCACCTGCCCGACCGACGGCAGGTCGCCGTTGGGGAAGATGTATTTGTCCACCCAGGGGTCAGGGGTGCTGGTGCGCTTGTTCTTGCCGATGGTGTGCAGCAGGCAAAGGCCATCTGGCGCCAGGCAGCGACGAGCCACCGCCATAAAGGTACGGTGGTTCTTGCGCCCCACATGCTCGAACATGCCGATACTGGCAATGCGATCAAAAGGCTCGTCGAGGGTGCGGTAGTCTTCAAGGCGGATATCGAGCTTGAGGTGGCGATAACGCTTAAGGGCATATTGCTGCTGCTCGCGGGAGATGGTCACCCCTACCCCTTTAATGCCGTAGTGCTCGGCGGCGTAGCCTAAAAAACTGCCCCAGCCGCAGCCGATGTCCAACACCCTCATGCCGGGGCGCAGCCCCAGTTTGCGGCACACCAAATCGAGCTTGGCCTCCTGGGCCTGGTTAAGGGTGGTGGCGTTTTTCCAATAGCCGCAGGAATAAGCCAGGCGGTTATCCAGCATGGCCTCGTAGAAACGGTTACCCAGATCGTAATGCTGCTCCCCCACCTGCCAGGCGCGGCGGCGGTTTTGCAAATTGAAGAGTTTGGCCCGAACCACGTTGCCCACCAGCTTCCAGGGCTTGAGATATTGCGGAATATCGGCGCGCAGCAACTTGCAGAAGAACAGATCCAGCGATTCGGCGTCCCAGTCGCCATCCATGTAGGACTCGCCAAGGCCCAGGTTGCCCCTGGCCAGGGCATCGTCAAACACCCGGGTATTGTGCACCTGCATATCCCAGGGACGGTCGCCGTTGATTTGAATATCGGCCTTAGCCAGCAGCTGTGCTGCCAGGGCCATGGAAGCACCCCCTTTAAGCGGCTTCATCACAGCGCTGACTTTGCTTGGTGTGTTGGTCACCCGAACCTCCTTTACGCATGCGTCGGTTGGTTACTTTCATGGTTTCCCCCAATCTTTATAAACATGCACCATTGCTGTAAAAACAATCAACCCATACCTGAGTATTGTTGGGGATGTTCTGTGCAAAGGAAGGTTGCGTTATTTTTAACTGTGCCGTAGATTCCAATAAAACAGTGTTCGATTAGGCAAATAAAGATGGGTCGACGCAACGATCACAGCCCGGTGGAATTTGACAAGATGGTGGTGGACACCGTCTGGCAGTGGCTGCAAAACCAAAGCGCAAGCGATCTTAGCCTGCGAAAAATCGCCAGTTTGATTGGCTATGCCCCCAGCACCCTGGTGTCGGTGTACGGCAGCTACGCCTTGCTGCTGCTTAGGGTCAACAGCGCCACCCTCGACCGCCTCGCCCAAAACCTCGCGGTTACCGACCCCAAAGCGCCGGCCAGGGACAGGCTGCTGGACGCCGCCCTTGGTTACCTCAACTTTGCCCGGGAACATCCCCACGCCTTTCGGCTCATCTTTGAGCACAAGCTGGCCGAGGGGCAGAGCCTGCCACCGCATTTTTGCGACAAACTCGAAGCCATGTTTGGCCTGGTAGAAGCCCCCCTTAGCGAACTGCGCCCAGAGCTTAGCGCCAGCGCCCTGCATCTTCATGCACGCATGCTGTGGGCCAGCGTACACGGCATCTGCCAGTTGGATATCGACAACAAATTATTCTTGCAAGGCGCCGAGGGCCAAGCCCTTATCTGCGCCCTGCTCGGCCATGTTTTGGACAAGGAGTCCCAATGAAAGCCCTGCTTAGCCAACGCCGTTTCGGGCCGCTTTTTTTCACCCAGGCCCTGGGGGCTGCCAACGACAACCTGTTCAAAAATGCGCTGATGCTGCTGCTGACTTTTGGCGGCAGCCAACTGTTGCCCTGGCAGGACAGCTCCCTGACGGTGAACATTGCCGCCGGCCTCTTTATTCTGCCGTTTTTGTTGTTCTCCGCCACGGCCGGTAGCCTTGCCGACAGCATGGATAAGGCGCGGCTTATCCGTTACATCAAGCTGTGGGAGATCCTCATCATGGCCGGCGCCGTGCTGGCGCTGTGGGCAGGGCAATACCTGCTGCTGCTGGGGGTATTGTTTTTGATGGGCAGCCAGTCGGCCTTTTTCGGGCCAGTCAAATACGCCATCTTGCCGCAGCTGTTAAAGCCCTCGGAGCTGGTGGCCGGTAATGCCTGGGTGGAAATGGGCACCTTTGTGGCCATTTTGCTTGGCACCATCGCCGGCGGCCTGGTGGTGGGTATGGAAGCGGCGCTGCGTTGGTTAAGCGTGGGGCTGCTGGTGCTGGCCGTGGCCGGTTATCTGGCCGCCCGGCTTATTCCCGCTGCCCCGGCCAGCCCCAAGGCCCAGCCTTTTCAATTCAAACCCTGGCAGCAAAGCCGGGAGATGTTTCGTATCGGCCGCCAAAACCGCACCCTCTTTCTCTCCTTGATGGCCATCAGCTGGTTCTGGTTCCTGGGTGCCGGTTACCTTACCCAGTTTGCCAACTACGCCCGCCTTAACCTTGGCGGCGACAACACCGTGGTCACGGCGCTGCTGGTGGCGTTTTCGGTGGGGGTGGCCATCGGCTCCATGCTCTGTGAGCGCTTAAGTGGCGGCCAGGTGGAGCTGGGCCTGGTGCCCATCGGCTCGGTAGGGTTGACCCTTTTTGGCCTGGACTTGGCCTTTGCCTCGCCGACCGAAGTGGCGCCGCAACTGATGGGCCTTGGGGCATATCTCGCCGAGCCTTACGGTTGGCGGGTGCTGATTGACCTAACCCTTATCGGGGTCTTTGGCGGCCTTTTTATCGTGCCCCTTTATGCCCTCTTACAATCTCGCGCCGACGAAGATCAGCGGGCGCGGGTGATCGCTGCCAACAACGTGATGAACGCGCTGTTTATGGTGGCCAGCGCGCTGTTTGGCATCCTCTTTTTAAGTGTGATGGAGTTGTCCATCGACCAGTACTTCGGGGTGCTGGCCATCATGAACGCAGCGGTGGCGCTCTATGTGTACTTCCAGCTGCCCGAGTTCGTGCTGCGCCTTTGCATCTGGCTGCTCAGCCACAGCTTTTACCGGGTGAAAAGCCAAGGCCTGGCGCAGATCCCCAAAGAAGGGCCAGCACTGCTGGTGTGTAACCACGTCAGTTTTGTCGATGCGTTGCTGCTGGCCGGCAGTTGCCGGCGCCCGGTGCGCTTTGTGATGGACAAAAGCATCTACCAGTTGCCGGTGCTCAACTGGCTGTTCAAGGTGGCCAAAACCATTCCCATTTGCTCGCAAAAGCAAGACCCTGACACCTACCAGCGGGCCTTTGAGCGCATCGACGCCGAACTGGCCGCCGGCGAGGTGGTGTGCATCTTCCCCGAGGGCAAACTGACCCGGGATGGCAACATCAATAGCTTCCGGCCGGGGGTGGAGAAAATTCTTGAACAACGCCCGGTGCCGGTGGTGCCCATGGCACTGAAGGGCCTGTGGGGCAGCTTTTTCAGCCACCAGGGCAAAGGGGCCTTTAAACCGGGGCGCGGCCGCTTTTGGTCAAAAATCGCCATCGTTGCCGGCCCGGCTTTGGACGGTGCCCACACCGATGCCGCAGAGCTGGAGGCCCAGGTACGAGGCTTGCGCGGCGAACAAATGTAATTAAAAAGAAACAAAAAAGTGATCGCGTTTCCTACAAAAAAAGGCAGAATAAAAATCGATAGACGATATTTTGCCCAGAAAATCAGGGCGGTAGGATGCGCCAACCATGCAATTTCGCCACGAGACATTCCTGCTCGACACCCACCACCTGAAGCTGGGTGACGGCGAGCGGTCGGTCACCCTGGATGCCCGCATGGGTAAGCTGCTGGAGCTGCTGTATGAGGCCTACCCAGAGTGCTGCTCGCGCCAGGCCCTGCTGGATGCCTTGTGGCCCAATACCGTGGTGTCTGACTGGTCCCTGTCCAGGCTAATCAGTGATTTTCGCAAGCTCTGCCAGGACCACGGCCTGGACGCCCCGATGATCCAAACCCTCAAGGGCCGGGGCTATCGGCTGGAAAGCCATGCCTGGCAGATGGCCGCCTCCCAGCAACCATCCGAGCCGCCGCAAACCGTGCCCAAGCTCAACAATCGCCCCAGCAAACTGTGGCTGGCGGCGCTGCCGTTGATGGCCTTGGCGGCGCTGCTGTTGTACCTGCCGCTGTCGGCCAACAACACCCCTTTGCAAATCGCCGAGCCGCATAACGCCCTTGGCCGGGTACTGTGGGTAGACGACCACCCCGGCAACAACACCGCCGAGCGGCGTTTTTTGGAGGCCAAAGGCATTGCCACTTACATTGCCACCTCAACCGAGGAGGCCCTGACCATACTGTCGCTCCATCGCCACAATGCTGTTATTACCGACATGGGCCGGGACGACGACGTGCTGGCCGGGGTGCATCTTCTGGAACAGATGCGGGCCAGGGGCGATCTGACCCCGGTGCTCTTCTACACCATCATGCCCTCGGATGAAAAACGGCAGTTGGTGATGGCCAAGGGGGCCCAGGGTATCGCCTTTGATTCCACCGCCCTTTACCAGCAATTACAGCCCTTTTTCCCAGCCCGTTCCGCCGCCAAACAAGGTAAATAACCCCCTGATTAACAAGGTTTCAAGTTAAATCACGTTCATTCATTAGCAAAGACGAATGATCCCTTGCAGCGTCTCAAAGGCCAGCCAGGGAATGGCGCAAGACCCAGCACCTGGCGGCTTTGGTCTTGTCCCTGAAATGGAGCATTCCCGTGATGAAAAGCCAGTCAATCCTTGTAGCGTCCCTGGCCCTGCTACTGAGCGCATGCGGTGGCAGTGACAACGACGACACCCCAACGCCCGTTACCAACAGCGCCCCCACCTTCAGCCCCCTTGCCGTTGAAACCTTGAACGGCGCCCCGGTCAGCATCGACCTTGCCACCATGAGCCAGGACCTTGATGGCGACACCCTGACCATCAAAACCCTGGGCGAGGCCGCCCACGGCAGCCTGAGCGCCAACGGCCTGGTGGTGAGCTATGACCCGGACGACAGCTACGCCGGCACCGACACCTTTAGCGTGGTGCTGACCGACGGCCAGCATGATGTCAGCGGTGAGCTCAGCGTCGATGCCTACCAGGGGCTGACCATCAGCGGCTCGGTGGTAGACGAACCCATCCCCGGCGCTACCGTGACCGTGACCATCAACGGCCAAACCTTTACCGCCACCGCCGATGCCAACGGCGACTATGTGCTGGATCTCAAAACCCTGGATCTGGGGGGATACGTCAAGCTGGTAGCCACCAGCAGCACCAGCCCGGATGTGCTGCTGGTGAGCCTGGTCGGTGAAGCCGGCAGCCTGGTTGCTGGAGGCGGCACCGTTAATAACGACGTGACCAATATCACCACCGCCCGTTACGTGCTGGCGGTAGAAGCCAATGGCGGCGAGATAACCTCCAACAGCGAAATGGCCAGCGCCGAAGATGGCATCGACGCCGACAAGCTCTTGGAAGTGGCGGCAGTCATCAAGGTGATGCTGGACAATCCTGATTACAGCCTGCCAGAAGGTTTTGATAATGTGCTGGATTTTGTAGCCGATACCGAAGCCTATAACGACTTTGTACAAGAGGTCACCAGCACCAACCCAGACGACAACGCCCTAACCCAGGCCATGGCCGCCATTATCAGCGATCCGGCCCTGACCACCGCCTTTACCAGCGACAACCTGGCCAGCCACTACTATGTAACCAGCGCCGCTGCACCCGGCTTTTTGGCCAGAGGCGGCGACCTCATCACCCTTGCCAGCGACAACAGCTGCCTCTTTGCCAACGAATACAACACCCAAAGCTGCACCTGGGCCATCAGCGACGGCAAGCTCAACGTCACCTTTGCCACGCCGCTGGAAAACTACGGCTTTTATAACGTTTACGATCTGCTGCCTGCCGCCCAGGCGGATCAGTTCATGGACGAATACGGCACCTCCCAACTGGGTGGCACCCGCTATGACAAAGGCTACAGCTACACCCTGCTGGTGAGCGGTGATGTCATCGACAGCGTCAACGTCGCGGTAACCTATGACATCGTCTACGACGAGGTCTGGATAGGGGGCGAGAAAATCGACCTGCCCAACCTGACCGATGACAGCGACGATTTTCGCCAACTGCTGCGTAACGGCGATGGCTCGGTGCCCATGGACATCGACCAAGACGCCTTGGCCGACGACTGGGCCGTGCCCACCTATTACGACAGCGCCTATGGCCTTACCTACAACGGTGACCTGCTGGTGTTTAACTCCAACGGCACCGCCACTAGCGGCACCGGCCATGCCGACCTCTCGGACCGGGATTTCAGCTGGAGCCTGAGCAGTAATACCGTCACCCTCACCTTTACCGACGGCACCGTGCTTAGCGTCGTCAAACTTGATGAGGAAGGGGAGCTTAACGGCCTGGCCCTGACCACCCGAGATAGCACCGGCAAGGTGCTGGCTTTTAGCTACAACTTTGGTACCTGGAAAGACGAAACCAATCCCTTTACCGCCACCAACGTCCTGACCCCAACGGGCCACCACTGGGCCACCTTTGTTAACGCCTGGGACGCCAGCTACTGGCAGGACGGCGAGCTGGACTACATGGCCATCTCCGCCTTTGGCTGGGAGTTCTATGCCGACGGCACCTCTGACAACCTGCAGTACTACTACGACGGTGGCGATGAAGACGGCGATGGCAACACCAGTGAAGTCATGGACCGCCGCTACTACGGCACCTGGTCCATCGACGAAGACGATGTACTGAACTTCAACCGCTGCTTTATGGCCGGCAACTGCGAGCGCCGCCAGTGGTTGTCACTGCACAACGACGGCGAAGAGCTTATCGTGCTGGAGCGCGCCTATCGCGATGACGGCAACGGCGAGTATTTATCCATACCGCCGCGTCTTAACATCTACCGCGACTGGCAAAACTTGACGGTAGACAGAGCCGTTAGCAGCAATAACCGGGTGGTGGCCTACCCCAGTAGCCGCAGCAAACGCCCCCGCAATTAAGGCGGTAATTGACAAGGCCCCGCCTCGGCGGGGCCTTGTCTTATCAGCGCACAGTCTGCCGCGCTTTTCCTTGCACTCTTAGGCGCCTTGGTCCATGTTGTCTGCCGCCTATGCCCCAGCCGTAACGGGGCTGACCAAAACAAGAGGACCTCCAGGTGAAAAAATCCCTTATCGCCCTGGCCCTGGCCGGCCTGATGGCCGCGCCCGCCTTTAATGCCAGCGCCGACACCGCCAGCAGCAGCTATAACCTGCAAGCCCAGCGCGACAAAATCGTGCCGGTGAAAATGCAGGTCAACACCGCCTTTTTGAACGCCGAGCAAAAGCAGGTGGTCAATAAGCTGATCCAGGCCGCCCAATTGATGAGCGCCATCTATCTGCGCCAGATCAATGAGCAAAACCCGGCCATCCGCGCCGAGATTGCCGCCTCCAACCGCCCGGACAAAGCCCTGCTGCTGAACATGTTCGACGAACATTTCGGCCCCTGGGACAGCCTGGCCGCCGGCCACCCCTTCTTTGGCAACAAGCAAAATTCCCTGGGCGCCGGCTTCTACCCGGCGGACATGACCAAAGAAGAGTTCAACAGCTGGATTGCCAAGCACCCGGAAGATAAAGAAGCCTTTACCAGCCTCTATACCGTGATTCGCCGCGACGGCGACAAGCTGGTGGCCATCCCCTATTCCCAGTACTACAAAGAGTGGCTGGAGCCGGCCGCCAAGCTGCTGGATGAGGCCGCCGCCATCACCAGCAACCAGAGCCTGAAAAACTTCCTGAGCCTGCGGGCCAAGGCCTTCCGTACCGACGATTACTTCGCTTCCGAAATCGCCTGGATGGATCTCAAGGACACCCCTATCGAAGTGGCCATCGGCCCTTACGAGAACTATACCGATGGCCTCTTTGGTTACAAAACCGCCTTTGAAGCCTTCGTGACCATCAAAGATCCGGTGGCCTCCGGCAAGCTCGATCGCTTCAAGAAATACCTGCGCGACATGGAAGCCAACCTGCCGGTACCGGAGCACTACAAGAACTTCAAGCGCGGCTTTGCCTCCCCCATCGCCGTGGCCGACCAAATCCAGGGCGGCGGCGATAACGTACCCGGCGTGCAGACCATCGCCTTCAACCTGCCCAACGACGAGCGGGTCCGCGAAGCCAAAGGCGCCAAGAAGGTGCTGTTGAACAACGTGATGGCTGCCAAGTTCGAGCGCATCATGAAGCCCATGGCCGCCCACATCCTGGTGCCTGAGCAAGCCAAGCTGCTGGACCAAAAATACTTCGGCTACGAGACCCTCTTTCACGAGATGTCCCACTCCCTGGGCCCAGGCTCCATCGTGGTTGACGGCAAGCCCACCACCGTTGCCGCCCAGCTCCAGGAGCTTTATTCCGGCATAGAGGAAGGCAAGGCCGACGTAATGGGCGCCTACAACATCCTGTTTTTGATGAAAAAAGGCGAGCTGCCTGAGAGTGAGAAGAACAACCTGCTGGCCACTTACGCCGCCGGTCTGTTCCGCTCCATGCGCTTTGGCGTGCACGAGGCCCACGGCATCGGCGCCGCTTACCAGTACAGCTACTATGTGGACCACGGCGCTCTGAACCTGCAAAAAGACGGCCTGTACCGCATCGACTTCAAAAAGCTGGAAAGCGCCATCACCGGCCTGGTGCATGACGTAGTGGTGGTGCAAGGCGACGGCAACTACGCCGAAGCCAAGGCTTTCCTCACTCAATACGGCCATATCGACGATGGCGTGCGCCACGTCAATGCCAGCCTTGGTGATGTGCCGGTGGACATCCAGCCCATCTACCCCAGCAAGATTTAAGCTCGCTGATAAAAAAGCCGCCCTCGGGCGGCTTTTTTAATGGCCGATGGCCACCAAGAGCCGCTGGCAGGTCCACACCACGGCCACCAGCGACATCACACTGCCCGCCGCCGGTAAAAAGCGGCGCCGATAACCGGGGTTAAAGCGAAAGAGCAATAGGGGGGGCAGCACCAACAGCACGATAGCCAGCTGCCCCACTTCCACCCCCAAGTTAAAGACTAAGATGGCTGGCAGCCGGGCATCGGCCGGCAGGCCAAGGGCGGCCAAGGCGCCGGCAAAGCCCATACCGTGCAGCAGGCCAAAGCCGGCGGTCATCCACAACACTTGGCGGCACCAGGGCCAAATCAGATTGAGCGCCGCCGCCAGCACCGACACCGCGATGGCCAGCTCCACCCAGGGGCCAGGCAGCAGCTCAACGCCGAGCGCCGTCAAGGTCAGGGTCACCGAATGGGCCAGGGTAAAGGCCGACACTATCCACAGCACCTGGCGCCAAACGCGCTTGCGGTTGGCCTCCACCGCCCAGCCCCGTCCCCGCGCCACCAGCACCGCCGGCAGCAGCAATGCCAGCAAAAACAGCACATGGTCGATACCGGTCCAGATATGCCAAACCCCTTGCAGCAGGTACTCGGCCAACACCCGCCACAACGGCCTTTGGCCAAGGGCCACCTCGCCCTGGCCCGGGCTTATCATGCCCGCCGGGTGCCCAGCCATGGCCAGCAGCAGCTTATGGCCCGGGGTCTTGCTAAAAAGCCGGTAATCCAAAGCAAGCGCGCCAGCCTCTGGGCAATCAAGGCGCAGCGGCAGCCATAAAAACACCTCGTTGAAATGACGCTCGGCCTGCCAGTTGCCTGTAAGGCTCAGGGCGCAGGGCTGCTCGCCTCGGCGAAAACGCAGCCCCTGGCCAACCACTGCCGCCACCGCCGCGCGGTGCTGGGTGACTTCGCCCCAGGTCAGCTGGCCATCGGCGTCGCTGTCAAGGTTAAGGCGGCTGGCCAAATCCATCAGGCTCAGCTCCAGCACCCCTTGGTTGCCGTCCAGGCGCAGAAAAGCGGTGCTGGCCTGGTGGCCCCAGGCTGGCAGGGCCAGCAACAGCAGCAATAACCAGCCTTTCATTGCCCCTCCTCGACCCTGGCCAGCAGGGCTCTGTCTTTGGGTTCTTTAACCTGGCTGAGGTTTTGCTGCGCCCAGTAAAGGGCTGCCTTGGCATCAGGGGCCACCTCCAGGTAGTAACGGGCCAGCACCGCCGCATGCTGGTTGTCCTGGCGCCAACTGAGCCATTGGATGCGATCATCGAGCCGCGCCCGCCAGGGGCCGGCCGGGTCAGCCAGGGTCAGCTCAAGCAGCAAGGCATCGGCCAGGTTATTGATATCCTGCTGCCGAAAATACGCAGCCAGCGCCTGCCCTTGGCCGGTTTCGCGCATGGCCTGGGCCCACAACACCGAGGCCGGTAAGTCGAGCTGCCCGGCAAAGGGCGTCAGCCAATCAAGGGCCGCCTGCGGCGATTTGAGTTGCAGCGCCAGGTCGGCCGCCATGCTGGCCAGCCACAGCCCAATACCGTTCTGGGGCAAAGGAGCCTTGGCCAGCAAGGCCGATAAGCGCCGGTAGCTGTCGGCCAGATCTCCGGCATCGGCCCTGGCTTCCAGCAGGCAAGCGGCACTGATCTCAAGGGCCACCTGCCCCATCAAATGCCGACAGTGGCCCTCGGCGCGCTTAGGCTCGCCGCGCATCAAGGCCAGCCGCGCTGCCAATAGCTGGCCGCTGGGGTCCTCGGGGTGCAGCGCCAGCCAGCGCCCTAAAAAGACCCCGGCCTCCTCCAGCCGATGGCTGTGCTGCAAGAGTCTGGCCTTTTGCCACCAGTACCAGTCGGGCTTGGGCTCGGGTAAGGCGGCAAGGGCCGCATCCAGGCGGTCCATCAAGCGCGGATTGGCGGACAAAAAGGCCTGGTCCATGGCCTCACTGATGGCCGCGCGCGTTGCCGGCAAGGGGCTGGTATCGACCTTTGCCAGCACCTCGTCGGCGGCCGGTATCCAGGCCGCCTTGGCCAGCATCGGCAAGGCGGCCAGCCACCACAGTCTCATTGGCCCCCCTCCAGCAAATCGGCATATTCGGCGGTGTCGGTCACGTCCTGGGTAAAGGCCCGGCCGTTGATGGCCAGGGGCTCGGCATCCATATCCTGCATAAAGGCGGCGCGGGAATAACGGCTAAAAGCCACCTGCTGGGCGGTAATGGTGAGGTTGACGGTGGCGGTGTCGCTTTTGTCGCCGTCGCTGACGGTGAAAGAAAAGCTGTCGCTACCGGTGTAGGTGGCGGCCGGGGTGTAGCTAAAGGCGCCGCTGGCCGACAGGGTCAAGGTGCCGTTGCTGACACCGCTCGCCAGGCTAAAGCTCAGCGAGTCGCCGTTGGCGTCGCTGGCGCTTAGCCTGTCGCTAAGGGTGGTGTCGGCTTCCAGGGTAAAGTTGGCGTCCTGGGCCATGGGGGGCAGGTTGGTCTGACCGTCGCCGTCCGAGCCGCAGCCGGCCAGCACCAAGGTGAGCAGGCAGATAAAACGTTTCATGACAGGCTCCTTAGTTGGGTGAACCGGCAACCGGGGTTTTGAGGTACGGGAACTGGCTGTCAATCATGCTGGCATCCAAAGGCGCGCCATCGGTGAAGGGTACGTTGCCCACCGGGGCATCGTCACTGGTGCAAAGGCCCAAGTCGGTATCCACCCCGCCCACCGGAATGGGGTAGCAAAGACGGCCCATCATTACCCGCAGCGCAATGTCCACCACGTCGTCACCGGGGCGGCGGCCATTGGGGAACCCAGCCAGGTCGTCACCGGCCACGCCAAAGGCCGATTGCTGCGCAGCCGCTTTGGGGGCGATGGCGGTATTGAGGCGCAGCATCTCCGACGGGGTGACGGTGGCCTGCTGGTTGACCCCGGCAAAGCCGGTCAAGAAGGCCGCCACCAGATCGGTTCTTGGCAGGTTGCTGGGGGCCAGGTTGCTGATGCTGGTGCCAAGGGTGCTGTTCACCGCGTCACGGAACAGCAAGTCCAAAATGGCCGGCAAGGTTGGGTTGGTGACATAGGTGGCGAACTGGGCATCGTCTTTGGGTTCGGACGAGGAGAAGCGGTCTTTATCGGCCAGGCCTATCACCAGCTCATTGACCAGGGGGTTGGACAGGCGCGACACCTGTACCAGGGCCCCGCCCTGGACATTGGCTTTGGCGAAGGTGGCAGCAGGATTGAGGATCCGCGCCTGGGGCAGGCTGGCGGTGGTCCAGGCGCCAATCACGCCGTTACCGCTACCGATAATGCAGCTGATGGGCAGCTCCAGGGCCAGGGTAGTGACGTTTTTGTCTTTGAGATCGTCATTGTCGCTGCTTTGGCTGATGCCACCGGGAAAGCCGCCACCGTCACCGGCGCCAGGGGCTGAGTCCCCTTCCACCGGCACATAGTTGACCAAGTCAAAGGTCTCGCCCAGGTTCACCACAAAGGGGTCCTTGCGTTGGCCAACGAAGACCCGGCCACTGCTGGCACAACCGGGCAGGGACACCTCGGCGATATATTGCCGGGCGTACTGGCTGTAGGCGTCAGCCGAGCCAAAGGTTTTAAGGCCAACAAAGTCGTAAGGCTTGGTGAAATCCCCCAACTGGGTGCGGTTGCCGCTGCGCTGGGCACCGGTAACCAGGCTCAGGCTGTAGCTTTCATGGAAGTTAAGGGCGGCGGTGTTGCCGCTGGCCAGGGCGCCCACGTGTTTGAGGGGCACCGCCACCGACTGGTCGCCAATGGGCAGGGTGACGGCGGGGGTGCTTTCGGCAAAGCGGAACTCAAAGGTTAAGTCTTCAACGGCGTCGCCATCGTTATCAATCTTGATGGCGTAGACCGCCTTGGGATCCAGGGTGAAGTAGTTGGGGCCGCCGTAGGCATCTTGCAGCGGAAGGTAGTTGGCAAGCAGGGTGACAAAGCCTTCCCGGCCCGACTCATAACTGCGAAAGACATAAAAATCGGTGGAGTCCAGGGCCGGCATCCGGCTGATGGCCGGGGCTTCGCGGTGGCTGGAGGCCTGGCTGGCGCTTGCCGCCAGGCCCAGAGCCAAAGCGAGTGCAACGGAGCTGACTTTCATGACAGTGTCCTTGTTTGGATGAAGGTTCCTGTCTTAAACGCCCCGGTTGCCGCATCGGATGCATATTTTTTACAACTTTTTCACAACACCACCAGTTGGCTCAGGTAAAGCACCGGCCCTGTGGGTTGGCCTGTGGGAGAGCCGCCCACAGGTTCAAGGCTCACCGCCAATTGCTTGCCACTGTAGGACGATGGCCAGGCCAGGGTGCGGCTGCCCGCCTGCGGCAATAACCCCAACGACAATGGCCCACTGGTGCTGCTGACCAACCACAGCTGGTAATCTTTGTCGGGATTGGCCACCTCACCCAGCGCTTTTACCTGCAATTGCTGGCCTTGGCGTTTCACCGCCCACAAGGGTTGCGATTGACCGCCCTGGATCACCGCCACCTGAGGCGAGAGGGGCGCACCGGGTTTGGCCCATTGCCAAGTCAGCAGCACCGCCAACACGATGGCGGCGGCAGCCATCCACCAACTGGGCCGCGGGGCACTGTTGGCAGCGGGGGCGATTTGGTGCTGCAAGCGCTGCCAAACCCGCTCTGGCGGGGAAAGCTCAGGCACCAGTTCGTAACAGGGCGCCAGCCGCTGCTCCCAGTAAACCAGGGCCTGGCGGGCGCCTTTTTCGCTTACCAGCAGGGTTTCGAAGCGGTCCCTAGCCCGGCCACGCAAGGTGCCCAGGAAGTAGTGCCCCGCCAACAGCTGGATCAGTTCTGGATTTCGGTATCTTTGGTTTGCAGGCATTGTTGTAGTCTCATCAGGCCTCGGCGGATCCAGCTTTTTACTGTGCCCAGGGGCTGGTCCATGCGCTCGGTGATCTCCAGGTGGCTAAAGCCGTGAAAAAACGCCAGCCACAAGCTGCGGCGCTGGCGCTCGGCCAGTTGCCCCAGGCATTCATTGATATGGGCTTTAAGTTCCTGGTGCTGCCATTGCTCGCTTTGCTCCGGCGCGCCGCTGGCTAGCCAGTCTTGCTCTATTGGCACTTCACCATGGCGCTTCTCGGCGCGCAGCGCGTCCAGGCAGCGATACCGGGCAATGGCCATCAGCCAGCTCATCACCGTGCCCAACTCAGGCTGGTAACGTTCTGCCTGGTGCCAGATCTTCAGATAGGTGTCTTGCATCAGATCGTCGGCGCGGGCCCCCGGCCCCACCATGGACACGCAAAGCCCGTAAACCTTGCCAGAGGTGATGCGGTAAAAGTGGGAAAACGCCGCCTTGTCCTTGCGGACGATGCCGGCCATTAACTGCGGCAAACTGGTGTTTTCTTGCATAAGGGTTCCTTGCTGTTGGCCATATGAGCCTAGTTGCCTTCAACTCGAACAACCAACATCTTGATTACAAAAGAATCACCAGGCGGCCTACGGTTAAGACCCAACAATGGTTTACAGCCAGGTAACATTTGAGGGAGCATATCGGCAATCAGCCCTGTCTATCGCCCCATGAACCCAGAACAACTTCGCCAAGAAATCGCCCAGCTGCGCCGGGAAAACGCCCGCTTAAAGCGCCTTGCCGCCGACACCAAGGAAAAGCTCGATGCCGCTCTGGACGGCACTGGCCTGTGCCTTTGGCAGCAGCATGTGCCCAGCGGCAAGCTGGTGATCTTCAACCGCCGCTGGGGCGCCATGCTGGGTTTTGAGCCCAAGGAGCTT
This sequence comes from Gallaecimonas pentaromativorans, assembly GCF_003751625.1. Lineage (NCBI taxonomy): Bacteria > Pseudomonadati > Pseudomonadota > Gammaproteobacteria > Enterobacterales > Gallaecimonadaceae > Gallaecimonas > Gallaecimonas pentaromativorans. The sequence continues at coordinate 123,996 of NZ_RJUL01000003.1, forward strand.
AACGCCCACTTTGATGTCTGGCGCGACCGCCTGCACCCGGACGACCGCGACCAGGTGCTGGCCGCCTTTCAAAGCCACCTCGATGGCGACAGCCCCTTTTACCAGGTCATGCACCGGATGCTGGGCAAAGACGGCACCGTCACCTGGGTGCTGGACCGGGGCCGAGTGGTGGAGCGGGATGAAAACGGCAAGCCTCTGCGGGTAATGGGTACCCATATCGACATCACCAAGGAAAAGGAATACGAGCTCAAACTCGCGGAGCTTGCCCATCAAGACCCGCTCACCGGCCTTGCTAACCGCAGCGCCCTGGCCAAGGACTTTGCCAGGCTCAAGGCCGCCGGCCCGCTGTGCCTTGCCTTTATCGACCTTGACGACTTCAAGACGGTGAACGATAACCTCGGCCACCGCAGCGGCGACGAGCTCTTGATACAACTCACCGAGCGGTTACTGGCCTTGCTGCCAGAAGACGTGTGCCTGGGCCGGATAGGAGGCGATGAGTTTGTGATGCTGTTGCCCCTGGACGCCGCCAGCCCCGCCCTTGAAACACTGGCCCAGCACTGCATCGACGCCCTGGAGCCACCTTTTGAGCTGGATAACGGCCAGGCGCGGGTTGGCATGTCCATCGGCATCGAAAGGGTGACGGCGGATGACAGCTTCAACGAAGTGATGGTCAGAGCCGATCTGGCCATGTATCAGGTCAAAAAGGCCGGCAAGCACGGCTTTCAGTGCAACCGCTGAGGCTGGCGATATCCGCCAAAATGCGGCAACAACCACAACCCCAGATTAAGCGTCGCAAGAAAAACAAAGTAAAAACAAAACATTAACAGCTGGCACGGGCATTGCTCTGATACCTTCTTTTTGCGAAAAGGACGTCCCATGAGCCTGCCACTTATCGCCCTCGCTTTAACCCTCACCGCCGAGCCGCCTCTAGAGCTGCGCATGGACCACTTCATTGACAACCTGCGCCAGGACTTTGCGGTGCGCTCAGGCATGGCGGTGGTGATGGTCAAGGGCGATAAGGTGATATACCGGGGCAACTTCGGCTATGCCGACATTGCCGCCCAAAAGGCGGTGACAGACGACACCCGCTTTTATATCGCCTCCATCACCAAACCGCTGTTTACCCTGGCCTGGTTGCAGGCCAAAGGCCCGCAGAGCCTCAACAGCACCCTAGCCGAGCAGTTCCCGGCCATTCCCTTTGCCCCAGCCATTGAGGCAGATAAAGTCACCGTCAAGGAGTTACTGACCCACAGCGCCGGGCTCAGTGGCGACTTGCTGGAAAACGCCGTAGCCATTACCGGCCTGCACGACCAGCCCCGGCGCCGCCAGATGCTGAGCCTGCTGACAGTCAACCCGCAGGCGCCCCGTGGCCAGTTCCAGTACACCAACCTGGGTTACGACATTTTGGGCGAGGCCCTTAGTCCCGACTGGCAGCAGGTGCTCACCGACCAGGTGCTTCGCCCCCTTGGCATGACCCACACCAGCGCCTCGGTACCGGCCGAGGCGGCCCTGCCCTATTCCTTTTTCAGCGCCCAGCGTTACCAGCCCCTTTACCTGAAAAAGACCCAACAGACCCTGCACCCGGCCGGCGGCGTTTTTGCCACCAGCGGCGATATGGCCAAGCTGTTGGCGGCAGAACTTAACCAGGGCCGGATTGATGGCCGCCAGGCCCTGCCGGCCGGCATCATCGCCCTGAGCCAAACCCCGGCGGTCAGCCTTGAGGCAAAAAGAGGCGACTTTGCCCGCACCGCCTACGCCCTTGGCTGGTATGTGGGCCAGTACAAGGGCCATCGCACCTACCACCATTTCGGCAGTTTTGACGGCTTTCGCCCACATCTGTCTTTTATGCCCGGCGCCGGGCTTGGCTTGGTTATTCTCGATAACGAGAGCGAGCTTAACGACAAGCTCACCGACCTTATCGCCGATTACGGCTACGGCCTGATGCTGGGCGAGGCGCACCTCGATGCCCGCCTTGGCCAACGCCAGCAGGCCCTTAAGGCCATGGTCTTTGGCTACCGGCAAAAGCTGCTGGCAAAGGAAGAGGCTTACCGGCAGCGGCCATATCAGTTCAGCCAAGACCCCAGGCGCTACACCGGCCGCTACCACCACCCGCTGGCGGGGGATATCGTCGTTACCGGCTCCCTTGCCAAGGGCTTTCACCTCAGCTGGGGGCCACTGCACTCGGCTGTTACCGCCTATGGCGAGCGCGACAGTATCAGGGTCAAGCTGCGCCCCACCCACCCCCAGGTGGTTCGATTTGAAGTAGCAGATGGCAAGGTCAACGCCCTTTTGCTGGGCGGTATGCGCTTTGAAGCGTTGGCGCTTAACGAATGAGCCCCGGTTTGCCCCCGCTCAAAGCCGGTATGGCGCAATGCCAAGGCGTAAGTAGGCGGTAAGTCTCGCCACCCCAAGATAGGTGCATCAACGCCAACAACAGGATTGTCTCAATGCACCGCTCTTACCTATCCGGCATGACTGCCGGGTTATCGCTGTTGACCCTCGGTTTTATCCAAATGGCCGCTGCCACGCCAAGCACGACGCAAGAGGCAGCAGAGTCTCATTGGAGGCTTGGGATAGGCGCCTCGAGCAAACAAAAGGCCTACAAGGACATCGACCGTAAAAACAGGGTGTTGCCACTGGTTAGCTATGAAAACCGCTATATCCAATTGCAAGGCCCAGAACTCGCCATCAAACTGCCGAAACCAGGGCCAGAGGGCAACAGCCTACTCAAAAACTTGCTGGAAAATGCCATCGAACATGCCCCGCCCCACTCCCAGGTGCAGGTCGCTCTTTTACCACACGAACTTAGCGTGCGTGATTGGGGAGCAGGGGTAGATGAAAGCCAATTGCCGCACCTTTTCGAGCGCTTCTGGCGAGGCGCCCATCGCCGTGACCGCGGCGCTGGCCTTGGCCTTGCCATTTGCCAGGAGATAGCCCTCGCCCACGGTTGGCACCTAGCGGCATCCTGCCAAGAGCCGGGGCTGCTAATAACGTTAACCGTCGCCTAAGCGGTTAGAGAAAAGCACCTCACAAGCAGCCCAAGCCCCGCAGGCTTTCCTCGACCGCCTGGTGCAGCGGCGTGTGCGGCTCAGCGCCCAACAGCGCTTGCAGCTGGCTGTTATCCAGGCGCACCGGTTGCTGCCACAGGTAACGCATTTCATTGAGTTCGCGCAGCGTTTCGTTAAAGAGCCCCAGCGCTGGTACCCATGCCCAGGGAAAACCCGTCATCTTTGGCGCTTTGCCGGTGTAACGGCGCGCCACATCGGCAATGGCATTGGCCATCTGCTTACCATCGCTATCCCAATGCCCTTCAAAATGCAGGTTGGAAAAAGCAGGCAGCTGCTGGCGCTTTACCAGTACCTCAACCATGGCTTTAGCCAGATCAGGCAGATAGGCCCATTGATGGCCGCAGCTACCGGGGTTGACCACCCGGGTCACCGCTTTGCCGGGGCGCACCCATTGGGCAAACCAGTTATTGCCTGCTCGCGGGCCGAAAAAGTCTCCTGCCCGCACCACAATGGCCTGCCCGCCTTCATCGGCAAAGGCTCGGAGCCTCTGTTCCATTGCCACCCGGATAACCCCTTTGCGGGTAAGTGGCTGCTGAGGCGCCGCTTCATCGATCAATGGAAAGCTGTCCGGCCCGTAGTTATAAAGTGTGCCGGGTAGTAACACCGTCGCCTTCTGAGCCTTGGCCGCCGCCAGGGTGTGCTCAAGCATTGGCAGGGCCAGGCCCGCCCAGTTTTTATAGCCCGGCGGATTCACGGCATGCACTATCACCTCGCAGCCCTTGGCGGCCTTGGCAACCGCGCTGGCATCCATGGCATCGCCCAGTAACCAATGCACGGCAGGGTGCTCGCCAACCACTTGCCGCCGGGCCAAAGCGCTGACCTGCCAACCGGTATCAGCCAAGTGACGCGCCACTTCACCGCCAATACCGCCAGTCGCTCCCAGCACCAACACCTTGCTATTGCTCATCATTTTTCTCTCATCAATACGTTCAGCACTAGGCTAACGCCCGGACTGAACAAACAAAATTGACGAAAACAAATGAGCAGCCATACATTAATGCATGGATGAAAATATCAGCTGGGAACGGTATCGCTCCTTTTTGGCGGTGATGCAGCATGGGTCACTTTCAGCCGCGGCCCGTGCATTGGGTAGCACCCAGCCTACCCTCGGCCGCCATGTGGCCGCCCTCGAAAAACAGTTGGGTCTGGTGCTGTTCACCCGTACCCAAGGCGGCTTGGTGGCCAGCAAAGAAGCGGCCGCTTTACTGCCTTACGCCAAGCAAATGGCCAGCACAGCGGCCGCTCTTAATCGCCTGGCAAGCAGTCAAGGTAAGGTGGTGCAGGGAGTGGTGCGTGTTACCGCCAGTGACATTATCGGGGTGGAATGGCTGCCGCCGGTGTTAAGCCGCCTTAATGCACAGCACCCCCGCCTACAGATTGAATTGGACCTTTCCGATCACCCCCAGGATCTGCTGCACCGGGAGGCCGACATTGCCGTGCGCATGTTTCGCCCCACCCAGACACAACTGATCGCCCGCAAGGTCGGCAACATTCCTCTTGGCCTTTACGCCAGCCCCCACTATGTGGCCAGGCGCGGCAAGCCATCGCGAATACAGGACTTGGCGCAGCACGCTCTGGTGGGATTCGACCAAACCACCGGTTTTATCCGCCAAGCGGGTAAAAAACTGGCCGTCACCAGCTATGACCGCGCACGCTTTGCCCTTGCCTGCGACTCCAACGTGGCACAAATGGCGATGATCAAAGCCGGCCTCGGCATTGGCTTTTGCCAGGCTCCCCTCGCCGAGCGATATCATTTGGAGCCGGTACTGGCAGAGCAAATGGGCCTTGCACTGGACATCTGGGTAGTGATGCACGAGGACCTCAAATCCAGCAAAGGCTGCCGCGCCGTGTTTGACGCCCTGGCAGAGGGGCTTGCCGAACCTGGCGATTATTCCTTGTAGTAAACCACCTGGTTGGTAGTAACCAGCAGCTCGCCATCGCTGCTCCAAAGCTCGGCGCTCTGGTCGAAATAACCGTTGTAAAAACGGTGGGCACGGGCTTCACCCAGCAGGTATTGCTCGCCCTGGCGGGCAAGGGTGTTGGCGTCGGCGTGAAAGATAATGTTCATGGACACGGTACCGATCAGGGCCGGGCCCTGGCGGCGCACGAAAAGCCGTGGAAAGAAGATGTCGCTCAGGGCGGCCAGGGCCGGAAAATCCAGCGGTCGTGGCGGGTTGTCCCTGGCCCAGAGCAGGGTGTCGGAGCAATGGGGCAGCCGCGCTTCGGCCTGGGGCATAGGCGCGATACCGCCGCGCACCAGGCGCAGATCGTAATTGGCAAAAAAACCAGGCAGCCCCGGCACCTTGGGCATGGCCGGCACCGACTCACTACGCGGCGCGCCGGGGTAAGGCGTTTGTGGCGCCGACCAGGTTTCGCGGCGCGTGGCAAAGACGGCGGTGGCGGTCAGGGCTACCTGGCCCTGCTGGCTCAGCTCCACGTACCAATGCTGGGTTGAACGGTTGGTGCGCACCGCCTTGGCATCCACCGTAAAGTCGCCGTCGGCCACCGGGGCCAGGAAGTTTACCGTCAGCGCTACCGGTTCGCCCTGGCACTGTGGGTGCTGCAGCACCGCCTTTAGCATCACACCAGCCAGCACGCCGCCAAAGGGGCCGACCATGTTGGCATAAGGCGCGGTGGTTTGGCCCTGGTAATGGCCGTTACTGCCGGTAAGGCGGATGGCGTTATCAAAAGGGTGGCTGAGGGGGCTTGCGGAACTGTCCATGATGGCCTCGGTGAAGGTTCTAAAACTACCGTATTGATAGTCACTCATCCGATGAGTCAAGTCAAACCAGGTAGAGGAATAGCGGACACAAAAAAGGGGCCATCAAGGCCCCTTTTCATTTGTTGGCGTTTAAGGCTGCTGACGGGCTTTTTTCACTTGTTCGGCCGTGACCTTGCCTTGCTGGTCACCAAAATGGGACAGCACGTAGTTGGAGATGGCGGCGATGTCCTTGTCGGAGTAAATCGCGCCAAAGCCCGGCATGAACTGGGTCGCGCCGCCCACTTTGAGCTGGGTACCGTTGAGGATCACCTGCACCAGGGCGTTGCCTTCGGGGTCGTTCACCGCATGGCTGCCTTTAAGGGAAGCGTATTGTGTCTGACGACCGGCACCGTCCCACTGGTGGCAACCGGCGCAGTCCCCTTCAAACAACAGCTTGCCACGGTTGTCGGCGGCCATGGCGGCGTTGGCCGGCAGCACGGCGGTGGCGCCTTTGAGAGTGGCCGGGTCCAGGTTTACCTCGCCGCTGCCTTCACTGGTGCGCGGTGACACGCTGCGAAGGTAGGTGACCAGGGCATGGATGTCGCTCTGGGTCAGGTACTGGAGGCTGTGCTCTACCACTTCGGCCATGGGGCCAGCGGCGGAGCTGCGGCCTGGGGCATGGCCACGGGACAGATAACCGGTCAGTTGGGCGTCGGTCCAATCGCCTAGGCCGTAAGCGTCGTCTGAGGTGGTGTTGTACGCCTTCCAGCCTTCAATCTCGGCGCCGGCCAGGTAGTCATGAGACTTGGTGGCAAAGCCGATATTGCGCGGGGTGTGGCACTCGCCGCAGTGGCCAAGGGCCCCGGCCAGATAGGCGCCTCGGTTCCAGTCTTCGCTCTTGGCCGCATCGGGCTGATAGCGCTTGGCATCGAGGAACACTGCGTTCCAAAACGCCATGCCCCAGCGCTGATTGAAGGGGAACGACAGGGTATTGGCAGGGGTAGCTTGCTTAACCGGCTCCAGGGTCATCAGGTACTTTTTGATGTCCAGCACGTCCTGGCGGCTCATTTGCACATAGGAGGTGTAGGGCATGGCCGGGTACAGACGGCCGTGAGAGCCGACCCCTTCGCGCACAGCGGCCACAAAGGCGTCGTCGCTCCAGTTACCGATGCCGGTTTCCTTGTCCGGGGTCAGGTTGGTGGCGTAGATGGTGCCAAAGGGCAGCGCAAAAGCGCGGCCTCCGGCGTAGGGCTTACCGCCGTCACGGGCGGTGTGGCAGGCCACGCAATCGGCGGCCTTGGCTAAGTACTCGCCGTGGCTCATGGCGCCGTTAAGGTCGGCTGGTACGCCGGCAACCGGCGGCACGGGGTCGGCGCCACGCGGGGCAAAGTGGCCGTAGGCCAACAGCCCGCCAGCCACGACCACCACCATCAATACCGCGCTACCCAGCAGTTTTTTCCATTTCATTGTCAGCTCCTGGGCCTGTTAAAGGTCGACTTCGTTGCCAAGGGGCAACTTGCGTGGGTATTTGCCGGTTAAGGACGCCAGGGCGTTGATCACCGCCGGCACCAGAGGCGGCACGCCGGGCTCGCCGATACCGGTGGGGTGCTCGGTAGAGGGCACGGCGTACACTTCCACCGCCGGCATGGCGTTGATGCGCAGCACCGGGTAGGTGTTGAAGTTGCCCTGCACGATGCGGCCTTTGTCCAAGGTGATCTCTTGGCGCAGGAACGACAGCGCAAAACCAATGCCCCCTTCAACCTGGCTTTCGAGGATGCCCGGGTTAATAACCTGGCCGCAGTCCACGGCGCAGTACACCTTGTCGACGCTGTAGGAGCCGTCGGCTTTGAGGGTGACTTCCGCTACCTGGGCCACGATGGTGTTGAACGACTCGCGGATGGCAATGCCGCGGCTACGGCGGTCACCGTTGATGCCGCTTGCAAGCGGTTTGTCCCACCCGGATTTTTGCGCCACCAAGTCCAGCACCGCCAGCATCTTGGGATGCTCCTTGAGCAAGGCGCGGCGGAACTGATAAGGGTCTTTACCGGCCTTGCGGGCCGCCTCGTCAATCAAGGTTTCCCCCACCACCCCGGTGTGGGTATGGCCCACCGAGCGCATCCATTGCACCGGCAGTTTGGTGCCGGGAATGTGCTGCTCCACCAGCAGGTTGGGCACGGCATAGGGCAGATCGTTGGCCCCTTCCACCAGGTTGTCGTCCACCTTGGTGGTGGGCAGGCCAAAAAAGCTGTCTCCCACCACGCGCCAGCGCCAGCTCACCAGGTTGCCGTCTTTGTCCAGCACCAGGCGGGTGTCGTGTACTGTCATCGGCCGGTATTGCAGGGCGCGCATGTCGTCTTCGCGCATCCACACCAGCTTGATGGGGGCCATGATGTTCTGTTGCTGGGCCACCTTGACGATACGGGCGCCTTCAATCACGTAGTCGCAGCGCGGGTTGGCGCGGCGGCCAAAGCTGCCACCGGCATAGAGCTGGGTGATGCTCACCTTGTCCAGCGCCAGCCCAAGCTCTTTGGCCACGGCGGCGCGATCGGCGGTGTGCCACTGCTCGCCGTTCCACACATGACAGCTGTCACCGTCCTTGTGAATGAGTACGTTCATGGGCTCCATGGGGGCGTGGGCAAGATAAGGCAGCTCGAATACCGCAGCGATTTCCCGGCCGCCGGCCGGCACCGCATCGGGCTGGGTGCCGCGCTCCACCACCTTGGTGCCGGTGGTGGCGCCCAGTTTTTTAAAGTCGCTAAAGAGGGCCTCGGAGCTGACCGGCGCCTTGGTATCTTCTACCCAGGTGATCTCCAGGGCGTCGCGGCCCTGCTTGGCTATCCAGGTGTTTTTGGCCAGTACCGCCACGCCGCCCTGGATGATGTCGTCGCCGGGAATTTCCAGCACCGCCTCAACACCGGCGATGGCCTTGGCCTTGCTGGCATCGACCTTCCCTACCTTGGCAAAGAGTGTCGGGGGGTGGGCGATGACCGCCACCAGCATGCCGGGGACTTTGATGTCCTGGGTGTAGATGGCGCTGCCATTGACCTTGGCGGGGATATCCACCCGAGCCATGCTGTCGCGCTTGCCGATTTTGGTAAAGGCGGCGCTGTCTTTGAGTTTGACGCTGGCCTCATCGGGCAGCGGCAAGGTGCTGGCCAGGGCTACAAAATCGCCATAACCGGCGCTTTTGCCAGAGCCGGCGTGGCTTATCACCCCGTCTTTCACGCTGAGGCTGGCGACATCCACCTTCCAGGTTTTGGCGGCCGCTTGCAGCAGCATCAGCCGGGCCGAGGCGGCCGCTTTACGCATGGTGTCCCAGGCGCCGCGCATGGCGGTGCTGCCGCCGGTGCCTTGCACAACAAAGCCGATGGCGGCCAGAACCGGGTTGGCATAATCCTTCACGTCGGCCGGCGCCGCTTCCACTTTCAGTTGGTCCGGGCGGATATCCAGCTCTTCGGCGGCCAGGGTGGCAATACCGGTGAAGGTGCCCTGGCCCATTTCCAGGTAGCTGGAGATAACAGTCACCAGGCCATCTTTACCGACCCGGATAAAGGCGTTGGGCACAAAACCCAAGGGGCTATCTTGCTCGGCGGCCAACGCCACCGGGCCTTTGAAACTGACCGCCAGGGTCAGGGCGCCAAGCCCTGCCAGGAACTGGCGGCGAGAGACGCTAAAGCTGGCAGCGCCCTCGGCAGGGGTTTCCATCAGATGGTCTTTTTTGATGCTCATGATTTCAGGGCCTCTGCTGCTTTATGGATGGCGGCACGAATGCGCGGATACGCAGCGCAGCGGCAAATGTTGCCGCTCATGGCAGCATCAATATCGGCGTCTGAGGGGTCGGCTTTGTGGCTGAGCAGCGCCATAGCAGACATGATCTGCCCGGACTGGCAGTAACCGCACTGCGGCACCTGTTCTTCTACCCAGGCGGTCTGAATGATTTGGCCAATCTTGTCTTTTTCAGCCGCCTCGATGGTCACCACGTTCTTGCCGACCACGGCGCTCACCGGGGTCACGCAGGAGCGCAGCGGCAAGCCGTCGACATGCACGGTGCAGGCACCGCAAAGGGCCATGCCGCAACCGAACTTGGTGCCGGTAAGGCCAATTTCGTCTCGCAAAAACCACAGCAGCGGCATTTGCGGGTCGCCATCAAAGGCTGCAGGTTGACCGTTGATTGTAAAATTCATCATCTCGCTGACCACCTTGTACTTTTGGAATTAAAACGGAGTTAGCTGTTTGGCATCCAGCTTATTACCAGCCACTGTTGCAGTGACCCTAACCGGTTACAGGTATAAGCCAAGGCGCGGCGTTAATCACCCGTGCCTCGGCTGTAAAAAGAACAGATCCTGAGCAGATACGGCATTGAAGCAGCCAACTGTCCGTGCCAGCAACAGGCAGGCTACACACCTCGGCCATTACGACCCTTAATAATAATATGAAAACCAACTGGTTATCTTGCCGACAACAGACAATGCCGTTATGAGGGAAATTCATTAATCAGTGCACTTAAGGCTTAATACCTTAGCGCAAAAAAATAACCTCATTGTTACTGTCACGGTAACGCCGTGATACCGAAAACAATTAACGATAATTGTTTTCATTTGCGGAGATATTAAAAAGCATTGGCCTGCCAATTAAATAAAGGCCCTTGTGGCAAGGGCTCTGCACTCTCGACTCTCTGCCTGTCAAATACAGCCTAGCTATTTGAAAATACAGATTTTCAAGGCATTATCGGCGGGCATCTTCAAAGGAACCGGTAAATGGAACTTACCCGCCCAGCCTCGTTTACACGCCGTGTTATCCCACTGTCTGCCCTGTTGGGCTCAGGCCTTAGTGCCTTATTTACCCTGGCAAACCTCACCGGCTTTTACTGGGCAAAGGACGAAAAAGACGCCCTCTTCACCCTGGGGCTGAGCCTTGGCTGCGCATCCTGCAGCTACGGTTTTTGGTGGATCCACCGCTACAGTCACCCCAAAAAACGCCCCATCCATGCAGGTTAACCCTATGAACAATAAAAAATGGCTCCCTCTTCTTTTGTGCCTCTTGGCCACCGGCTGCGCCCAACAAAGTACGCCCAAAGCCAGCCCACAAAACCGGCCGCTGGGGCTAACCCCATACCAGACCATCTGGCGAGCAGCCGAGGTGGCGCCAAAGGGCTTTCCCGGCCGCTTCGAGCTCACCGTCAAGGCCGTGGGCATGGTCCATGGCTATTTGTATTTGAACTCCGAGCTGGATTACCGCGACCAGCGCAGCATCAGTATCGAGATCCCGCCCAAAGTGGCCAAGCAGCTGCTGGATAACGGCAAGCTGAGCCCAGAGCCGCTTTTTATTGGTAAAACCTTGCTGGTGGACGGCTTTGCCAGCCGGGTACGCATCGACATTAACCCCGATAAACCCGGCGCCAAAAAGCTCTATTACTACCAGACCCACGTATTGGTGAAAGACCGTCGCCAAATACAGGTGCTGGCCAGCCAATGAAACCGGGGCTGGGGAAGTGGCTGGCGCTCCTTGGTTACCTTGTGGGCAGCGCCGTCCTTTATTTCACCTTTATCTATCAGCTCGGCTTTCCCGACGGTTTTATCTCCGAGCTTGGCCGCCGCCAACGGGCCTGGGCCTGGGGCGTTATTGCTGCCGGCCTGATGGTGATGCTGGCGCCCTGGCTAAGGGGCAGGCAAAGCGGCCACTGGCAAGGCCTGCTGGCCCTTGCCGTGGCGGCAGCCTTGCTGTATTTGCTGCTGCCCATGGCCTGAGGAAAGTTGCTATCATGGCCAGCTGCGTAGCAACCGAGGTTATCCATGAAACGCGAAACGGTGATCCTGCTTCACGGCCTGGCCCGCACCCACAAGTCCATGTGGAAACTGGCAAGAGCCCTGGATAAGGCCGGCTTTCATGTCATCAACCAAGGTTATGATTCCAGGCGAAACGATATTGCCTCCCTGGCCCAGCAGGTACTGCCAGAGGCCCTGAGCCAGGTTAAGGCCGGCCATCGCATCCACGTTGTTACCCACTCCCTTGGCGGCATCTTGCTGCGCCAGTATCTCAAGTACCACCCCATCCCCCTGCTAGGAAGGGTGGTGATGCTGGGCCCGCCCAACCAGGGCTCCCAGGTGGTGGACAAGCTTAAAAAGCTGCCGGGCTACTTTGCCCTTAACGGCCCGGCCGGGATGGAGCTTGGCACCGACGGTATCGTCACCCGCCTGGGGCGGGCCAACTTCGAGCTGGGGGTCATTGCCGGCTCGCGCAGCATCAACCCGTTTTTGTCGATGCTGCTACCCGGTGCCAACGACGGCAAGGTCACGGTGGCCAGCACCCGCCTTAAAGGCATGAAGGCGCATCTGACCCTACCCGTTACCCACCCGATGATGATGCAAAACCCTCAGGTGATAGCGCAGGTGCTGCACTTTCTCCTGTTCGGCAGATTTGATAAATAAAAGACGGACGACAACAAGGATAAACGTCATGCAAAAACCGCCGTTATCGCTGTGGGTGCTGGATCTTTTAGGGTCGATGCTGCTGGCTCTGGGTATTGCCGACCATTTTGGCGACAAATCCTTGGTACCGGCGGCGCTGCAATTTCCGGGCTATGGCATCGTGTTGATGGTGCTAGGGGCGGCCTTGGTGCTGCCTTATATCGTCTGGCTTATCCGCCGCCAGCGCGCCGCCAAATGAGCCGTTCCATCTATGAGGGCTTTGCCACCCTGTACGGGCAGAGGGTCAGTATCAGCCCCTTGGGCAAGGCCGATCTTGTCGCCTTCACCCGCTACCGGGCCGAACCGGCCATTGCCCGTTACCAGGGCTGGCAGGATTACCAGCTGAGCGACGCCGAGGCCCTTTTTGCCGGCCAGTGCGCCCTGCCCTTTCCCCACCCTGACAGCTGGTACCAACTGGCTATTCATGATGCCGGCGGCGAGCTGCTGGGCGATCTGGCGCTCCATTGGCTCACGGCGCAAGAAGCGGAAGTGGGCTTTACCCTGGCTCCGGCCAGCCAAGGCCAAGGCTATGCAAGCGAGGCCCTTAAGCTGCTGCTGGCCTGGCTGTTTGGCCAAGGCTGCCTGAGCGTCACAGCGGCGGTGGATACCCGCAACGTCCCCTCTTACCGGCTGCTAGAGCGCTGCGGCTTTACCCGCACCAGTTGCCATAAGGATGCCGCCTTTTTCAAAGGCGAGTGGTACAGCGAGTATCACTACCGGCTTGAGCGCCACCACTGGCAGGGCGCGGGTGATAAAACTTCACATAAAACTTAACAATTTACTTGTAAGCAGTCTTTTTACTGCGTTTAAAATAGCGCCTTCTTATTCCACGGAAGGCTGCCATGTCCTTTACCGCCCCTGTTGTCCTTAGCGGGCAGAAAGTCCAGCTTGAACCTCTTGCCAGCGAGCACCTTGACGGGCTGCAACAAGCGGCACAAGACGGTGAAGTCTGGCGCCTTTGGTACACCCGGGTGCCGCACCCCGCTGAAATGGGCGCTGAGATCGCCCGCCGCCTTGCCCTGCACCAGGCCGGTACCATGTTGCCCTTTGCCCTGCGCCGCCAAGACAACGGCGAGCTTTGCGGCATGACCACCCTGATGAATATCGATACCCAGAACCACAGGGTAGAGATAGGCTCGACCTGGCTTGCCGCCAGCGCCCAAAGCACCGGCATCAACAGTGAAGCCAAGTTGCTGCTGCTCGGCCACGCCTTTGACACCCTGGGCTGCATTGCCGTGGAATTTCGCACCCATTTTATGAACCACAAATCTCGGGCCGCCATCAGCCGCCTGGGGGCCAAGCAGGACGGCATACTGCGCAACCACCAGTTGATGCCGGATGGCAGCTACCGAGACACCGTGGTGTTCTCCATTATCCAAAGCGAATGGCCGGCGGTGCGCCGCAACCTCCATCACTTGCTGGGACGCCGCCTTGAAGATAGTTAAAACGGACCCGCTGAGCCCCATTGCTACCGAACTGATGGCCGAGCTCAGCGAAGTGCTGGCCACCATTACCGGCAGCAGCGGCACCAATTCCTTTGATGTTACCGACATCAAGCATCCCGACGCCCTCTTTGCCCTGGCTTTTGATGACACCGGCCGCCCCATCGGCTGCGGCGCCCTGCGCCCCTTAGAGCACGGCATAGGTGAGCTTAAGCGCATGTATGCCCGCAGCGGCACCCAAGGGGTGGGCCGCGCGCTGCTGGCCTTTTTGGAAGAGCGCGCCAGGGAGCTTGGCTATCGCCAGCTGTGGCTCGAGACCCGCAAGGTCAACCAGCGGGCGGTGAATTTCTACCAAAGCAGGGGCTATCAGGTCATCAACAACTACGGCCGCTACCAGGGCCGAGACGACGCCATCTGCTTTGCCAAAGACATCCGCCTATCCATCAAAAAACAAACACCTTAGGAGTACGCAATGAAACAAGGACGTTTACTGGCACTGGCCATGCTTATGGCTAGCTCAGCCATGGCCGCCCCAACCCCCGAACAAGCCTCACCCAATGCCAACCCCGCCAAAGTCTGGCTCGAAGAGGGGCAACTGCACTACGCAGGGGTGATGGGCAGTGAAGCCGTAACCCAACTTGCCAAGCTTTATGAAACCACCACGCCAAAGCCCGACACCTTGGTGATAAGCAGCGGCGGCGGTGATGTGAAGACGGGCATAGCGCTAGGCGAGTGGGTTTTTGACAACCATTTGTCGGTACAAATCGACCGGGGCTGCGCATCTTCCTGCGCCAACTACGTGTTCCCGGCAGGCAAGCGCAAAATCATTCCTAAAACAGCCGTACTGATGTTTCACGGCGGCATATCCAAGACCGAGTGGGGGCCGATGCTGGCCGATGTCCATTTTCCAGAGGGTATATCCGAGCAACAAAAAGCGGCGGCCCTGGAAGATATCAAAAAGAGGCTTGCTGATGACGCCCCAAAGCAAGCGGCCTTCTTTAAAAAGATCGGTGTTAACGAGGCCCTTACCTGTTACGGCCACCATAAACCCTACATCGAGACGATGGAGAGTGATGACCACTATGTTGGCTGGCGCTACGACGTAGCCACCCTGGCCCGTTTTGGGGTAACCAATGTCGAGGTACTCAACCCACCCTGGCAGCCCAAAGCCCTGAGAGATGGCGCCTTGGTTTACACCATCCACCTTGATCCCAACCAAGGCGAACCCTCGCCCGATAACCTGACTTGCGCAGCACGGTAGACCTTTAATGAAAAAATGGATTTTCGCACTATTTTCCCTGGTTATATGCAGCCAAGCCCTGGCGGTAGACACCGCCACCATGACTGACGAGCAGTATGACCAGTGGGCCCAAGGCGTCTGGAACAAACTGGACCGCCAAACCGGCACCATCACCTTGCCAAACGGCGTGGCCACCCTAGAGGTGCCCGATAACTTCTATTACCTCTCCCCCAAAGATGCCGAAACGGTGCTGGTGGATGTGTGGGGTAACCCGCCGTCTCAAACCCTGGGCCAGGGTATGTTGTTCCCGGCCGGTACCACGCCCTTTGACGACGATAGCTGGGGCGTCACCATCGACTACGAGCAAGACGGTTATGTCTCTGACAGCGACGCGGCCGACATCGACTACGACGATCTGCTTGGCAGCATGAAAAAAGACGTGGCCGATGAAAGCGCCCAGCGCGAGAAAAACGGCTACGGCGCCGTTGCCCTGGTGGGCTGGGCTGAGAAGCCCTACTACGATGCGGTGAGCCACAAGCTTTACTGGGCCAAGGAAATGAATTTTGACCACAGCGACACCAACACCCTGAACTTCAATATTCGGGTGCTGGGCCGCAAAGGGGTACTGGTGCTCAACTTTATCGCCGGCATGGACCAAAAAGCGGAGATCGACCGTAACCTCGACACCGTACTGGCCATGGCCAACTTCGATGAAGGCGCCCGTTACCAGGACTTCAACCCCGAGTTCGACAAAGTGGCGGCCTACGGTATCGGCGGCCTGATCGCCGGCACCGTGCTTACCAAAACCGGCTTTTTCGCCGCCGCCCTGTTGCTGGCGAAAAAGTTCGGCGTGTTCCTGCTGGCAGGCCTTGCCTGGCTGGGCAAGAAGATGTTCGGCAAGAAAAACGCCACCAGCGAATAACCTCCAAGCCCGCTGCTGCGGGCTTTTTTATACCCGCCTTTTTCCCGCACCGCTCCGGCCGTCCTTAACAGACAGCCACTAATTGTGCCCATGTTCAGGCCAGGCGCCTTAGGCTTGGCACACTATTCATGCAAAAGGAGCGTCGCATGCCACAATCCCCCTTACTGCCCATGACGGGCCTGCTCTGTGCCCTGGCCCTGGCGGGCTGCGCCTCAGCCCCCGAAACGCCTGTCTCCACCCTTGATGCCAGCAAAAGCGTCACCCTCACCGGCGAACTAAGCTACCGAGCTCGCATAGCCCTGCCGCCTCAGGCCTACGCGCTGGTGGTGGTGCGTGACAGCGCCGGCCAAGTGGCCGCCCAAAGCCAGTGGCGCCTCGGCGGCAAGCAGGTGCCGCTGCCCTTCACTGTAACTTTGCCCGCCCACAGCCAAGGGCCTTATCGCCTAGAAGGGAGTATTTTCGTCAGTGGCCGCCCGGCCTGGGTTGCCGAGCCCAAAAGCCTGACGCCCCTTGCCAACCAAGAAAACCTGGGGACACTTGAGTTGCAGGCGGCGCCCCCCGGCGCCTTTGCCAGCCAACTGCAATGTGGCAGCCATCAGGTGCAGGTGAGCTTTACCCCCACCCAGATGCAAATGACGGTGGATAACACCCGCTACGCCATGGCCCAGGTGCGCGCCGCCTCCGGCGCCCGCTATGAAGCCACAGACCAGCCCGGCACCGTGCTTTGGAACAAGGGCAGCGACAACTGGGTCACAGTCAAGGGTAAAGCCCTGCCCGAGTGCCAGAGCGTGGGCGAGGCCAACACACTGGCCCTGACCGACCAAAGCTGGCAAGTCGATAGCGTGAACGGCCAGCAGGTGCTGGATAACAGCGAGGTCAGCGTCACTTTCGGCAGCGACGGCCGGGTGCTGGGCAAGGCGTCATGCAACGCCTTTTTTGGCAGTTACGATGTCAGCGGCGATCGTCTCACCCTTCATGGCCTGGCCAGCACCCAAAAGGCCTGTGTGCCGGCGCTGATGACCCAGGAGCAGCAGTTCTTGCAAGCCCTGGGGGACGCCCAGCATTTTGCCTTTACCAACAGCGGCGAGTTGCTGCTCTACGGCCCAAACGGCGCCAGCATCAAAGCCGAGCTGAAAAAAGAGTGAAAAAAAGGCCCGCACTTGGCGGGCCTTTTTTGTGGGCGGCTTACTTGCCTGCGTACAGGGCGCGGGGGCGAATAAGGCGCGGGTCCTGGTTGAACTCGTAGAAGTGCGCGGCCCAGCCCACGACCCGGGAACAGGCAAAGAGGGCGGTGAAGAAGCGCTCTTCAATGCCAAGGGCCAGATAGACGGCGCCCTTGTAGAACTCCAGGTTGGCGTAAATTTCTTTGTCTTTCTTGGCAAATTCCACCTGGCAGGCTTCTTCTACCGCCACCAGGGTCTCCATCAGCTCTTGGTACTGGGTGCCTTCACAGAAGTGGCGGGCCATGGGCTTGAGGATGCCGGCGCGGGGGTCGAGGCGGCGATATTCGCGGTGGCCCATACCCATGATCTTGACCTTGTTGGCCAGGGCGTCGCTAACCCAGGCCGCCGCTTTGTCGGGGCTGCCGATGCTGCGGGCCATCATCACTGCCGCTTCGTCGGCGCCGCCGTGGAGCGGGCCTGACAGGGCGCCAAGGCTGCCACCCACACTGGCGGTGAGATTGGCCTTGGTGGAGGCCACGACGCGGCCAGCAAAGGTGCCGGCGTTGAAGCTGTGGTCCATTTGCAGGATTTGTACGGTTTCAAGGGCGCGCACCGCGTGGGCGCTGGGCTGCTCGCGGTTGAAGGCGTACAGCAGTTTTTCACAAAACCCAAGGCCCTCTGGCAGCTCAACCACGGCGCCAAACTGGCAGAGGTTATGCCAGGTGCGCACCACAGCCGATTGCTTGGCCGCCAGGACCATGGCCGCTTCCAAGTGAGCGGGAATAAAATCGGGCAACGGCTGGCGCGCCTTAGTGTCGGTAATGGGGGCCAGGGCTTGGAGCACCGCCATGGGGTGCAGGTTGCGGCCCAGTTGCTCCAGTACCCGAAGCTCTACCGGGCTCAGTTCTGATTCGCTGGCAAGCCAAGCGTCAAGGGTCTTGGCCTCGGTTTCGCTCAGTTCGGTGTCGGCCAGTACCAGGGCGATAACGGCGGCCAGGGATTGTTTGCTCAGCTCGTTGATGTCTTTGCCGCGGTAGCTCAGGCGGCCGATGTCGCCTTCCACGTTGGAAATGGCTGTTTTGCCAACCAGCACCCCTTCAAGGCCAATGTTGATTTCGTCTGTCATAGGGTCCTCGCACGATGTTTTATGGGTCTACTTATCGGAGTGCCGATATTAAAGGCCCTCTAAAGTTGTTAATCTAATCAAACTAAATAACCATTCGATTAGGCAAACTTATCATGCGATTGGAAACCGGCGAGCTGCGCACCTTCCACACCCTGGCCCGCACCGGCGGATTCAGGGCCGCGTCCAAGGAGCTTTTTTTGACTCAGTCGGCGGTCAGCCAATCGATAAAACAGCTCGAGGCCAAGCTCGGCCAGCCGCTGGTTACCCGCGACCGGCCCATCAAGCTCACCGCCGCCGGGCGCCGCCTGTACCGCTACGCCGACGACGTATTGCGCCAAGAGCAGCTGGTGCTGGGGGACCTGGCTCGCCTGGCCCGGGGCGCCAATCAGCAGCTGAGCGTGGCCATCGACAGCACCAACAACCGCTTTGCCGGCCCCGATCTAATCGCCCAATTTTCCAAACAGTGGCCGGAGACCCGCCTTCGGATCATCGAGCAGCCGTCGCGGGATATTGTGCAATCGGTGATGAGCGGCGAGGTGGAGCTGGGCCTTGGCCCCTTCGAAACGCGGATGCGCCAGTTCGAGACCATCGCCATTTACGAAGAAACCCGGCGGCTTTTGATAAGCCCGCGCCACCCGCTGCACCAAGAGGTGATGACCCCGGCCCAGCTGCGCCAGTTGCCGTTGGTGGTGTCGTCCCTCGATGAGCCAGACCAGCGCCCCTACCCGGATAAACTGCGTGACCGCTTCCAGATGATCTGGCAGATCTCCAGCCTTAACCTGCGCCTTAACCTTATCGACCGGGGCCTGGCGGTGGGCTACATCTCCGACAAGGTCACCATGGAGCTGCCCCAGGTGCAGCACTTGCGCGCCTTGGAAGAATTCGACTTTGCCGCCATCCAGCGCCAAGTGGGCTTGTTCTTTCGAAAAGGCCGGGATCTGAGCCCGGCGGCGCTGGATTTTATCGGCGTGTGCAAGGATTACTGGCAGCCCTGAGCCGGGCCGCCGCTGGGTTAGTCCTTATGAGGGTATGGCAGCTTGATATGGCCGTAGCGGATCACCAGCACCGTGGCCGCCAGGATAAAACCGGCCCCCGCCACCGAAAGAATGCGCCAGTTGTCCATCTCCTTCATATCGAGGATGAGGTAACGGGCCAGGGCCACAATGGCAATATAAAGGGGCATGCGGATGGGCAATTTACCCGACTCGAGATACAGCGACACCATCGCCAGCACTTCAAGGTAGATAAACAGCAGCAGCAAGTCGGCCAGGGTAACGGCCCGGGCATCGACCATCAGCCACACCTCGGAGACGATCAGGATAAGGGTGGCTAACGCCACAATTAACAGAACCAAATCCTGCACCAATGCCAGGCTGTCTTTCCCCCAGGTTTGCAAGCGGTTCATACGCAGTCCTTATCTTGAAAAAGGTGACGTCTTCACCCTACTGGCAGCTTGAGGCACAATCAATCGATGTTCGCTAAAGTTGCCGGTTAAAGCCGTCGCTCCTTACTCTTCGTTGCCATGAAAACAGGTGTATCGTGAATAACCTCAAGCGCCGCCAGCAATTACGCCACCCGCTTCGTCACCCTATCCCGGTTTTAGTGCGCCATCGCAGCCTTCGCCGCAGTGATGTACATGTGGTGGAAGGCTTGCTTTTGGATGCCAGCGAGCAAGGCATGGGGGTGTTGGTGATGGAGCCGGTAGAGCTGGCCAGCCGCTGCACCATCGAGGTCTGCGACGAGGACAAACCGTCGCGGTTTCGCGGCGAAATTTGCTATGCCACCAAGACCGAATACGGCATCCGCTTAGGCATCGAGCTGGACGACGACGGCAGCGCCCGCTTTTTGGGATATCTGGGCGAGATCAGCGCAGAGCTCGAATAAGCCACTACACTGGGTCATAAAACTGCCTGTAACGGGAAAGCTGATGACCCATAAGTTTCGCCAGCAGCAGCGCCGCGCCCTTTTTACTCCCCTCCCCGTCCTCTTAATAAACGGCGACCATACCGCCGAGGGCATGCTCTTTGACGCCGGAGAAATGAGCATGGGGGTGGTAGTGATGGACGGCTACGACCAACCCAGCCGCACCTGCACCATCGAGATTTGCGACGAAACCAGCCCTTGCTGCTTCAAGGGCGAGCTTTGCTACATCTCTGACACCGACTACGGCACCCGCCTTGGCATCGTGCTCTTTGACGACAACGACCAGCCCCTGCTCGATTACCTCGACACCATCGGCGCCACCTTGCGATAAAAAAGCCCGCATCAGCGGGCTTTTTTATTTGCGGCTCAAATGGACCGTGATCTCTTCGCGGTCATAGTAAAGATGCTTGGCCGCTAGGCGATAAGGCACACCGGCTTTATCCAGGCGCTCGTAAATCAGCTCCAGGCATTCTTCAACGGTGTGAAAACGGCGTTTTACCGGCAATTTGAGGTTGAAGATGGCCTCGATACACCATTCGTCGATAAACCAGTCGCACATCAGGTTGGCCACCCTCTTGGGGCTTTCAATCATGTCGCACACCAACCAGTGCACGTTGTGCTTTTTGGGCAGCCATCTAAAGCCGTCATCACGGATGTGTTTCACCTGCCCGGTATCGAGCAGTTTCTGGTCCATGGGGCCGTTGTCGATGGCAGTGACCATCATACCCTTTTGCACCAGCTGATAGGTCCAGCCACCGGGAGCGGCGCCCAGGTCCACGGCGTTCATCCCCGACTCCAGGCGTTTTTCCCGCTGGGTTTTCGACAAGAAATAATGGAAGGCTTCTTCCAGTTTCAGGGTCGAGCGGCTGGGGGCGTCCTTGGGAAACTTCAGGCGCATGATCCCCATCAGGTGCGGGTAATGGTTCTTGGGCTGGGAGTAGCCGATAAAGGCGCTGTCGGTACCGGTAAAGCAGACGTGGAGCACCGGTTTGTCGCTGCTGTCTTTGGCGGTGAGCTTGCCGGCCTTTTTGAAGAAGGCCTTCATCGGCGTGGCGATGGAGCGGCAAAGGCGGTTGAGCTCTTTACCCTCGTTGGTGTCGAGGCTCTCCACCCACAGCTGGCCGCATTCGGGCAGATCTTCGGCCGCCGCCATGTACAGGGGGTTTAGGCGATCGTCGGTAGACATCTCCAGCACCTGGGGCGCTACCCGGATCATCTGGCGAGCAAAGATAAGCTTGTTGACCGGCAGTTGGTTGAGCAGCTTGGCGCTGTCGCCCGGCTCGTAGCACTCGAACAGCACATAGCCGGTGTTGCCCTTCACGCGGGCAAAACCGTACACCTCGCGCTCGGCGGCGCGAACCTCGATTTCCTGAGCGCATTCCCCTTCAAAGCCGGGGCGGCAGTAGAGCAAAAGGTGCTTCACACATTCTCCTTGAGGGCGGCCACCAGCAAAGCCAGCCAGCCCAGGATCAAACAAAGGCCCCCAAGGGGAGTAATGGGACCGAAAAACTTGATGCCGGTCAGTCCCAGCAAATAGAGGCTGCCGGAAAACAACAGCACCCCGGCCGCCATCAGCCAGCCGGCAGCGCTGAGCCAAGGGCTGGTCATGCGTCCGGCCAGGACCACTAGGCCCATCATGGCCAGGGCGTGAATAAGCTGATAGCGCACCCCGGTTTCCATTACCGCCAGCATCTCGGCGCTCAGGACTTTTTTAAGACCGTGGGCGGCAAAGGCCCCCATGGCAACACCGGTGGCGCCATACAGGGCGCTCAGCATGAGAATAATGCGCATCAGCAGTGCTCCTTGATAAAACGCAGCATGGCGGCAACGGCCTCGGCCAGGTTACCGGCCTCGGTATGGCCGCTGCGCTTACGGGGTTTGAAGCTGTGGTCGCCATCGGCCAAAAACTGCAGCTCGGTGCCCAGTTTATAGCCGGCCACCTCATCGCGGGCGCCAAAGGTATCCCGCTCCCCCTGCAGGATCAAGGCCGGCACCGGACAATTTTCAATGGGCGCCAGGCGCAGCTTGTCGGGCTTGCCGGGGGGATGAAAGGGATAACCCAGGGCCATTACCCCCTTAACCTGCTGACCAGCCTCAAAAAGCTCGGCGGCAAGGGTCATCGCCACCCGGGCGCCGAGGGATTTGCCTGCCAAAAACAGCGGCTCGCCCTGGCAATGCTCGGCCATGGCCTCAACCAGCACCGGCATCTTATCCGGGGGCCTAGGCTTACCGGCGGCAATGGCCTTTTGCATGTAGGGAAAATCAAAGGTCACCACCTCTACCCCACCCGCTTCAAGGCCGGCTTTTATGCTTTGCATAAAGGGGTGATGCTGCCCGGCGCCGCTGCCGTGGGCCAACACCAGCTTAGCCCGTGACATGCACGTCCTCCGGCAGCAGCTTTTCTTCCTCGACCTTCACCAACGACAAGATCCAGTCGCGAAAGGCCGCTATCTTGCCCTGCTCGGCCTGGGACTGCTGGCACACCAGGAAATAGGCGTTGGGGGAGCGCAGCACTTCTTTGAAGGGGCTGATAAGGCGCCCGGCGGTGATGTCGGGCTCGGCCAGCACCGAGTGGGCCAGCGCCACCCCTTGGCCGTACATGGCCGCCTGCAACACCATGGCCGAGTGGGAGAAGATCGGCCCCTGGTTAACCTTGATAAGGTGCGACAGCCCCAGGTGCTTGACCCAGGTTTGCCAGGCTTTGCGGCTACCGTCATGCAAGAGGGTGTGGTTGGCCAAGTCTTCCGGCTTTTCCAAAGGTTTGGTACCGGCCAGCAGCAAGGGGCTGCACACCGGGATAAGGTACTCGGTTTGCAGCCTGTCGGCCCTCAGCCCCGGCCAATAGCCGCGGCCGTAGTAAATGGCGATGTCCACATCGTCGGTCAGGCCGCCTTCTTCGGTCTCGGTGGCCTTGATGCGCACGTCGATATCCGGGTGCGCCTCGGAAAAGCGCGCCAGCCTCGGCACCATCCACTGAATGGCGTAGCTGGGCTGCATGGCCACCGTCAGGGTACCTTTGGCGCTACGGGCCAGCACCCGGGCCGTGGCTTCGGCCAGGCTCGAGAAAATATCCTTGATGTCCAGGTAGTAGCTCTGGCCTTCTTCGGTGAGCAGCAAGGAGCGGTTGCGCCGCTTAAATAGCTTCAGGCCAAGATGGTCTTCAAGGGTCTTGATCTGGTGGCTGATGGCCGCCTGGGTGACAAAAAGTTCTTCGGCAGCCCGGGTAAAACTCAGGTGCCTGGCGGCGGCTTCAAAGGCCTTGAGCGCGTTGAGGGGAGGCAGTTGACGGGCCATGGTTGCTGTCCTGGCAATTCATAAATTTTTCTAATGCTTGGGTATTATATTTCATCGTTTGAAAAACCACCAACCGAAAACTATATTGGCGCCACTTTCTGGGGCAATTACTTTGAAAACGAGCAGTTAGGAAAACGCTTCGTTGTGCCATTCAAAGTGCTCCAGGCCCTTCTCGGATTGAAGCTTTTTTGAGGTGAATTATGTTTGCGGGATTGATTGCCGCCACCGCCTTGACCCTGATGCCGGTGGAAAAACCTGAACCTGTTGCCCCCGTGGCCCTGCCTGTTGCCGAACTGGCGCTGAGCATCAACAAGGCGGTTGCCGCCATTGATGTGCAAAACCAGGAACCGGCCCAGAGCCCAAGCGTTGAAGTGGCCAAGGCCGATGTGGCCAGCCCTTTGACCAGCGCCCAATAATACCCCTAAGGTGTTTGATAAAGCCCGGCAATGCCGGGCTTTTTTATTGGCTGGTGGCCAGGCTTTGCGAGGTAAAGGCCGGGTAGCTCTGGGGCCGCGCAGCATTGAGGTTCTCAAGAAAATTGCTGTCTTTTAAGGGAATGGTGGCCGAGCCGTAATCGAAGCTGTTGAGCCGCTGGCGCAGTTGCTGGTTACCGATGCCGTCCCCTTGCAGGCTGTACCAGCTGATGATGTCGGGGGTGACAAAGTAGCCGTAGCCGTTTTCTGCCAGCTCGCCGCTTTTGGCAAAGCGCATGGCATGGGTGAGCAGGCCGTCCTTGTGGTAGACGAACTTCAGGTGCCCGCCTTGCTGATCAAGGGTGCTGGCCGGGGCGGTATTGAGACTGCCATGGGCGCTGTAACTGCCGTGGGTCACCACGCCGTTGGTGGTCCAGATGGCTACATGCTCCCAGTCATGGCGGTGGCCGCTTTGAATGCCGCTGATTATCTGGTCTTTTAAAAAATAAAGGGCAAAGAAGTGGCCGCAATACCGATTGGCGCCACTGTCGATGCAGGCATAGCGATGCAAGGTGTTGGACAGGCTTAAAAAGTTGCCGGCCCGGCAAGCGCCGGTGAGGCTGCCGCTGGGATTAAGGCCGCCGTTTTGCTGGCCGCTGCGGCTGATGCCGGCGCTTGGCAGGCAGCCGTCGCCGTCAAAGTCGAACACCGGGGCAATAGACAGCACATCGGCGCCGCTGGGCAGGGCCTGGTCGAGGCGAGGGAAATCGTCGGCCTGGGCCGCAGTGGCCAGCAGCAAACCGGCCAAAAGCAGTGGTTTCATGGTTCCTCCAATGGATAGTCCTTAAGGGCAACAGCTGGCGAGGATTTCGCCAGCTGTTGGGAGGAGACCTTAGCAACCCTCTTGAGGCGCTTTGATGACCTTTTAATAAGACTTTGATGACCAAAATCTTTTAGAACTGGTAGCGATACCCCAGGCGCCAGTTGCGGCCACGGCCGGCCTGGTAGTTGTCGTCGCTGGCCAGGGTCTGGGCCAGGTAGTCGATGTATTGCTTGTCCAGCAGGTTGTCGACCCCGAGTGACCATTGCTGGCGGCCGATATCGTAGCCCAGCGACAGGTTGACCAGGGTGTAGCCGTCAAAGCGGCTGGTGGTGACGCCGCTGCCACTTTTGAAATCCTTGCTGAAGTAATGGCTGGCAGAAAGGCGCCAGTCGAGCTCGGCAAGAGTGCTGTCAAAATACACCGTCAAGCTGTCTGGGCTGACATTGGCCGCATCCAAGTCGGCGTCTACGTCACCGTCGCCGTTGCTGTCGTAGCGGCCATCCAGTTGGCTGTACACCACACCCAGGGTGCTCTGCTCGCCAACATAAAGCCCCAGATCGGCGGAGAAGCCGTGCACTTCAGTGGCTTCTCGTTTGACTTCAAGGACGCCGTCGCTGCCGGCCACCAGCCGCGAGCCCAGATCCGAGTCGTTCTTCCACAGGCTCACCTGGCCATGGCCCCAGTCGCCCTGGTAGGCCAGGCCCAGCTCGCGGTTGTCGGTGATGATGGGTTTGAGCACCAGGTAGTTGGCGATACTAACCCCAGGCTCGCTGACACCACGGGTCACCCGGCCCACATCCGGCATGGAAAAGCCCTGGCTGTAGCTGGCAAAGAGCCGCCACTGGGGGTCAATCTGCCAACTGGCGCCGACGTTCTTCATGGTCTCGCTAAAGCTCGGGGTGCCCCCTTTGACCTGATAAGCGCCGTAGCTGTAGAGGGTTTGGTAATCGGGGATATGCAAATCCACCTTTTCGTGGCGCAGGCCGCCGGTCAGCAGTACCGGGCCCAACTGCCAATCCAGTTGCAGGTAGGGCGCCAGGTTGTCGTAGCGGTTTTGCGGCACCCAGGTCCGGCCGGAGCGGGCCAGGTCTTGGTCGGTTTTATCCCGGTAGAGATCCAGGCCGTAAACCAGTTTTACCGGCAGCTCCAGCAGCGCGTCCTTGACCATGGTCAGCTTAAGGCCGGTCTTTTGGGAGTTGATGCGGGACTGATCGTAATAATCCGGGCCCAGGGCCGGATCTTGATAGGTGGCGTAGCTGCCGCCGCCAAAAAGCCCTTCGAAATCCTGGTAAAAAAGCTGCGCGTGGAGCTGCTGGCCCCAAAAGATATCGCCATGACGATAATCGAGGCTGTAGGTGGCCACCTTGTTGTGGGCCGGCTTGCCGCCGTTATCGCCCCGCACGCTGCTGCTGGGGGTGTTGCTGGCCACATCGCCCGGCACCGCGACAAAGTCGCCGCGGTTTTTCAGCTCAAAGGCGTTGAGGCTAAAGGTAAGCTGCTGGTTGGCGTCAAACTGATGCACCACCTTGGTAAAAAGGTCGGCCGAGTGGCTATCCATCAGATCGCCCTGGGTGGGGTTGGTGCCCAGGGTGCGGCCGTCGGCGTCGTAGAAAAGGCCACGGTCGCGGTATTCCAAGCCCATCAGCAGCCGGGTGTTGCCCAGCACTTTGGCGCCGGTCAGGCCGGCGTTGTAGCCCATACCCTTGCCGTTGAAGCTGTCGCTGCTGTCCAGCCCACCATGGAGGCTCAGGCCGTCTTCGCTGGGGGTTTTGGTGACAATGTTGATGATGCCGCCGCTGGCACCCAGGCCATGAAGGGCGTTGGCGCCCTGGATAACCTCGATACGCTCAATCATGGAGATATCGATGGTGTGGGCGTCGCGGCTGCCGTCGCGCAGCGGGTTCGATTGCGGCACGCCGTCAATCATGTACAGCGGCTGGCGGCCGCGCAGCGACTCGCCCCGGCTCGATAGCTGCTGGCTGGGGGGCGAAAAGCCCGGCACCAGTTGCGCGAGGATAGAGGAGAGATCGTCGTTCACCCGGCTCTGGCGCTTGAGATCCTCGGCGCTGATGATGGTCACCATATTGGGGATGGACGAAACCGGTTTGTCGCCACGGCTGGCGGTGACCACCAGGTGCTCGGTGTCGTCCTGGGTATCGGCGAAAAGCGGGGCGTGAAAAGCAAAAACAACAAGTAGGGCCAGGCTGGATTTACGCATCGTCAGTTGAGTGCCTTGGGGAAAAACACGCAAATGGTAACGATTATCAGAAACAATTCAATCTAAATAAGCAACGATAACGCAAACAAAAAGGAGGCCGCAGCCTCCCTTGGGGATCAGCCCTGGGTGTCCAGGGGCTCGAAGGATTTCACCAACTCGTCCACCGCCTTCATCTGTTTGAGGTAAGCCTCAAGCTTGGCCAGCGGCAAGGCACTTGGGCCGTCGCACAGGGCTTTGTCCGGGTCAGGGTGGGCTTCGATAAAGAGCCCGGCCAGGCCCAGGGCCATGCCGCTTCGGGCCAGCTCGGCTGCCTGGGCACGGCGACCATCGGCGCTGTCACTGCGGCCGCCTGGGCGCTGCAGGGCGTGGGTGGCATCGAAAATAACCGGCACCTTGAAGTGCTTCATTTCGTCCATGCCCAGCATGTCCACCACCAGGTTGTTGTAGCCAAAGCTGCTGCCCCGCTCGCACAGCATCACCCGCTGGTTGCCGGCCTCGTCGAATTTCTTGAGGATGTGGCGCATCTCGTGGGGTGCCAGGAACTGCGGTTTTTTAACGTTGATGATGGCGCCGGTCTTGGCCATGGCCACCACTAAATCGGTCTGGCGGGCCAAAAAGGCGGGCAGTTGGATAACGTCGCACACCTCGGCCACCGGCGCGGCCTGGTGCGGCTCATGGACGTCGGTAATGAGCGGTACGTTAAAGGTCTTTTTGATCTCTTCAAAGATCTTCAGGCCTTCGTCGAGCCCAGGGCCACGGTAGGAATTGATGGACGAGCGGTTGGCCTTGTCAAAGCTCGCCTTGAACACAAAGGGAATACCCAGGCGGCCGGTGACGTCCACGTAATATTCGCAGATGCGCAAAGCCAGGTCCCGCGATTCGAGCACATTCATGCCCCCGAACAGGGTAAAGGGCTTGTGGTTGCCGACTTCAAAACCACCCAGTTGGATGTTCTCTTGCATGGTCATTCCTTACAACGAAACAAAGTGCATCAGCTGGCCACAGAGCCAAGCCATATAGGTACCCAGGGCATAACCCAGTACCGCCAGCAACACCCCCACCGGCGCCAGTGAGGGATGAAAAGCCGAAGCCACCACCGGGGCCGACGCGGCGCCCCCGACATTGGCCTGCGAGCCCACCGCCATGTAAAAAAGCGGCGCCTTGATAAGGCGGGCGACAATCAGCATCAGGGCGGCGTGGAACGCCATCCAGATGCCGCCAATCACAAAATAAACGGGGGTGTCGGCAATGGCCAGCACGTCCATCTTCATGCCGATGGTGGCCACCAGAATATACAAAAACGCCGAGGCCACCTTGGAGGCCCCTGCCCCTTCGAGCTTACGGGCGCGGGTAAAAGACAGCCCCAGGCCGATGGTGGTGGCGGTGACAATCATCCAGAAGAAATCCGAATGCAGGCTGTAGCGCTCACCCCAAGGCACGTTTTGCACCATCCAGGGGGTCACCACATCGGCCACCCAGTGGGAAAGGCCGGTAGCGCCAAAGGCCACCGCTACAATCAGCATCAAATCGTTCATGCTGGGAATGCGGGCATGTTCGGCCTCGAAGGCCTCCACCTTTTTGCGCAGCAGCTGAATGCCACGGGTGTCGGCGCCGGTTTTGGCGTCGATTTCATCGGCCTTGGAGGCCATATACAGCAGCACCGCCATCCAGATATTGGCGACAATCACGTCCACCGTCACCATCACCGAGAAGATGCCGTCACCCACGCCGTAGACTTCCTTCATGGCCGCCTGGTTGGCGCCGCCGCCTATCCAGGAACCGGCGATGGTGGTCATGCCGCGCCATACCGCGTCGGCACCATCACCACCGCCCACATCCTGCGGGTCAAAAAGCCCCATCACCATCAAGGCGAAGGGTCCGCCCAGCACGATGCCCAAGGTGCCCACCAAAAACATGGTAACCGCCTTGGGGCCAAGGCCGAGGATGGCTTTAAAGTCGATGGACATGCACAGCAGCACCAGGCAGGCCGGCAGCAGGTAGCGCGAGGCCACGAAATACAGCTTGGAATGCTCGCCGCTGATAATGCCGGCACTGTTAAACAACGAGGGCAGGAAATAACACAGCAGCAGGGCGGGAACGTACTTGTAGAAGGCCTTGAAATAACGGTTTTGGGAATGGCTGGTGTAGAACACCGCCCCCAATAACACCGCCAATAACCCCAGAACCGTCGCATCATTTTGCAAGAGCGGCGTCTGCATTCATCTCTCCTTTGAATTTCAGTGCAGGGTGGCGCTGTCCGTTGGCAGGGCCTTCATTTTATTTTTCAGCAGGGCGCAGGCCGGGTCGTCCGGGCAATGTTCCACAAAATAGCGCAGATCGTCCCTGGCCGGGGCCACGCAGTTCAGCTCCGCCAGCAGATAGCCGCGGTCACGGATAAGGTAAGGGTCATTGGGGGTCATTTCCACCATGGCCTGGGTCACTTTAACCGCTTCCATCAACCGGCCGTCGCGGGTCAGCGCGCCCTTGGTGGCTTTAAGAAGGCGAAGCAGCAGCCCTTGGTTGTCCAGCGGCTCGGTGTGCTGGTGCTTGAGCCGCTGCCAGTTGCCTCTAAGGCCACGCAGCCACAGCTCCAGCTCGGCCATGGGGTGCCAAAAGCCGCTTAAAGGGTCAAAGAAGGCGCCGGGGCGCGTGGGGCTGGTAAGCAGCAGGTAGCCAGGGAAATCGATGGCATCAAGGGCAATGCCCTGGCCCTCGGCCAAGTAAAGCAGTAGCAGGCCAAGGGCAGTGGCGCTGCCGCGGCGCTCGCGGATAACCGAGGTCAACAAGCAGCCCTGGCTGGTGAAATGGCTGTTGTCGCCGTGAAAGGCGAGCTCTTGGTAGAAAAAATCCAGCAGGGCGTCCAGGGGCTGGCCCTTGGTTTGCTGGCCAAGGCGCAGGCTGAGCTGGTCGCGCCAGCTTAGAAGGCAGCCTTCGAAGGCCCGCACGTCGGTTTGCGACAATTCGCCCGCCAGATGCAGGGCGGTCATCACCGGTTTGGCGCCGCGCGCACCCAGGCGCGCTTTGAGGTCGGCAGACAGCATCAACTGAACACCAGCGGGGTTTTGGTGATGGCAAGCTTGGCGTTAAACAGCACCCAGCCATAGGCGCCGGCCAGGGCAAAGACCCGCATCAGCTTGCCGCGCTGGCGTTGCAGCGCCACGACGCCTAGCAGGATGTAGGCCACCAGGCCCAGCAGCTTCTCGGTAACCCAGGGGCTTTGGAAGGGGTAGCTCGACAGCACCACACAAAGGCCGACGGCCGAGAGCAACAGCAAGGTGTCAAACACCCTTGGCAAGACTTTCAGTACCTTGGCCTGACGCCAGTCCTGGCGGTTACGAAAGTCCATGGCAAAGCGGATGGTCAGCAACAACAGGCTGGCAAAAATGGAGAGTTCATGGACGTGTTTCAGGGCTGGGTACAAAAACGCCATCAAGGACAGGCCTTTACAAAAAGTAAGCGGCCATTATACCCCAACAGGGCCTTAGTTGTCTCGCCACTGCCCCAGGGTCACCCGCTCCTGGCCGCCCAGGTCGCGCTCGCTGCGCACCGCGCCAAAGCCTCGTTGTTGCATCAGCTCGCGCACCCGCGCTCCTTGGTCGTAGCCGTGCTCCACCATCAGCCAGCCGGGGGCTTGGAGGTAAGCGGGCGCTTGCTCGATGATGTATTTGAGGTCGGCAAGGCCGGCCTCTTCGGCAATAAGCGCCGACAGCGGCTCAAAGCGCACGTCCCCCTGGCCAAGGTGCGGGTCTATGGGGTCGATGTAGGGCGGGTTGGAGACGATCAGCCCGAAGCGTTCTGCGCGCACCGGCATAAACCAGCTGCCTTCTCGCACCGTCACCGCCACCTGGTGGCGGGCGACATTGCGTTTGGCAAGCTCTGCCGCTTCTTTAACGGCATCCACCGCAATGCCCTGCCAGCCGGGGCGCTGGGCGGCAAGAGCGATGGCGATGGCGCCGGTGCCGGTGCCAAGGTCTAAAAACCGCAGCGGCTGCGCCGGCAGCGCCAGGGCCAAATCCACCAGGGTTTCGGTGTCGGGCCTTGGGATAAGGGTATGGGGGTTGACCTCCAGGGCCAGCCCGTAAAACTCCTGCTCGCCAAGGATATGGGCCACCGGCTCGCCCCCTTGGCGCCGGGCAATAAAGGCCTCGAACAGCGCCCGTTCGGCGGTGCTTAGGGGCCGCTCGCCAAAGGCCAGCAAGGTGGTGCGGCTGACCTTGGCGGCGTGCATCAACAGCAGCCGGGCGTCGATATCAGGCGATTCGCCGCCGGCAAGGGCGCCTCGGCCCCAGCGCAGAGCCTCTAACAGGGTCATGCCTGGCCCTGGGCCAGGGCGGCCAGCAAGTCGGCCTGGTGTTCTTGCATCAAGGGCTCAATCAGCAAGTCCAGGCCCCCTTCCATCACTTCTTCGAGGCGATAGAGGGTGAGGTTGATGCGGTGGTCGGTGACCCGGCTTTGCGGGTAGTTGTAGGTGCGAATGCGCTCGGAGCGGTCCCCTGAGCCCACCAAAGAGCGGCGGGTTGCCTCTTCGGCCACCCGCCGTTTTTCGTCTTCCATGGCTTGAATGCGGGACGCCAGCACCGACATGGCCTTGGCCTTGTTCTTGTGCTGGGAGCGCTCGTCCTGGCACTCCACCACCACCCCGGTGGGGATGTGGGTAATGCGCACCGCCGAGTCGGTTCGGTTAACGTGCTGGCCACCGGCGCCGGAGGCGCGGTAGGTGTCGATACGCAGATCAGCGGTGCTGATATTGACCGCTTCGGCCTCCGGCACTTCGGGCAAAATGGCCACGGTACAGGCCGAGGTGTGGATACGGCCCTGGGATTCGGTGGCCGGCACGCGCTGCACTCGGTGGCCGCCGGACTCGAACTTGAAGCGGCCAAAAACGCCGTCGCCGCTGACCAGGGCAATCACTTCTTTAAAGCCGCCGTGCTCGCCGTCGTTGCTGGACACCACTTCCACCCGCCAGCGGCGCGCTTCGCAGTAGCGGCTGTACATGCGGAACATGTCGCCGGCAAAAATGGCCGCCTCGTCGCCACCGGCGCCGGCGCGAATTTCCAGGTACACGTTGCGCTCGTCGTTGGGGTCTTTGGGCAGCAGCAGAATTTGCAGCTCGTGCTCCAGCACCTCGATGCGCTCCTTGGCGCCCGCCACTTCTTCCTGAGCCATTTCTTTGAGTTCGGCGTCGTCGCCGTCGAGCATTTCGCGGGCCACCGCCAGGTCGTCCTGGGCGCTTTTAAAGCGGCCAAAGCAGCTGGTGACTTCTTCGAGTTGGCCAAATTCCCTGGACAGGGCCTGAAAGCGCTTTTGATCGCTAATCACAGCCGGTTCAGACAACAGCGCCTGCACTTCTTCAAAACGTTCTTGCAGGCTTTCCAGCTTTGCCAGTATCGATGGGTTCATGGAGTCTCTCGGTTGTCCAGGCCCAGCACACCGGCAATGGTGTCCAGCCTGGCCTGGTCGCCCTCACGGCCTGCATCGGACAAGGCTTTGGTGGGGGCATGGATCAATCGGTTGGTAAGCTGGGCCGACAGCCGCTCAAGCACCTGGGCGGCATCGGCGCCGCCGGCCAGTTGCGCCTGGGCTTTTTGTAGCAGGTCCTGGCGGATGCCCTCGGCCTGCTGGCGATAATCGCGGATATGGTCCACCGCCGAGAGGCCGTTGATCCAGGTAGCAAAGGCCTGGACCTGCTCTAGCACCATGGCCTCGGCCTGGGCGGCGGCGGCTTCGCGCTTGGCGCGGTTTTCATCGATGATCTGCTGAAGGTCATCAACGGTGTACAAAAAGGCGTCGTCCAGCTCGGACACTTCGCTTTCGATATCCCGGGGTACTGCCAAATCCACAAAGAACATCGGTTTGTGGCGCCGCGCTTTTAAGGCCCGCTCCACCATGCCTTTGCCGATGATGGGCAAGGGGCTGGCGGTGGACCCTATCACGATATCGGCCTCATGCAGGCTGTCGGGCAGGGCTTCTAAGGTAATGGCGCTGGCCGCTACCTTGCCGGCCAGTTCCTGGGCCCGAGCCAGGGTGCGGTTGGCCACGGTGAGGTTGTCCACCCCTTGCTCTTTGAGGTGAGTGGCCACCAGTTCGATGGTTTCGCCGGCGCCAATCAGCATTACCTTGGTGTCGGCCAGGGTCGGGAAGATGTGTTTGGCAAGGCTGACCGCCGCATAGGCCACCGACACCGCGTTGGCGCCTATCTCGGTTTTGGTACGCACCTCTTTGGCCACCCGAAAGCCGTGCTGAAAGAGCTTGTCGAGCAGCTGGTTGACGGTACCGGCCTGGCGGGCCTGGCTGTAGGCCTGCTTGAGCTGGCCGAGAATTTGCGGCTCGCCCAGCACCATCGAATCGAGGCCACAGGCCACCCGCAACAGGTGGGTGATGGCCTGGTCGTTCTGGTAGACGTACAGATAGGGATTGAGCTCGTCGTCAGACAGCTCATGAAATTGGGCCAGCCAGTGGCGCACCGATTGCTCGTCATCGCTTTGGCAAAAAATCTCGGTGCGGTTGCAGGTAGAGAGCACCACCGCCTCGGCCATGCCGGGCAGCGCTGGCAGCTGCGCCAGGGCACGGGGCAGCGAGTCGGGCCCGAAGGCGACTTTTTCGCGCAGCGCCACAGGGGCTGTTGTGTGATTCAGGCCGATAGCCAGTAAGGTCATGAAACGGCGGGTCTCTGGAAATTGGCGAGGCAATTCTACTGAAATTTATAAGGCCATGGAAACCACAGTGCGGCCACCGCTATACTGGCGCCCTATGAAAAAGACATTACTGCTTGTTTTAGCGACCCTTTGGCTCAGTGCCTGCGTCAGCTTCCCTAAAGGCCAATGGCCCAGTCCCAACCGGCCGCTGGTCAACTATGCGGTGCTGGG
Organism: Gallaecimonas pentaromativorans; assembly: GCF_003751625.1. Taxonomy (NCBI): domain Bacteria; kingdom Pseudomonadati; phylum Pseudomonadota; class Gammaproteobacteria; order Enterobacterales; family Gallaecimonadaceae; genus Gallaecimonas; species Gallaecimonas pentaromativorans. The sequence goes on from NZ_RJUL01000003.1 coordinate 157,662, forward strand.
CAAGGTGGCCATTATTACCCCCGACAAGCGTGATTCTGCCAACCTTTACTGGCAACAGCAGAAACAGACTTTTAACCTCAAGCTCACCAGTTTCCTGGGCACCTCGGTGCTGTCCATGGAAGGGGAGCCCGGTCAGGTCAGCCTCACCAACAGCGAAGGCACCTTCAAAGATACCGATGCCCAGTATCTGTTATATCAATTGACCGGCTGGCAGCTGCCGGTCAACGACTTCCCCCAATGGCTCAAGGGCCAGAGCGGCGAGCGCGGCATGATAGTCAAAAAAGACAGCAAGGGCCGCATCGACACCCTGAAAAGCGAAGGCTGGACCATCCACTACCTGCGCTGGACCCAAGCCGGCGGCCGCGACCTCCCGGCCATGCTGGATATGAGCAAAGACAACATCAAAATCAAATTGCAGATCAACGAATGGCAACCCCGTTAAGCCTGCCGGCGCCGGCCAAACTGAACCTCTTTTTGTTCATTACCGGCCGCCGCCCCGACGGCTACCACGAGCTGCAGACCTTGTTCCAATTTGTCGATTTCGGTGACGAGCTGCACTTTACCCCAAGAGAGGACGGCGCTATCCGGCTGCTGACCGAATTCGAAGGTGTACCGGCCGAGAGCAACCTTATCGTCAAGGCCGCGCGCCTTCTTAAAGAAAAAACCGGCTGCCCCCTTGGCGCCGATATCCGCATCGACAAACGCCTGCCCATGGGCGGCGGTTTGGGGGGCGGTTCGTCCAACGCTGCCACCACCCTGGTGGGCCTTAATCGCTTGTGGGGCTGCGACATCAGCCTCGATACCCTGGCCCAGTGGGGGTTGACCCTCGGCGCCGATGTGCCGATTTTTGTGCGGGGCAAAGCCGCCTTTGCCGAAGGGGTGGGAGAAATTTTTACCGACGCCAATCCGCCCGAATCTTGGTACCTGGTGGTGGTGCCGCCGGTCAGCGTTAATACCGGTTTAGTGTTTCAAGCTGATGACTTAAAAAGGGATACCCCCAAGCGCCCCATCGCCGAGATCCAGCCCGCAGATTGGGCAAACGATTGCGAACCGACGGTTTTTAAGCACTACGGCGTTATTGAAAAGGTTTTTTCGTGGTTGCTAGAATACGCGCCGGCAAGAATGACCGGGACCGGCTGCTGCGTTTTTGCGCGCTTCGACTCTCAAGTCGCCGCCGTAGCTACCCAATCTCTGCTGCCACCGCAATGGCAGAGCTTTGTTGCCAAGGGTGTGAACCGCTCACCGCTGCATGAGCGGCTTGCAGTCTGCGACTGATTTGCAGGGCCGGTATATCCGGTCAAAACTGAACACACAATGCCCCTGAGGTCCTTACCGTGCCTGACATCAAGCTTTTCGCTGGTAATGCTACCCCCGAACTGGCGAAAAAGATCGCCGAACGCCTGTATATCCCCCTGGGAGATGCCGTTGTCACCCGCTTTAGCGATGGCGAGATCAGCGTTCAGATCAACGATCACGTCCGTGGCCTGGATGTCTTTATCATCCAATCTACCTGCGCCCCCACCAACGACAACCTGATGGAACTGGTGGTGATGGTCGACGCCCTGCGTCGCGCCTCTGCCGGCCGTATCACTGCCGTTATCCCCTACTTCGGTTATGCCCGCCAGGACCGCCGCGTGCGCTCCGCCCGGGTACCGATCACCGCCAAGGTAGTGGCCGACTTCCTGTCCAACGTGGGCGTGGACCGGGTACTGACGGTGGATCTGCACGCCGAGCAGATCCAGGGCTTCTTCGATGTGCCGGTAGACAACGTCTTCGGCACGCCGGTGCTGCTTGAGCACATGAAAGCCCAGAACTTTGAAAAACCCATCGTAGTGAGCCCCGATATCGGCGGTGTGGTACGTGCCCGCGCCGTGGCCAAGCTTTTGAACGACACCGACCTTGCCATCATCGACAAACGTCGTCCCCGTGCCAACGAAGCCCAGGTGATGAACATCATCGGTGACGTGCAAGGCCGCGACTGCATCATCGTTGACGACATGATCGACACCGGCGGCACCCTGTGCAAAGCCGCAGAAGCCCTGAAAAACCACGGTGCCCGCAGCGTCTTTGCCTACGCCACCCACCCGGTTTTCTCCGGCAACGCCCCTCAGAACATCACCGACTCGGTGATTGATCAGGTGATCGTGACCGACACCGTGCCGCTGTCTGGCGCCATGAAAGCCTGCGGCAAGGTCACCCAGCTGACCCTGTCTGGCATGCTGGCCGAGGCCATTCGCCGGGTGTCCAACGAAGAGTCCATCTCGGCAATGTTCGAATAAATAAGCACTTTGTGCGTGACAAAGCCCGCTTCGGCGGGCTTTTTTTATGCCTCGGCGTCGTACCGCCGGTTTGGCGGGATACCCCGCGGTTTCAAAGTGTTGGCATTTCTGCTCCAATGCCAAAAGCCCCGGTTATCTAGGAGTGACAATGAAAACCCCCGCTATGGGTGCCCTGGTACTGGCCGCCGCCAGTTTGCAGGCCGCCGCCGCTACCGCCCCGCAATTTGATATGGCCGAATATCGCCAGAACGTAAAAACCCTGGCCTCTGATGAATTTGAAGGCCGTGCGCCGCTTTCCGAAGGGGAAACCAAAACCATCAATTACCTCAAAGGGGCCTTTATCAAGGCTGGCCTTAAGCCCGGGTATTTTGGTGATTACTTCCAGCCGGTAGAGCTGGGCCGCATTACCGCCAGCCAGGATATGACCTTAAAAGTCGGCGACATGCAGTTTGCCCCCGGCAGCGATTTTGTGGCGGTCACCCAGCGCTTTACCAAGCAGACCAAGCTGGATAATTCCGATCTGGTTTTTGTCGGTTACGGCATCCACGCTCCCGAGCTTGGCTGGGACGACTACAAAGGCGTCGACGTAAAAGGCAAAACCGTGGTGGTGCTGGTCAATGATCCGGGCTTTGCCACCCAGGACCCCGAGGTCTTTCGTGGCAACACCATGACCTACTACGGGCGCTGGACCTACAAATACGAAGAGGCCATGCGCCAAGGCGCCGCCGGGGCCCTTATCGTTCATGAAACCAAGCCGGCCGCCTACCCCTGGGGCGTAGTGGAAAGTGGCGCCGTGGGCGCCAAATTCACCCTGGTGGACGACACCGACAACGCCGGTAAGCTGGCGGTGCGCGGCTGGCTGCAAAAAGCCACTGCCGAGAAGATCTTAAAGGCCGCCGGCGAGGATTACGCCAAGCTCAAGGCCGCCGCTGCCAAACCGGGCTTTAAAGCGGTGGATCTGCACCTGCCAGCCAACCTCACCCTCAATAACGACCTCAAGCGCGGCACCTCCCACAACGTGGTGGGGATGATCCCCGGCGCCAAATACCCCGACGAGTACGTGGTTATTTCTGCCCACTGGGACCACCTGGGCCGTAACCCCAACCTCAAGGGCGACCAGATCTACAACGGCGCTGTGGACAACGCCACTGGTGTGGCTGCCCTGGTGAGCCTGGCCGACGCCTTTAAAGGCACCCACCCGGAGCGCTCCATCATCTTTACCGCCTTTACCGGCGAAGAGCAGGGCCTGCTGGGCGCCACCGCCTTTGCCGCCAAGCCGCCGGCGCCTACCAAAGACATGGTGGCGCTGCTGAACATGGACGGCATGAATGTCTCCGGCAAGGTGGATTACGCGCTGCTGTTTGGCCGTGGCCAAAACGAGTTGGAAGAGTACCTGGCCGCTGGCGCCAAGGCCCAGCACCGCCACATCAAGGACGACCCCAAACCGCAGGATGGTTACTACTTCCGCTCTGACCACTTCGCCCTGGCCCACAAGGGGGTACCGGGCCTGCTGTTCATGAGCCTGGGTGCCAACAGCCCCGACTACATCGCCAAGCGCTACCACAAGCCGGCCGATGAGTACTCCCCCAACTGGGATTTGAGCGGCACCCAAGAGGACATGACCTTGCTGTACGGCATTGCCGACAAGCTGGCCAACAGCCGCGACTGGCCCAAGTGGTACCAGGGTTCGGAGTTCAAAGCCGCCCGCGAGAAAGACAAAGAGTAAAGAAAATCAAGGCCCTGCATGCAGGGCCTTTTTTTATTGGCCGCATTTGGTTCAGGCTTTGGCCAATCAGTTTCTGGCACATTAGCGACTATTGTTTTTACTGCAAGGACCACCCATGAAGACAATGACTGCCCTATCCGTCGGCCTGGCCCTGCTTGCAAGCCAGGCGGCCTTGGCCGACCCGTTCAGCTTCGCCGCCCTCAAGGGAGAGGCCCGTAGCCTGGCCGACCACCCCTATCAGGCACCAGCAGACAAACTGCCCAAGGCGGTGGCCGACCTTAACTGGGACCAGCATCAGTCCATTGTCTTCAAGCACGACCAGGCCCTTTGGAGCAAACTGCCCAGCCATTTTCGGGCCGAGTTCTTCCACCTTGGCATGTACGCCAAAACCCCGGTACAGCTTTATGAGGTGGTGGACGGCGAAGCCCGCGCCATCAACTACGACAAGCATTTTTTCGATTACGGTAAATCCGGCCTCGACCACGCCAAGCTCCCCAAAAACCTCGGCTTTGCCGGGTTTCGCCTCCACAGCCTTACCGACTGGCAGCGAGACATCATCTCCTTTTTGGGGGCCAGCTATTTCCGGGCTGTGGGCTCAAGCATGCAGTACGGCCTCTCGGCCCGCGGCCTGGCGGTAGATACCGCCCTGCCCCGCCCGGAAGAGTTTCCCACCTTCACCCGCTTTTATCTGGTACGCCCCCAAGGCAGTGACGACACCGCCGAGGTCTATGCGCTGATGGACTCAAAAAGCGTGTCCGGCGCCTACCACTTCACCATCACCCCCGGCGAACCGCTGGTGATGCACGTGGACGCCGCCATCTACCCGCGCGCCGAGATTGAGCGCCTGGGCATAGCGCCGCTCACCAGCATGTTCCAGGTAGGTGAGAACGATCATCGCGCCAGCTGGGACTGGCGCCCCGAGATCCACGACTCCGATGGCCTGTCCATGTGGCGCGGCAACGGCGAGTGGGTATGGCGGCCTTTGACCAACCCGGCCAGCCTACACTTCAACACCTTTACCGACGACAACCCCAAGGGCTTTGGCCTGTTGCAGCGTGACCGCAACTTCGACCACTACCAGGACGACGGGGTCTTTTATGAAAAACGCCCCAGCCTCTGGATTGAGCCGGTGGGCAACTGGGGCAAGGGCACCGTCGATTTGACCGAGATCCCCACCATCGACGAGACCTTCGACAACATCGTGGCGTTCTGGCAACCTGCCCAGCCGGTCAAACCCGGCCAGGAGCTGCTGTACAGCTACAACATGTACTGGGGCGAGCGGATGCCGCACACTCCGCACCTGGCCCATGTCAAAGAAACCCGCACCGGTATCGGCGGCGTGGTAGGCCAGAAGCGCGACCATTACAGCCACCGCTTCGTGGTGGATTTTGAAGGGGACATCTTCAACATGATGCCGCTGAACGCGCCCTCGGAAATCAAAGCCGATGTCAGCGTGTCACGGGGCAAGGTTGAGCTGGTGTCGGTGCGGCCCATCGCCGGCCACAAAGGCTATCGGGCCCGCTTTGATGTGGTGCCAGACGACAGCACCGCCCCTATCGACATGCGCCTTTATCTGAAAAAGGGCAACAAGGCCCTAAGCGAGACTTGGCTCTATCAATGGACACCGCCACCGGTAGCCGAGCGCGATCTGAGCACCCCCAACCTCAACCAATAACAAGACGCCCTGCATTGCAGGGCGTTTTTCGTTAGAGGCTGGTAAGCAGGTAGCCGTTGAGGCTCAGTACCACCGCCACACAAAGCCAGCCCACCACCTGGGTTAGCGGCCGGTTGACCCATTGGCCCATCAGCGCCTTGTTGTTGGTAAAGCGCAGCAGCGGCACCAGAGCCAAGGCAATACCGAAACTCAGTACCACCTGGCTGGCAATAAGGATGCGGGTTGGGTCCCAGCCCAGGGCTATCACCGCCAGTGCCGGCAACATGGTGATAAAGCGGCGCAGCCACAGGGGAATGGTGAAATGCATAAAGCCTTGCATCACCACCTGCCCGGCCATGGTGCCCACCACGGTGGAAGACAAACCGGCGGCAATCAGACTCAGAGCAAAAATGGTGGCCGCCGCATCGCCCAGTAACGGCTCAAGCATGGTGTGGGCCTGCTCAATCTCGGCAATACCCTGGTGGCCGCTAAAGTGGAAAGTCGCGGCTGCCACCGCCACCATGGCCAGGTTCACAAAGCCTGCCACCACCATGGCCACCGCCACATCCCAGCGGGTCGCCTTGAGGCTGCTGGCTGGGTCGACATGGCTATAGCGGCGCTGGGTTAGCGCCGAGTGCAGGTAAATCACATGAGGCATGACGGTGGCGCCAAGGATACCGGCCGCCAGATACAGGGCCTCGCTGTTTTGCAGGCCGGGAATAAGCGCCCCTTTAAGCAGCGGGCCGGCCGCCGGTTTGGAAAGGAACAGCTCGATAATAAAAGCCGCCGCCACCGCCAGTAGCAAGCCGCCAATGACCCTCTCCAGCATCGGCTGGCCACGCACCATCAGCAGTGCCCAGGTCACGGCGCCGGTCAAAAGCGCCCCTTCCATCAAGCTGATGCCCAAAAGCAACTTAAAGCCAATGGCCGCCCCCACGAATTCGGCCAAGTCGGTGGCCATGGCAATGATCTCGGCCTGCCCCCAGTAAAACCACACCAGGCCCTTGTTGGGCAGGGTATCGCGCAGGTGCTCCGCGAGGTTCTTACCGGTCACTACCCCCAGCTTTGCCGACAACCATTGAATGAGCATCGCCATTAGGTTGGCCCACACCACGACCCACAGCAGGCTGTAGCCAAACTGGGCACCGGCCTGAATATTGGTGGCAAAGTTACCGGGGTCGATATAACCAATGGCGGCGATAAAGGCAGGCCCAAGCATGGACACGCGCAGCCTTCTTTTGGCTGGGCTAAGAGCACCTTCTGGCATGAGCTGGTCCATGGTTGACTCCAAATACGGGAATAGGGGCAGAGTAGCCTTTATTGATAATAATTATCAAATGCAACTTGCCGATTAACCCTATCGACGTTGTGATTATCACATGCCCTCGGCGCCAGCGAACCTGACCTTAGGTATATAAGGGGGCAGAATTCCCAGTGCCATTTATATTGAAGTAACAACAAGATACCCCTGCGGCTTAGGTGATATGCAGATTGACCTTATCGCGTCGCTTTTTTCACTGGCCGTGTTGCTGATCTTGATGGGCCTGTGGATGCTGGCGGCAAGCTTTACCCGGGACGAAGCCCATCGCCAACAGATGCGGCTGTGGGCCCTGGCCAATCTGGTCATGGGTATCGCTTATGGGCTGTTTTCCTCACGCCTCACCCTGCCTCTAGGCTGGACCCTGGTAGTGGCCAATTTCCTGCTGGCCCTGGCCTATGGTGCATACGCTGTGGCCCTTGCCAGCCTCTTTGGCCAGCGCCACTATCTGTTGATAAAGATACTGTCCATTAGCCTTGGCACCTTTGCCCTTTACTATTTTGAAATCATTCGCAGCGACGACAGCTACCGGATCCTGCTGCTGGCAGGGCTGACCTTGGTGGTGTGGACACTGGCACTGCTGCACTGCATTGGCGCCTGGCGACAACAGCATTCCCCTCATGTGATCTTCATGACCCTGACCCTGGCGTCCTTGATACTGGTGAGCCTGACACGGCTGCTGGCGGCCTGGTACAGCAGTGATTTTGGCTATCAAACACTGCCGGACTTCTCGGCCATCATCAAAACCACCACCTTCGTGCTGATTTTGGCGCCACCACTGCTGACGGTGGGGTTTTTCATGATCTGCGCCGATTACACCCAGCAGCGCTTTAAAACCCTGGCCAACCTTGATTCGCTGACCGGCATCAACAACAGACGCGCCACCCTAGCCCTGGCCGAACAGGCGCTAGCTAACCAGCACCGCCATGGAGGCGACCTCTGCTGCGTGATGATGGATATCGACCACTTTAAAAACGTGAACGACAACCACGGCCACGCCGTGGGGGACGAAGTGCTGAAAAAGCTGACCGCCCTGATGCAGGGGCGCATTCGCAGAGGGGATATTTTTGGCCGTTTAGGTGGTGAGGAGTTTGCATTGTTCTTACCCAATGCCGACGAGGCCCAGGCTGCCAAGCTGGCCGATACATTGCGTCAAGCCATTGCCGATACCCACATAACAACCACCAAAGGTGGCGCTTTGCAGGTTACCGTCTCTTTTGGCGTTGCTCAGCGCCGGCACCGTGACGAGCCACTATCGCAATTGCTCAGTCGTGCTGACAGCGCACTCTACGAGGCCAAGCACCAAGGTCGTAACCGGGTGGTGGTGATGTAAAGCTAGAGAAAGCTGTCGGCGGGCAAACGCTCGGCCTGGGCAATGCCGATACGCATCACATCCTTCCAGGAAAGTACCCCCAGCAACTGGCCATCGCCATCCACCACCGGCAGGCAGCTGTAGTGGTTTTCCAGCAGCAATTTGGCGGCAGAGACGAGATCTTGCTCCGGCATCAGGGTGGGCACCTGGCGGGTCATCACCTGATGGGCGGGCTTTTTCAGCAACTCCCTATCCACATTGCGCTCGGCGGGAGTGTTCAAAAAAGGTGTGGTGTTGGCCTGGTAATCCACCAAGGACACAAAACCGGCAAAGCGGTTGTCTTCGTCCAGCACCGGCAGGTGGAAGAAGGGGCGCTGGGCGAAGATATCGCCAATCTCCTTGAGCGCGGTATCCATGTAAACGTGCACCACACGGGTGGTCATGGCTTGGGCAACTTTCATCGAATACCTCCAACACAAGGCGGGCGCCGCCTACTGACTATATAGGTGACCTTTGAGAAAAGGTTAACCCTATCACTATTCCCAGCACCGCCAGCGCCGCCAGATAACCCACCGGCGCCAAGGGATGCCAGGCCACCAGCAATGACACCAGTATCGGGGTAAAGCCGCCGAAGATGGCGTAAGCCAGGTTGTAGGAGAACGACAAGCCGGTAAAGCGCACTTCGGGCGGGAAGGCACTGACCGCAATGGCCGGAATTACCCCGGTTATCCCCACCCCCAGCCCCGCCAGCAGGTAAAGCTCCCGCAGCCACTGGGGATGGGTTGGCAGCAGCCACATCATCAGCCCATAGCTTGCCACCAGCAGCAGGCTCCAAAAGGCCAGCACCCGGCCCCGGCCAAAACGGTCACTTAAAGCGCCGCTCAGCACCGCCCCTACCATGACCGCAAAGGTAGAAAGGGCATTGGCTTCAAAGGCCGCCACGGCGCTTATCCCGGCCTGGGCCTGAATTAGGGTTGGGGTCATCAGTACCACCACCACCACGGCCCCGGTGAGGATCCAGGTAACAGCCATGGCCAGCAGGATGCTGCGCTTGTGGTTTTTCAGCAATACCTTGACCGGCATCTCGGCAGCCAGGGCGCGGCGACGCTGCATCTGGGCAAACACCGGTGTCTCATGCAGGTACTGGCGCAGGTAAACCGCCAGCAGCCCAAACAGGCCACCGACAATAAAAGGCACCCGCCAGCCCCAGTCCAGCAGCACGTCGGCCAGGTGGCTGTTGATAAAAACGCTCATCAAGGAGCCCAGCAAAATGCCCCCCACCAGCCCCGCCGAAAGGCTGCCGCAGGCCAGGCCCACATGGTGTTTTTTGACGTGTTCGGAGACAAATACCCAGGCCCCCGGCACCTCGCCGCCCACCGCCGCTCCTTGCAACATGCGCATCAGCACCAGGGCAATGGCAGCGCCATAGCCCCAGCTTTGGTAGGTAGGTAGCAGGCCAATCAACAAGGTGGGCACCGACATCAAAAAGATGGACAAGGTGAACATCTTCTTGCGGCCCAGCAGATCGCCAAAATGGGCCATGATGATGCCACCCAGCGGCCGGGCCAGATAACCGGCGGCAAAGATGCCAAAGGTTTGGAGCTGGCGCAGCCACTCGGGCATGTCCGGCGGGAAGAACAGCTGGCCAATGGCCTTGGCAAAGAACACAAAGATGATGAAGTCGTAAAACTCCAGCGCCCCACCAAGGGCCGATAAGGTCAGCACCTTGACATCACTTCGGGATAACGCGCGGTCGGTTGCCATCAAGACTCCGCAAACTAAGGCAAGTTACTGGACGCTAACAGATTTTTGGAAAGTCGTCAGTGTTGTCCGGCCAGTGTCGCCAAGGGGCTTGTGAAGGGCGCCAAGGCTTAGCACAATGGGACTCGACTTTTGCAAGGAAGCCGCAATGAGCTTACCCCTATCCGTTACCCTGGGACGCACCCCAAGCGACCTGGCCTACCTGGACATCGACTCCGCCCTTTGCCAGGCGCGGGTGTTTTTGCAAGGGGCCCAGTTGGTGCACTTTCAGCCCAAAGGGCTCAAGCCGTTATTGTGGCTCTCACCCCTTGAAGATTTTGCCCGTGGCCGCGCCATTCGTGGCGGGGTGCCGGTGTGCTGGCCCTGGTTTGGCAACAACAAACCAGCCGCCGAGGCCCCGGCCCACGGCTATGCCCGCACCAGCGAGTGGCAGTTGGTGGACGTGGAAGACCAGGACGGTGAAATTGTGATTGAGCTGGCCCTGCCCGCCGGCGCCGTACCCGAAGCCTACTGGCCCCATGCCAGCGAGCTGACCATGGTGATGGTGCTGGGTAAAAGGGCGCGGTTGGTGCTCAGCACCGACAACACCGGTACCGCCCCTTTTACCTTCACCCAGGCGCTGCACAGCTACTTTGCGGTGCCCGACATCAACCAGGTGTCGGTGCGCGGCCTGGCCGGCAGCCATTATCTTGAATTTGACGAAGGCCCCTTCGAGCAACAAGGCCCGGCCGTTGTCCGCCAGGAAGTGGACCGCATGTACAGCGTGGAAAAACCCCTTCAGCACATCGACACCGGCGAGGGGCTGATAGCGGTGGCCCGCGAAGGCAGCCGCAGCCTGGTGCTGTGGAATCCCTGGGTCGAAAAGGCCAAGGCCCTGGCCCAGTTCCCGGACGACGGCTTTAAAACCATGGTGTGCCTGGAGGCGGCCAATATCCAAGCCGACGCCGTGACCCTGGCCCCAGGCGAGCGCCACAGCCTGGTAACCGAGTTTTACTGGGCCAGCTCTCAGGACTAAACCCGCTACCCGGGCCTGTGGCCCGGGTATATCATCTTGTGCTAAAGGCGATTAAGGTGTTCGTTTTGCCGAGGTAACCTGCCGCCAGGCTCTCCTCTTATAATGCCGCAGGTGACGGAGACCCCATGCGCGAATTACAGCAACTGCTTGAACAACAAGGCCTGTTACTGGTCTTTCTCAATGTCCTGCTGGAGCAGCTGGGGCTGCCTATTCCTGCCTTTCCGCTGCTTATTCTGGTTGGCGCCCTGGCCATGCAAGGGCTTATCAGCCTGCCAGAAGCCTTGGCCCTGGCGGTGCTGGCCTGCGTGATAGCGGACAGCGTCTGGAACCTTGCCGGGCGCCGCCATGGCAGCAAGCTGCTGCGCACCATCTGTAAGCTGTCGTTGTCTCAAGACACCTGTATTCGCTCCGGCCTCAATGTCTACGCCAGCACCGGCCCCAAGGCGCTGCTGGTGTCCCGTTTTCTGCCCGGCGCCGGCGCACTCTTTACCGCCATGGCCGGTATGCACCGTACTTCCTGGCTGGTGTTTTGGGCCTATACCGGCATGGGCGCCCTGATCTGGGCCGGCACCGGCCTTTTTATCGGCCTGGTATTTAGCGATACCGTCGGCGACGTGCTGGCCTGGCTCAGCCAATACGGCAGCATCGGCTTTGCGGTAGTGCTGGGCGCGCTGGCGCTCTTTATCGGTTTTAAATTTGTAAAGCGGCGCCTACTGGTACGGCGCACCGCCAAGGTACCCCGCATTACGGTTCAAGAGCTGGCCGAGCGCCACCACAGTGGCCAAAGCCCGCTGGTGCTAGATGTCCGCTCCATGACTCCCACCATGGAAGAGGGCATTCCCGGCGCCCTGGCGGTATCACTGGAAGCCCCCATCGAGGAGCTGCTGGGCCAGCTTACCCACCCCGGCCAAGACGTGGTGATTTACTGCGCCTGCCCCAAGGAGCTGTCGGCCGCTATCCTTGCCGAAAAGCTTAAGGCCCATGGAGTCGAACATTGCTGGGCGCTGCAAGGCGGTTTGGAGGCCTGGCAGGCCCACAGCGCCATCGAGGAGCCTGAGCCGCAGCTGCAAAGCTAACGCCTTGGGAAATGCCCCAAGGTCAGGCAGGATAGAGCAACACCACTGACCTTGGGGATACGGATGTTCCAGCTGCAAGCCGCCTTTTTTCGCACCCTGATGTTCGGCCAAAAACTGGCCGGCTACCTTATCCCCACCACACCGCCATTGCTGTTTTGCGGCCCCGGCAGCAGCCAGCAGCTCGCCACCACCCTCGCCCAGCAAGGGGTGAAAAAACTGCTGCTGGTAACAGACCAAGCCCTTTTCAGGCTGGGGCTGGCAGAAAAGATACTGGCAACCCTCGCAGAGCTTGGGGTAGAGACGGCGGTATTTTACGAGCTGACCCCAGACCCCACCGACCAGCAGATCCAAGCCGGCATCGAGGCGGCCAGGCACCATGGCGCCGAGGCGGTGCTGGGGTTTGGCGGCGGCTCGGCCATTGATACCGCCAAGCTGATTGCCGCCCTGGCGCCCCGCAACCTGCCCCTTGATAAAGCGCCGGGGCTGCTTCGCCTTCGCCGCCGTGGCCTGGCCCTTTATGCCGTGCCCACCACCGCCGGCACCGGCTCGGAGGTGACCTTTGCCGCCGTTATCACCCACAGCCAAAGCCACCAGAAAAAGCCGGTGATAGACCCTTGCCTGCTGCCGAGCGCCGTGGCCCTGGACCCAACCTTGATGACCGGCCTACCGCCGGCCGTGACCGCCGCTACCGGCATTGATGCCCTGACCCACGCCATCGAGGCGCTGCTGTCCAATAACGCCAACCGCGAGACCGACCGCCTGGCCCGGGCCGCCATGGGCCTGATTTTCACCCAGCTCCCGGCGGCCTATCGCGATGGCAACAACCTTGAGGCCAGAAGCGCCATGGCCATCGCCGCCTGCTACGCCGGCCTTGCCTTTACCAAGGCGGGAGTGGGCTATGTGCATGCCATTGCCCACCAGTTGGGGGCCTACTATCACCTGCCCCATGGCCTTGCCAACGCCAAGGTGCTGCCCAAGGTACTGGCCCTTTATAGCGAGCGTATTCCCGGGCGCTTGGCCGCCCTTGCCCGCCAACTGGCGCTGCCCGGCGACAACGACCAAGCCCTGGCCGACGCCTTTTGCCAGCAGGTAACGGCGCTTATAACCGGCCTTGGCATCCACCTTGGGGTAGCGGAACTTCAAGCCCGCGACATCGAGGCCATCAGCCGCCAGGCCCAGCACGAGGCTCACTGGCTGTACGCGGTGCCGCTCTATTTAAAAGATGATGAGCTAAAAGCCCTGGTAGCCAGCCTTGCCACCAAGCCTTAGCGGCGGGCAATAAAATCCGCCATGCGGGCCAGGGCCAGCTCAATGCGCTCAAGACCGGTGGTGTACGAAAAGCGAATAAAGCGGCTGGCCTGATGACGGCCAAAATCAAGGCCAGGGGTGGCGGCAATATGCAGCTCTTCGAGAAGCTGCCAGCAAAAGCTGAAGCTGTCGTCGGTAAGATGAGAAGCGTCGGCGTACACATAAAAGGCGCCTTCCGGCAGCAGCGGCACATCAAAGCCAAGCTCCCGAAGCCCCGCCACCAGGCGGTCCCGGCGCGCCGCAAAGGCTTGCCGCCGCTCCTCGAAGATAGCCAGGCTCTCTGGCTCAAAGGCCGCCAGCGCCGCGTGCTGAGACAAGGTAGCTGGCGAGATGTAGAGATTCTGGGCCATCCGCTCCAGCTCAGGCACCGCCGCCTCGGGCGCCACCAGCCAGCCAAGGCGCCAACCTGTCATGCCAAAGTATTTAGAAAAGCTGTTGATGACAAAGGCGCTGTCGTCCACTTCCAGCACCGATGGAGCATCAAAGCCGTAGGTCAGGCCGTGATAGAGCTCGTCCACCACCAGATGGCCCCCCAGCTCTTTCACCGCGCCGCTCAGGGCCAGCAGCTCGTCTTTATGGAGCACCGAGCCGGTGGGGTTGGCAGGGGATGCCACCAGCACCCCGGCGGTATTGGCTTGCCAGTGGCGGCGCACCAGTTCGCTATTGAGCTGGTAGCGCTCGCCAGCACCGGTTGGCACCAATTGGGAATGGGCTTCGATAAAGCGCAGGAACTGGCGGTTACAGGGATAACCCGGATCGGCCATCATAAAGCCCTGGCCAGGCTCGGCCAGCAGGGCGAAGGTCATCATCAAGGCCGCCGAGGCGCCGCTGGTCACCACCACCCGCTCAGGAGCGATATCCAGCCCATAACGCTCTTGATAAAACCTGGCGATGCGCGCCCGAAGCTCAGGAATGCCGGCCGCCGGGGTATATTGGGTAAAGCCCGCGTCAAGGGCGGCGTGGGCGGCGCGGCGCACCGGCAAGGCCACCGGGAAATCCGGCTCCCCCGCTTCCATGTGCACCACGTCATGGCCTTCGCTATCCAGGGCCTTGGCCCTTTTCAGCAGATCCATCACCTTGAAGGATTCAATCTCCCTCGCCCTTGCCGACCAACTTGTCATACCCACCTCTGCTTATTGGCAAAGGCAGTAGTAACACCGCCGCCGGTACAAAAAAAGCCCCGCTGCTGCGGGGCTTTTCTCAGGAGGCCTTGGCCTTGTCCTGCTCGCTGGTCTTTTCCGCTTTTTTCTTGGCGGTTTTTTTGGTGGCGGCTTTTTTCTTGTGATGGGCCTTTTTCACCTTTTTGACCTTGGGCTTGGTGTGGTTGGTTTTGTTCTCGGTTTTGCTGGCCGCCTTGTCGCTGGCCGCTTTTTGCATCTGGGCAGCTTCGGTTTTCACCGGAGCGTCGGCAGGGGCAGCCATAACAGCGGCGGTGTTGAAGGCAAAGGCTGCGGCAATGGCCAGGGGAAGCAGTTTTTTCATGAGTGACCTCGTTATCAACCAGGAGCCGTTTTGCTCCAACGCCGCCATTGTAAGTGTGACCGTTACGGCAACTCTGTAGCGCCCTGGTGACGCTTTGTTACCGAATGTACAGGCAGTAACAAGGTAAAACTGGCGCCGGGGCCGGGGCCTTCGAGGCGCACGTCACCGCCATGCAAATGGGCAATGCTGCGCACTATGGCAAGGCCAAGGCCGATACCGCCGGTGCGCCGGTTGCGGCTTTCATCGAGGCGCACAAAGGGCTCGAAGATACGCGCTGCCGCCTCGGCAGCCACGCCGGGGCCGTCGTCAGTGACTTTCAGCGCTGCCTGGCCGTCTTCCTCCCTAAGCGCAATCTGCACCTGCTGGCGGCAGTGGCGAAGGGCGTTGCCCACCAGGTTATCCATGGCCCTTTCCAAAAGGCGCCCGTCTCCTTGCCAATAAAGGGGCGCAGGCGGGCCGGTGAGTTCCAGGGTGCGCCCGGCGCCCTGGGCCTGCCAGTCGGCCAGGTGCTCGGCGGCCCACTGGCCCAGCTCAAGGGTGCCGATATTAAGGGCCGGTTCGGGCTCGTTAAGGCGGCTGTAGACCAGCATTTCGTCAATCAGGTACTCAAAGGCATTGAGATCCCGCTCCAACTCGGCCAGGGCCTTAGGGGCCAAGGGCGGCTCCTGCATGGCCAAGCGGTAGCGCAGCCGCACCAGCGGCGTGCGCAGCTCATGGGCGATGGCGTCGGTAAGTTGCTTGCGCCCGGCTATCAGGCTTTGCAGCTGGCTGGCCATCTGGTCGAAGGTGGCCCCCAGGGTGGCCAGGCTGCTTTTGCTGGGCAGCGCCGCCCGGGCATCCAGTTCGCCTCGGCCAAGGCGCTTGGCGGCAGCTTCTAATCGCTGCAAGCCGCGCCAGTGTGGGCGCATCCACAAGAGGATGGGAAAGGCCAGGGACAGGCCCAGCAAAATCAGCAGCCCCAGCACCAACCAGTGCAATTCATGCTGAAAATGCAGATAGGGTACCGGGCCGATAATGAGCACTTGGTCGGTGCCGGGAATGCGTTGGCGAAAGGTGGCGTCGTCCTCGACGATAAGGATGTTGCCCTGGCTCAGAAAGTTTAAATCCGCCGGGGCCAGGGGCTGCTCGCTAAGGGCGCCGATGCGCAGCGTAAGATGCAGGCGGCGGCCAAAATCCTCAACCTGCCCCGGCCACTGGCTGGCGGGCACATCGGCCATCTGCTGGGTAAAGCGGTCCAAAAAGTCCTGCACCAGCCCTTCGAGATAGCGGTTGCTGGCCCGCTCGGCGGTGAACTGATACACCCCGCCAATCAGCAGCGCCGCCGCCAAAAAGCAGGCAAACACCAACAGGTAGAACTGGGTAAAGAGGCGGCGCACCGGTCAGCTCCACTCGTCCGGCACCAGGAGGTAGCCCTTTTGGCGCACGGTTTTGATACGGGTGGGGGCTTCGGCGCTGTCGCCAAGCTTTTGGCGAAGCCTGGAGATGGCCACGTCCATGGAACGGTCAAGGCCGTCGTAGTCGCGGCCCTTAACCTGCTGAAACAAGGCCTCGCGGCTCAAGATCTGCCCGGCATGGCTGGCCAGTTGCCATAACAAGTCAAAATCGGTGGTGGTCAGTACCACCGTCTGGCCGCCAAGGCGCACGGTGCGGGTGGCCTGGTCGATAAACAGCGTGCCAAGCTGCAGGCGGCTGCCCTGGCTGATGATGGGCGCTGGCGCGGCTTTAACCTGGCGCAGCTGCACCCGCAATCTTGCCAGCAGCACATTGGGCGGCGCCGTCTTTAGGATGTAGTCGTTGGCGCCCAGTTCCAAGGCCAGCACCTGGTTCATGTCGCTGTCCAGGGAGGTGAGCATGACAATGGGGCCGGCAAAGCGGCCGCGAAGCGCCCGGCACAGCGACAGGCCGTCAAGCCCCGGCAGCATGATGTCCAGCAGCACCAGATCTGGCTGCTCCGCTGCCACCCGCGCCAGGGCCATATCGCCCCTCGGCTCGACCAGCACGTCCATGTCATGTTTACCCAGCCAGCCACCAATAAGCTGGCCGATATCCGGGTCGTCTTCTACAAGCACAATGCGGTGCATAACACCTCCGCCACCTTCAGGCCACCGAGCTTACTCCTGCGCCAAAAATTGAAAATCCCCCTGGCGCGGATTTTTGCTTTTTGTCAGCAAAAACAAAGGTGCCTTAGGCGATGTCAGCGCTGTAACGCCGTTATTGAAACGCGCTGCCAGCGGCAGCCACAAAGGCCATTTCCAGAAGGTAGTGAGGGTCGGCCAGTTCGGCTTTGACGCAGGCGCGGCTCGGCGCGGTACCGGGCTCAAACCAGGCGTCCCAGGCGGCGTTCATGGCCGGGGCCAGGGAAAAATCGGTGAGATAGATGGTGACCGACAGCAGCCGGGTTTTGTCGCTGCCAATCTTGGCAAGGCTGGCTTCAGCCTGGGCAAACAGGGCGGCCATTTGGCTGTCGATGTCAGCTTGGGCGCACTCGGGCACCTCCACAAAATGGGCAATGCCGTTAAAGACGGTAATGTCGGACCAACGTTGGCCGGGGTTGATGCGGTGGATGGTCATCAGATAAACACTTTGGCAATAAAATCAAAGTGCCAAGGTAGCAGCAAAGATGGCGGGTGTCTTTTGTCACCCGCCAATCGAGGCCGGTTACTGCCTCGACTGAAGCAGGGCTTCCACTTCTTTTGATTCTTCAGGGCCGCCGCGCTGTACGATTTGCGAGACTTGCGGATCGGTGCAAAGGCTAACATCACGCGTCCACGCCGTGTAGGTCATGCGGTTTATCAGCAGGGTGAGTGGCGGGCAAGGCGAGTATCCCTTGGCCTTGGCGGTGGCCTCCCAGCGGTGAGAAAGCCAAATCTGGCCCAGCAGAGTCAGCATCAGCGCTGCCACCACCACCACCGCGGCCACCTTTTGCACCAATACCCCTTTGGTTTTACGTACTTCTTCGCCAAAGGGCACCAGGGCCAAGGCCACCAGCAAATAAAGGCCGACGGCAAAAATACCCAAGGCAGCACCGGGCAGAAAACCGTAGCTGCTGCTGTGCACAATCAGCTGCCTGCCGCTGGCAAAGGCCTCCTGATTACTGGCTTGTGCGTCCAAATAGAGCCAGCCCGCCCCGGCAGCCATTGCCCAGAACACCAGACCGGCACAGAAGATCAGAAAGAAAACCGAAGCTTTGTTTGTCATCAGTAAATCGAAAATCCGCCAAGGCGCCGCAACAAACCACTGATTTGATCGTTGATCCAGTGGCGGGCGGAGCGTCGCAACAAGTTGCCTGTTTCGTGCACCAAGTAATAGACCCCATCGAGCATGCCTCTTTTGGCCTGCGCGATGTTGTTATCGATGCTGTTTTGAATGCGCCGCTGCGCCGTATCCAGGGCGTTAATCAGCGATTGGGTGATCTGGAATTTCTCATCAACGGCGTTAAGGGCCACGCCCACCAGCACCCCCACCAGAATACCGGCCGCCAATGGCAACACCGCGATGGTGGCCCCGGTCAACGCCACGCTGGCCGCCACTGTCGCGGCCGAAGCCAGGTAACCGGCGGTACTGGCAATGGCGGCTTTGGTTATATCTGTGGACAAGGTTCCCAGCCAGTTTGACCAGTGGTAATCGTCCTTGAAGATCCAGTCGATGGTATTGAGGGTGACCGAGAACACCAGGGTGATCAGTACCCCTGATTTAACGCCGTTTTTCACCCCGGCCACCACACCGCTCTCGGTAATGCCCAGCTGCATCAATTTGGCGTTATCAGACAAATAACGGGTACCGGTGATTAACCGACGCAGCCCCGAGTAGCCTTTGAACACGATATAGCGTTTACCGTTGGCGACCTTGAATTGGTATTTACCCAAGATGCTGCCACCGCGTTTCATGTCGGTGGCTAGGGCCGCCAGCACTTTGCCATCGGCGACGCTGGAGCCGTAGTTAACGCCAAAAGCCAGTATGGCATCGGCCAATTTGAGAGAAGTCAGGGCGTTGAAGTCGCTTTCAATCTGCTGCCGGTTTTTGCCTTTGGCTTGCCCAATGGCCATCCAAAGTTGCAGTAACTCGGCGTCGTTCAGCGCGTAAACATCCACGTTATTGCTATCAAAGGCCTGTTTTATGGCCTGGCGGTTTTGCTGCGCGTTTTGCAGCGTTGCGGTAGCGGGCATCCTTGCAACCTCCCTGTTGAACTGGCGTGAGAGTACCTGAGCAAGCCTTTGCAATTAAAGGCATCTTTAAAATACGCCATTGAAAATTTGCGTTTTACTACAACAGAAAACACCAAAAATTAATGCTGTAGGGCTTAAGCTGCTCCTGGCGCGCGAGGCTGGGGAAGTCTTTGAGTTTTACCTTGCCGCCCTGGAATTTGGGCTTGACGCCATTGATGCGCACTTTAGCGTCGGTGAGCTTGTCGGCGGTAAGTTCAAAGCGTTTTTTCTGCATGCCAAAGCCCCGGCACTCTACCGCCTTGGCGGTGGCCGCCATATTGATCAGCAGCAAGGTGCATTTGCCGCCTTTGCGGGCACTGTGGCAGTAGGCCAGCACGCTCTCGTCGCTGCTTTGCACCTCAAACACTTCCCGGCCCATCAGCTTTTGCCACAGCCAACTCACCCAAAAATCGGGGTTGGGTTTAAGGGTTTGGCGGTTGATAAGGCCGTAGTCGCCCCCCACCAGGCTTTGGCGCACCATCACCGCCTGCCCTGCCCTGGCGCCTCGGCCCAGTTGGTCGGCCCACCAGAACGACGATGCAAAACGGTCAGACAGCCGCGCCTCGCCGCCGCACTGGGCCGAGCCGGTTTCTCCTGTCCAAAGGACGGCGTTTGGCTGATGCAGGTTGCGCCAGCCCTTGAGCTGCCCCAGGTATTTATCAAAATCCTTCAACGCCTGGGGCGACATCACGTTGCTTAAGGTGGCCGAACGGGTGCGCACCGGCGAGCGGCGGCTTTGGAAGGGGTAATAGTGCCAGTCAACGATATCCAGGGGCTCCTTGAGCACCGACAGGAAGGTTGGGGTGATGTTGGTGATGGGTTTGATGGCCTCGCCAATGCGCGGCCAAAAGGCGCTGCCCGGCCCCGCCACTTTGCTGTGAGGGCTCAAGTGACGAACGGTGCGAATAAAGGTGTCGTAGTCGGCGGCCAGCTTCGAGGCCATGGGCTGGGAGCCCAGGCCATAAAAGGCCCAGTAGGCATTGAGCTCGTTGCCAAGCTCGCACACCGCAATGGGCTGGCCGCGCTCGCTGCTGTAGGCCAGTAGCTTGCTGACTTCATCGGCCTGCCAGCGGCCATGAAGGCGGCGCTTGAAAAGCCCGTATTTAAAGGTAAAGGCCAGCGCCAGATCGTTACGGGCGCAAAAGCGGTGCAGGTCGTCCCACATGCCCTGGGTGAGCACCAGGGCGCCGCTCTCGCCTTGGGGGGCGGCAAAGTAATGGATGTTGTCCGCTTCCGAGCCCCCCACCCGCAGGTAGGCCGGGGCCAGGGCGCGGGTGAATTTATCGAGCTTGCCCTTTTTCAGGCTAAGGGGCGTGGTTTTCTCGGTGCCCAGGCCCTTTTGGCTGCCGGCGCTGCCGTCCCACCACTGGCCACCGGCCAGCACCGAAATATCAATGGAGAACGACAAGTAGCGCTCGTCTACCCGGGCTATGGGCTTGGCTTTGTTGAGGCTTATCACCACCTTGGCGCGGCTACCTTGCGGGTGGCGGCGAAACCGCCCTTTGAGCAACAGGAACATAAGGCCTCTTTATAACCAGGGCCCACCCAGTGTGGCGCCGCTCTGTGACAGCGATATTGCGCAGCCTGCTGAGCCGTTTTTAGGCTCTGAAAAAAAGCCCCAGCACTGAAAGAAAATAACGGGGTGGGCGGTCTTTTGCGCCACGCCATAACAAGGAGCATTTTGATGAAATTCACTCTGCCGGGCCTGTTGATGCTGGCCTTGTCTGCCGGTGCCCTGGCCAACCCGCTGAGCGTGCATGTCCTTAATACCCAAACCGGGTTACCGTCTGCGGGTGTCAACATCGTATTGGAAAAGCAAACCGACCAAGGCTGGCAAGTACTGAGCCGCGCTACCACCAACCAACAGGGGCGAGTACCGGCCCTTTACCCAAAGGGCCAGACCATGGCCCCCGGCACCTACAAGGTGATTTTTGAAACCGGCGACTGGTTTAAGGCTCACCATCAACCGAGTTTCTTCCCGCAGATCCCGGTTATCTTCGCCGTAGATGGCTCACTCGAGCACTACCATATTCCACTGCTACTGAGCGCCTACGGCTACAGTACCTACCGGGGTAATTAAGCCCCAAAATGCGGCCCTTACTGCCAAAGCACTCGGGGCCGCATTTATCGCCAAGTTGTTAATGGCCTTTTCTTGCCGCTCGCTGGGGTAGCGCGGCGATAAGCAGCAACACCGCCGCCGCTAGGCAGGCACTGGCGCTAAAACGGCTCAGCTCCAGGCCGCCCTGAGCCAGGGGTTTATCAAGAAAATCCCCCACCACGGCGCCAAGGGGCCGGGTCAGCACAAAGGCCAGCCAAAAGAGCCCGGTGCGAGACAGCGCCGTGCCGTAATAAAGCGTGGCCAAGAGCAGTAAAGCGCCGCCAAATATCGCCGCCCCGCCCATATACCCCAGGCCTTGGGTGTCGGCTGTCCAATCCCCCAATGCGGTGCCGAGGGTTTGGGAAAAGGTGATGGTCAGCCAGTAAAAACCCTCGGCCCCCGGGCTTTGTACTGAACCCACATCAATGCGCCCCAAGAGGCGCTGCCAGCAAAAGAGGGTCAGCAGCAGCAAGCTCAGCAGCAGCGCCGAGCCGCCGCTGTAACCTATGCCCAAAGAGCGGGTGGCAAAATCGGCAAGGGTGGTGCCAAGGGTGGTAGAGGCAATGATGGTGGCCCAATACAAAAAGGGCCGAAACCCCGCCGCCTTGATTTGCAGCGCCACCAGCGCCACAAAAACGGTGATAAAAATGCCGGTGCTGGCCAAATACCCCAGCCCCAGCGACATAGACACCGCATCGCCCCCGGTTTCGCCAAGGGTGGTCACCAGCACTTTAATCAGCCAAAAGCCCAAGGTGATGGCCGGTACCTTGGCCAGGGTTTCTTTACCGGAAACAGTCATAGTGGCTCCTCCTTAGTGGTTACAAGGTTGTAACCAAAGAAGCTGAAGGGGGGATTACGTTATTCGCCAAGGCTAGGGCTTGCCGTAAGATATGAAAAATCAAAGCAATAACAGCAGCGATGATTCGGATGAAGCCAAGATACAGCGGGTTCGCATTAGCCCTCTTCTGCCTTGGTGTGTTTGGCCAGGCAGAGGCGACAACGGAGTCTTATAAACCGCTGTCATTCTATGAGTTGCCCCGTTTCCTGGACTCGCCAGCCAAGGCAGAAAAGATCAGGCTCTATGGCTGGCTGGGCACCTACGGCAATAAAGGCGAAAGAAGGGTTTATCTGTTCCCCAGCAAGGAGAGCATGAGATACTACCAAGTCTTGGACACCCTCTGCATTGAAGTATCCGAAAGCCAATTTCAAGACCTTAAAGCCGAATACAACGGCGAATTTGTCTCGGTGACTGGCGCCGTCGCCAAACCGCAGTCAGAAGCGCAATGCAGCGGCATTGCAGTAATGGCTAAGGCAGATTACTTCTGGCAGCCGCCATCAAGAAAGTGATGCCACATATCAGCGCAGTTTTGGCAGCAATGACGTACGGGCTTAACGCGATACGATCAACGGCTGATAACTCATGCTGACACTGCTGCTTTCTTTGGTGAAAACACAGCTGCCGTGGTCAGCAGTTGGCCAGCAACCGCCGTTCATCCATGCGTGTTGCACTTATTGTCCGAGTTCCCGGTTCACCAAAACCACATTGAGCAATATCACGCTCAAAAAAAGCTACCCACACCAAAAATGAGCACCATGTTGCTCAAAATATCGCAACGGCATTTAAGCAGTTGATTTTGTTAATAACAAAAAGTGGGTGTCCCACAGAGCACTCCTGCACCCGCTGGCGCGATCTCCCCGGAGATGGGAATACCCTGCGAGCGCATGCCTATTTGTTTGCAGGGGGGCGCCCCTGCATGCGCCCTACTTTTGAGGTCAAAAGTAGGCAAAAACCTCGCCCATGTTTCGCTTCATCTTCACCTCTGGTCGTTCCCGGTGCACCGGTTCATACGCGCTCCCGGCACATATTCACCTGCCTCTACATCCCTCTCTCGGCTGCCCCTTCACTCCCGGCGGCTCAGCGCTTCACTTAACGGGCGAAAGAGCATCCACTAGCCAGCGTGTTTGTTCTCGAGCAAACAGCAGATCCGCTCATAAGCGGTCTAAGCACCTGATATCCTTGCAAACTATAAGTGGGTATCCCATGGAGCTTCTGTGTTCATTGACATCAAAGTCAAAAAGGGTAAGTTAGCCACATGATATAAGACATGCTTCATCTAAAGATTTATCAGGATTAATTTTCCAGCATTACATTAAGGGAATAAGATGATAGAAGAATTAATAAAAGTATCTAAACAGCTATCGCTAGCGGACGTTAATGAAGCCACGACACGCCTCAAAGTTATAGATAAGATTTTATTTGATATTCTCGAATGGACTCACGAAGATGTAACTGTAGAAGAACGGGTATCTGAAGACAAAAATACAACATTCGCAGATTATGTAATTAGAACTGCTAACGCAGCCCTAATTATAGAAGCAAAAAAAATAGGTTTGCCATTTAGAACGATAGAAAAGGGAAGGCGATTAAAACTTAGTAAAAGTAATCTTGAGGGAGCTTTTGGTGATGCAATAATTCAAGCAAGAGATTATTGCAGGAAGTTAAGCATACAATTTGCTGTCGTTACAAATGGTGAGCAGTGGATTATTTTCCCAGCAAATAGAATAGATCAAGTTGCATTCCATCAGTCTTCAGCCATTGTATTTAATAGCCTACAATCAGCTCTAGTGGATGATTATGCTGATTTCCATGGTCTTTTATCAAGAAAATCTGTCATCAACTCAAGTCTAGAAAATAGACTACTAGGTTATACAGAGGATCAAGTAGAAGAAAGAAGACTTAAAAACTTTTTCAAGACGGCTGGATACCAAACAACAGATAACCCGATGTATCCATTAATAGATGAAGCGATTACAACAGCTTTTTCGGATACTATAACAGAAATGGATGCGAGTTTATTTGAAAAATGCTACGTAAATAGTTCGGATAGGATGAAGTTTGACAGAAAAATAAACATGCATATATCAAAAAGCCAGAGCATGTTTAATAAATCTCCAATCAGACCATTAAACAGAAGTTCTAATAGCTCCTTTAAAGAAATACTTTCCAACGCACACAAAAAAGCAAAGCCTCTAGCTATCGTGATCCTTGGAAGTGTAGGTTCAGGGAAAACGACATTCCAGCATTACACGAGAAATGTATCTTCGGCTGCCATTTTTGAAAAAGAAATAAACGGCTATTATCCTCAATGGTTTCAGATTGATTTCCTTGGTTACACGGAAGATCAAACTCCAATAGATTACGTGTATGAAACCTTGATGAACTATATAATTCAAGACGAAGTACTATCTGATTACGAAAAATGCATTAAGCATGCTTATGAGAGCGAGATAAAAGCTATAAAAAAGGGGCCCTCTTTTCTTTTAAGTAAAAATCAAGATGAGATAGATAAGAAAATATCTGAAAAGCTCCAACGTGACTATGATGATAAAAAGCCTTATATCAATAAAATACTTTCATTTCTGTCAAGTAAAACTCCACTATATCTTGCAGTTGATAATGTTGATCAACTTGATGAATCAATACAGTCAAAAGTATTCAAAGAAACACTAGCCTTTTCTCAAAAAGTTAAATTAAACCTTATAATATCACTTCGAAACTCAACATATGTTGAGCACAGAAACTCTCCAACATTTAATGCGTTCGATTTTGATCCCATACTCATTGAGCCTCCAAAAGTAGAGTCTGTCTTGTCAAAACGATTTTTCTTAGCTAGGGGTATAATTGGTGGTTCATCTGGTGATTTTATTTCTGAGAATGGTTTCACCGTCCATGTCAAAAACCTATCGACTATAATCGAATTAGTCCAAAGCTCCGTTTTAGGAACAGAGGTGGGTAAGCTTTTAGAAATCCTTGCCGGGGGAGATATCCGCAATGCATTAAGGATGACGAGGCACTTTCTTGAACATGGATATAGTAGCCCTGGAAAAGCAATAAATACCTATAACTCTAAAGGTTACTATACACTTCCTCGACATGAAGCCCTTCGAGCTATCCTTGTCGGAAATAACGCTGTCTACTCTGAAGAATCATCCCTTATTGGCAATCCTTTTGATTCCAGACTGGGCAGAACCAATCTCCAAATGACTAGGTTATTTATTCTTAGTGCTCTAGTACAGTATAGTACAGACTCATCTTTTCAATATCTAGATGGCATTGAAATAAGGAAAAACATGAGAGACATTGGAATCTCCGATGAATACACTCTGAAATCCTTAGATGATCTATGCAAGTTACGATTTATACATACAGCTACACATGAAAAAGCAAATTTCAGCTCGAACTTTTATCCAAGTAGATTAGGTGGTCATATAGTAAGAGATTTAATCTCCAACTTCACATTTGTTGAAAATACAATGATGGATACATTCATATCGGATGAAAAAACCTGGATAAAACTATCTGAGCTAGGAAAAGATATAGGTAACGCCTCTGGTAATGTAGTAAAAAGACTAGAATACAGAATTAATAAGGTCGGCATATTTTTCGACTATATGAACGACCTTTACAATCAGATACTCATGGAAGGAAAAAAAAGGAATTTACCTAAAGAGTGGAAGACAAATCCATTTGATGATGCCAAGAGGCAACTTCATGGAAACATGAAGAAAGCTATGGAATCAGCGGTTAGAAACTATGGGACTTAAAGCTAAAAATCATTCCTTGTTAGAGTACTCAACAGCGACGCTGACTTAAGGCATTGTTTTTCAATCAAGGAACGAAGGTACAAACCCGTCGATTGTTCTGGAGCTTTCGGGGTTAGGCCACGGAGCCCGTTAAGTGAAGCGCTGAGCTGACGGGAGTGGAAGGACAGCCGAGACAGGATGGCAGGGGGCCGCCCAGGTGCAGGTGAGTACGTGCCGGGAGCGCGTATGAACCGGTGGCCTGGGAACGACCAGAAGCGAAGATCAAGCGGAACATGGGCGGTGCCTTTGGGCACTTTGTGCGAAAACAAAGTGCCTCGCCTGCCGGTGCGACAAATCTGTCAGGAGCAGATTTGAACATCGGAGCCTGCGACGATGGCCCGTAAGGGCGAGGGCCTGGACGGCCCGAGTATTACCGGCGATAAAGGAATCATCCATTTGAAAGCGGCCTCGAAAAGAACAGCTGCCCTCCCCCACTCCCCCAATAAAAAACCCCGCTTTCGCGGGGTTTTTTATTGCTCAAAAGCCAAGCCGCAGGCTTAACCAATCGCCTTCCTAGCATTCTGGAACATCCGCATCCAAGGACCATTCTCGCCCCACTCCTCGGGGTGCCAGGAATGGGCGATGGTGCGGTGTACCCGCTCGGGGTGCGGCATCATGATGGTGACGCGGCCGTCTGTGGTGGTGAGCGCGGCAATACCTTCCGGCGAACCGTTGGGGTTCAGGGGGTACTGGGCGGTGACCTGGCCATGGTTGTCCACGTAGCGGGCAGCTACCTTGCCGGAACCATTGAGGGCAGCGAAGTGAGCGTCATCTACGAACTCGGCGCGGCCTTCACCGTGGGATACGGCGATGGGCAGGCGGGCCCCTTCCATGTCGGTAAACAGCAGTGACGGGGTCTTCTCCAGCAGCAAGGTGGCCACCCGGGCTTCGAAGCGCTCGGAGCGGTTGGTCACAAAGCGGGACCAGTGCTCGGCACCGGGGATGATGTCTTTGAGGTTGGACATCATCTGGCAGCCGTTACAGACCCCAAGGGCCAGAGTGTCGCCACGGGCAAAGAAGGCCTCAAAGGCGGCGCGGGCACGCTCGTTAAAGAGGATAGACTTGGCCCAGCCTTCGCCGGCGCCCAGCACGTCGCCGTAGCTAAAGCCGCCACAAGCCGCCAGGCCCTGCATCTTGGTGAGATCTTCACGGCCAGACAGGATGTCGGACATGTGCACGTCGATGGCGCGAAAACCCGCGCGGGTAAAGGCGGCGGCCATTTCCTGCTGGGAGTTGACCCCCTGCTCACGCAAGATGGCGATGGTGGGGCGCACGCCTTTGATGATGTAAGGGGCGGCCACATCTTCTTTGATGTCGAAGGTGAGCACCGGGCTGATGCCAGGGTCGCTGTCGTCGGTCTTGAGCGCAAACTCTTCGTCGGCGCAGACCGGGTTGTCGCGGCGCTTTTGCATCTGGTGGGTGGTTTCGGCCCAGATACCGCGAAGCACGCCGCGCTTGGCCGCCAGCACTTCGCTGCCGTCTTTGCTAAAGCGCACCGTGTCGTCGCCATTGAGGGTACCGATGTCGTGTACCAGGTGCTTGATACCGTGGCCGGCCAGCACCTTGTTGATAGCGTCGAGGTCTTCTTCGCGCACCTGGATAACGGCGCCCAGCTCTTCGTTATACAGGGCGCTCATGGCGTCGCCGCCCAGGGCGCTGATATCGGCGTCGATACCCACGTGGCCGGCAAAGGCCATCTCAGCCAGGGTCACGAACAGGCCGCCGTCGGAGCGGTCGTGGTAGGCCAGCAGCTTGCCGTCCAGCAGCAGCTCTTGCACGGCGTGGAAGAAGCCTTTAAAGGCGGCTACGTCGTCCAAATCTGGGGTCTCAACCCCGAGCTGACGGGTCACCTGGGCCAGGCAGCTGCCGCCCAGGCGCTGTTTGCCGGCGCCAAGGTCAATCAGCAGCAGGCGGGTAGCGCCTTTGTCGGTTTTGAGCTGCGGGGTGGCGGTTTTGCGCACGTCTTCAACACGGCCAAAGGCGGTGATGATAAGGCTAAGGGGCGCGGTAACGGCTTTGTCGTCCCACTGGGTCTTCATGGACATGGAGTCCTTGCCCACCGGGATGGTGATGCCAAGGGCCGGGGCCAGCTCTTCGCCCACCGCTTTCACCGCTTCATAAAGGCCGGCGTCTTCGCCGGGGTGGCCGGCAGCGGCCATCCAGTTGGCAGAGAGCTTGATGCGTTTCAAATCACCAATGGCGCTAGCAGCGATGTTGGTGATGGATTCAGCCACCGCCAAGCGGGCAGAGGCGGCGTGGTTGAGCAGCGCCACCGGGGTGCGCTCGCCCATGGCCATGGCTTCGCCGTAGTAGGTGTCAAAGCTGGCGGCGGTAACGGCCACGTCTGCCACCGGAATTTGCCAGGGGCCAACCATCTGGTCGCGGGCGGTAAGGCCGCCCACGGAGCGGTCGCCGATGGTAATAAGGAAGGTCTTCTCGGCGATGGTGGGCAGGCGCAGCAGGCGCTCGGCCGCCTCTTGCACGCTGATGTCGAACTTGAGTTCGTTACCTTCGGCGCTGCGGCTTTGTACATCGCGGTGCATCTTGGGCGGCTTGCCCAAAAGCACGGAGAGCGGCAGGTCGATGGGGTTGTCGCCAAAGTGCTTGTCGCTGAGCTTAAGGGTTTTCTCTTCGGTGGCTTCGCCCACCACAGAGTAAGGGGCGCGCTCGCGCTCACAAATGGCGTCAAACAGGGCCAGTTTGTCGGCCGGCACCGCCAGCACGTAGCGCTCTTGGGATTCGTTACACCAAATCTCCAGCGGGCTCATGCCCGGCTCGTCGTTGGGCACATTGCGCAGCTCAAAGCTGCCGCCACGCTCGCCGTCGTTGACCAGCTCGGGGAAGGCGTTAGAGAGGCCACCAGCGCCCACGTCGTGGATAAAGCAGATGGGGTTGGCGTTGCCGAGCTGCCAGCAGCGGTCAATCACCTCTTGGCAGCGGCGCTCGATTTCGGCGTTATCGCGCTGCACTGAGGCAAAGTCTAAGTCTTCGTCAGACTGGCCGGAGGCCATGGAGGATGCCGCGCCGCCACCCAGGCCGATGTTCATGGCCGGGCCGCCCAGCACGATAAGCTTGGCGCCAACCGGGATCTCGCCCTTTTGCACGTGCTCTTCGCGGATGTTGCCAAGGCCACCGGCGATCATGATGGGTTTGTGGTAGCCGCGCACTTCCCGGCCGTTGAAGGAGTTCACTTCTTCTTCATAGGTACGGAAGTAACCCAAGAGCGCCGGGCGGCCAAATTCGTTATTAAAGGCGGCGCCGCCCAGGGGGCCGTCAGTCATGATCTCAAGAGCGGTGACAATGCGTGACGGCTTGCCAAAATCCTGCTCCCAGGGCTGCTCCGCGCCTGGAATACGCAGGTTGGACACGGTAAAGCCAGACAGACCCGCCTTGGGCCGCGCGCCAACGCCGGTGGCGCCTTCGTCACGAATTTCCCCGCCGGAGCCGGTGGCGGCGCCCGGGAAGGGGGAAATGGCGGTGGGGTGGTTGTGGGTTTCCACCTTCATCAGGATGTGGATAGGCTCCACATGGTATGAAAACTCGCGGCTGTCGCTGTCGGGGAAGAAGCGGCCGGCGGTGGAGCCGGTCATGACCGCGGCGTTGTCCTTGTAGGCGGAGAGCACGTAGTCCGGGGTTTGTTCGAAGGTGTTTTTAATCATCTTGAACAAGGACTTGGGCTGCGTCTGGCCGTCGATGGTCCAATCGGCATTGAAAATCTTGTGGCGACAGTGCTCGGAGTTGGCCTGGGCGAACATATAGAGTTCGATGTCGTTGGGGTTACGGCCCAGGGCTTTGAAGTTCTCGACCAGGTAGTCGATTTCGTCGTCGGCAAGGGCCAGGCCCATGCGCTGGTTGGCCGATTCCAGGGCGGCTTTGCCTTCACCCAGAATATCGACGCTGGCATAACGGCCAGGCTCGGCCTTTTTAAAGAGCAGCTCAGCGTCGGCTTCGCTTTCAAGCACCGCTTCTACCATGCGGTCGTGCACCAGGGCTTTGAAGAGCTTGGCGTCAGCCTCTGACAGGGCCACGTCCAACTGGTAACGAATACCGCGCTCCAGGCGTTTGACCTTACCCAAGTCGCAGTTATGGGCGATGTCGGTGGCTTTGGAAGACCAGGGCGAGATGGTACCCAGGCGGGGCACCACGATAAATTCCTGCCCTGCCAGTTCGGCAGCGGCCAAGCGGGGGCCGTAGGTCAGCAGTTTTTCCAGGCGGACCTGTTCATCGCTGGTCAGCGCCTCGGACAGTTCGGCAAAGTGCACGAAGCTGGTGGAAATCTGGGTTACCGGAAGCTGTGCGGCCTGGCATGAAGCCAGCAGTTTTTCCAGTCGAAACTCGGACAGGGCGGGAGCGCCTCGCAGGACTTGAATCGGCATTGGTCACCTGGGCAGACTGAGGGAGTTCTCGGGCGCCGCATTATAGAGGAAAAACGTTTGCTTTCCCATCCAGACGAACGGTTAGATTTCGCGGTTTTGCCGGTTTCTGATATAAACGCCACCAGATGAGCAAAATCACCCCAAAGTGGCGAGGGTTTTGGCCTGCGTTGGTGCTGCTACTGGCAGCCTGCCAGGACGGCGGCAACCCGCCTGCCCCCGAGCACAGCAGCCAGCTGGAAAGCATCCTCGAACGGGGAGAGCTACGCGTTGGCACGCGCTACTCGGACACCACCTATTTTGAGGCGGCCGACGGCCCGGCAGGCCTGGACTACGAACTGGCCGCCATGTTTGCCGACTACCTCGGCGTCAAACTCAAGATTGAGCCCAGCTATTCTCTGAGCGACCTGTTCCCCAAGCTCGAAAAGGGCCAATACGATCTGCTGGCAGCCGGCCTTAGCGTCACCCCCGAGCGGCGCGCGCATTTTCGCTTCGCCCCTGCCTACCAGGCGGTAAGCCAAAAACTGGTATACAAACGCGGCCACCGCCGCCCCCGTGATTTTGACGATCTGGCCGACGGTTCTTTGATGGTAATGGCCTACTCGGCCCACGCCGAGCGCCTGGCCCAGGTGGCCAAGACCCACCCGGACCTCAAGTGGACCGAGACTTCGGACATGGACGCCGACGAACTGTTGCAGCAGGTGCTGGCCGGGCACCTCGATTACACCGTGGCCGACTCCAACAACCTCGCCCTTAACCGGCGCTTCTACCCGGATTTGATGGTGGGTTTTACCGTCTCTGACGAGCAGCCCGTGGCCTGGGCCTTCCAAAAGAACAACGACGACAGCCTCTACGCCGCCCTGATTGAGTTCTTTGGCGAGATGAGCCAGACCGGCGTTATCGCCCGCCTGGAAGAAAAGTACTACGGCCACGTGCGCACCTTCGACTACGTGGACACCCGCTCCTTTATGCGCGCCGTTGACCGCAAACTGCCGCGCTACCAGGCCAATTTTGAAAAATACGCCGGGGATTTTGACTGGCGCTTGCTGGCCGCCATGAGCTACCAGGAATCGCACTGGAACCCCTCGGCTACCTCGGTTACCGGGGTGCGGGGCCTGATGATGCTGACCCTGGACACCGCCGACTTGCTGGGCATCAACAACCGCCTGGACCCGGCCCAGTCTATCCGTGGCGGCGCCAACTATTTGCATCAGCTGTTTGACCGCATGCCAGAGTCCATTCCGCCGGACGAGCGGGTGTGGTTTGCCCTGGCCGCTTATAACGTCGGCGAAGGCCACGTGCTGGACGCCCGGCGCATCACCGAGAAACGGGGCGGCGACCCCAACTCCTGGGTGGATGTAAAAGAGAACCTGCCACTGCTGCGTAAAAAAGCCTGGTACAGCCAGACCCGCCACGGTTATGCCCGCGGCGACGAGCCGGTTAAATACGTGGATAACATCCGCCGCTACTACGAAACCCTGGTGTGGCTGCAAGGCCAGCAGGTGGCCAATACCGACAACGACGAGGCCAAAGCGGACGACGCCGACGACGACAGCGACCAAGACCCGAATGACAGCGTTAACGAAAACGTCACGCCCAAGGATTGAAAAAGGCGCGTAAAGGCCGTATCTATGATGTCACAGACGAGACCGCCACAGGCGGCACTGACAACGGCTTTGTACCCAAGGAGGAGCCTATGCTGAAACGCCGTTCATCCCTGACCAAAAAACGGACCCTACGCGGCCACGACTGGCGCCGCCATTTGAAGATGAAACGCCTGCACAAGCGCAACCTGCACCGCAACCGCATTCACTCCCTGCTGCAATTGCAGCGCTCGGCAGACGCTGCCGCCTGAGCCGCTTTCTCGGCCTTCTTCTGCGCCCGGCGCATCTTGAAAAACCCGCTTAACTGCTCTGCACACTCCGCTTCCAGCACCCCGGCCGTCACTTCCAACTGGTGATTGAGGGCCTGGTGGCGGCAGATGTCCATCACCGAGCCGGCAGCGCCGGTTTTTAAGTCGCTGGCCCCAAACACCAAACGCTTGATGCGGGCATGAACCATGGCCCCGGCGCACATGGCGCAAGGTTCGAGGGTGACATAAAGGGTGCAGTCCAGTAGCCGGTAGTTGGCAAGCGCCGGGCCGGCCTGGCGAATGGCCTGCAGCTCGGCATGGGCACTGGGATCGCTCAAGGATATGGAGAGGTTATAGCCCTGCCCCAGCACCTGGCCGTCTTTGACCAGTACCGCCCCCACCGGCACTTCCCCGGCGGCGGCGGCTTTGTCGGCCAGGGCCATCGCCTGGCGCATCCAGTGGATGTCGTCTTCTAGCAAGTTCTCGTTCATGGGCCGCGATTATACTGCCGAGCCCGGCAGGGCGGCCACCAATTGACGACAACAGGTGGCTGCTCCATGCTGATATCGCGGATAACCAATTGAAGGGACTGAAAATGCTTCATATCGAAGATGCGAATAAATATGTCGACCAGGGCATCGAGCTGGTGATGCAGTATGCGCCCAAGCTGCTGCTGGCCATTATCGTCCTGCTGGTGGGCCTGTGGCTGATCAACAGCTTTGCCAAGGTGGTGGATAAGGGCATGGAGGCGCGCAAGGTCGAGCCTACCCTGCGCCACTTCTTGAAAAGCCTGGTCAGCATTATCTTCAAGATACTGCTGATGATCTCGGTGGCCTCCTTGATCGGTATCGCCACCACCTCCTTTGTGGCGGTGATTGGTGCGGCGGGCCTGGCCATTGGCCTGGCGCTGCAGGGGAGCCTTGCCAACTTTGCCGGTGGGGTGCTTATCCTGTTCTTCCGCCCCTTCAAGGTGGGCGATTTTATCCAGACCAACAGTTACTCAGGTACCGTCAAGGAGATCCAGATCTTCAATACCATCATGACCACCCCCGACAACAAACGGGTGATCATCCCCAACGGTAAAGTCTCCAACGACAGCTTGATTAACTTCAGCAGCGAACCTACCCGCCGGGTGGATTTCGTGTTTGGGGTGAGCTACGGCGCCAATATCGACCTGGTTAAAGAAACCCTCAAAGGCATCCTCGACGCCGACGAGCGCATCCATAAAGAGCCGGCGCCGATGGTCGTGCTCTCGGAGCTGGCCGACAGCTCGGTGAACTTCACGGTGCGGGCCTGGGTGGACGCCGGTAACTACTGGCCGGTGTTCTTCGAGACCATGGAAACGGTTAAAAAGACCTTCGACACCAAAGGTATCGAGATCCCTTTCCCGCAGCGGGACGTACACATCCACCAGGCCAAGTAAGGCCATCAAAAACCCCGGCCTGGCGCCGGGGTTTTTCTTTGCCCAAGCTGGCGCCGAGAACGATTAACATTTTCCGCGCCAAAGTTTTGACGTTATTGATTTAGCTAAAAAAATTTTAGAGGTCATACCAGTTTATTTATCAGCATTTACTGATTAAAAAAACAACAATCAAAACAAACTACTAGCGAACAAAAAACCAGCACCTGTCTGTTAACATTCCTCACCACTATGGACAATCTCTTACACAGTCCATGCACAATGTATTGCACAAAAAATATCCACTTCGTAAAATCCGCCCCGTCGATTCCCTTGTGTTTAACCACCTCGTCGTAGACGTCTGGAGGCGGAGATGTTCCTTGCGCGTTCACTGCCCTGTGCAGTGCTGGCTTCTTGCACCCTGCTGTCCGGTTATGCCCAGGCTTCTGCCCCGGCGCCGCGGCAAATCACCCTGACCCAACCGAGCGGCGCCACCATTGAAGTGCAGCTCAAAGGCAATGCCTTTCACAACTGGTATGAAAACGCCCAAGGCCAAGCCATCGTCAAAAATGGCGACAGCTGGGTCTATGCCCGTGAGCTGCTCGGCGCTTTGCAGCCCTCGGATGTTGCCGCCACCGAGAAGGCCCCGGCCTTTGCGGTAAGCCACTACCGCCCGGTAGCGACCCACTTGGTGCAAGAGCAAAGCAGCGAAGCGGCCTTCAGCGCCGCTGCAACGACTCAAAGCGCCTTGGCGCAAGCGGCCAGCCTTACCGGCAAACACCCGGTGCTGACCATCGTTGTCTCCTTTAACGATGTGCAAAGCCAATTTGATGTTACCGATACCCTGTGGGGCAGCGGTAAGAGCCTTGCCAATTACTACCTCGAGCAAAGCCAGCAACAGCTGACCTTGGTGCCGGCAACCGAGAGCGAAGGGGCTAACGACGGCGTGGTCCACGTCAGCCTTAACCGCAACCACCCGGCCTGCGGCAACGATTGTGATTACGGCATCGACGGCACCTTGGCCGCCGCCCTGGCCGCCGCCGACCCTTATGTGGATTTTGCTTCCTTCGACAGCAACGGTGACGGCACCTTAAGCCCCAGCGAGTTGGCGGTGCAGTTTGTCTATGCCGGCGAAGAAGCCAGCTATGGCGCCAGCGGCCCGGCCATCTGGGCTCACCGCTGGGTGATGCCTACCCAAAGCCTGGACGGCGTTAACCTGCGCGATTATTTGGCGGTAGGTGAAGTACAAGGTGACCACGGCGCCACCATGGGCATTTTCGCCCATGAACTGGGCCACTTGCTGCTGGGCCTGCCGGACTTGTATGTAGACGGCGCCCCTTCCGGCATTGGCCGTTGGGGCCTGATGGGTACCGGCAACTGGAACAAAGCCAGCACCGACACCTACCTTGGCCAGACGCCGGCCGATTTAACCGCCTGGTCCAAAACCACCGCCGGCCTGAGTGATGCCGAAGTGCAAAACGCCGACGGCAATATCCAACTGGCCGATAACCAGGTGCAAACCCTCTATATCGACCCTTATCTTCGCGGCCAGCAACTGGGTGAAGTGCTGTATCTGGAATACCGGGGCGGCGGTTATGACGCCGGCCTGCCCGGCACTGGCCTTTTGATAGAGCAAGCCGACCCCAGGGTCAGCGACAACACCGACGTCAGCCGCCCGGTACTGGCCATAGTGCAGGCCGATGGCCGCGGCGACCTTGACGCCGGCAGCAACCAAGGCGACAGCGGCGATCTGTTCCCCGGCTACGCCAAGGTGCGCCAATACCGCCCCGTTACCCGTGACGGCCAGCAAAGCCCGGTGCAGATAAGCGCCATCAGCGACCCGGCTCTGCCCATGTCCTACAGCCTTGCCATCAGCCAGGATGACCGCAGCGCCCTGTTGCAGCACCATTACCGCCAAAGCCCGGTAGCCGTGGCCGGCAACCTTTATTGGGGATTTGATAAAACCTCCAGCACCCTCGATGGCGTGGACTTCTACCTGCCTGCCAGCGGCACCGTCAGCCTGGCGCTCTATAGCTGGACCGGCGGCAACAAACCTGGCAGCCTTATCAGCGAACTGGGTAGCTTTGATGGCAACGCCGGCTGGCACCGCTGGATGCTCGAAAGCAGCCAAACCCTGACCGGCCCGGCCATGCTGGTGGTCACCTCCAACGCCGGCTTTGCTACCGAAACCGGCAGCAGCGCCAGCAACCAGTACCGCCCCAACGGCCAGAGCCTCACCAGCGCGGCCCTGGTCACCCTGCTGCTGAGCCAAAGCACCAGCCAGGGCGAACCACAGACCTTCAGCACCAGCGAAGACCAACCGCTGACCATTTCGCTGTCGGCCCTGGGTCTTGCCGGCCAGACCTTGTCGCTGTCCAGTAACAGTAGCGGCACCCTGACCCAAAACGGCGATACCCTGGTCTACACCCCGGCTGCCAACTTCAACGGCGAGGCGACCTTTAACCTGTCGGTAGTGGGTATCACCAGCACCGCCAGCCACAGCCTAGTGATAGACGTGGCGGCGGTAAACGACGCCCCGACCCTGACCTTGAGCGGCAGCACCAGCTTGAGCGGCGCCGCCACCCTCAGCCTGACCGCCATTGGTAAGGACGTGGACGGCGATACCCTGCGCTACAGCTGGCAGCAAACCAGCGGCACTAGCCTGAGCTTTGATGGCAGCAGTGCCACCTTGAGCGCGGCGCTGCCAGCCAGCAGCACCACTCAGCGCTACGTCTTTGCGGTAACGGTAACCGACCCCAGCGGCGCCAGCGCCAGCCAGAGCGTCACCGTGACCCAAAGCCCGGTAACCAGTACCGTTACCCCCTCGACCAGTGACACCGGTGGTGGTGGCGGTGGTGGTGGCAGCCTGAGCTGGCTGAGCCTGGCAGCACTGCTGCTGCTTCGCCGCCAACGCAGCTAAGTCAGCGCACCAATAAAAAAGGCAGCTTTACGCTGCCTTTTTTTGTTGCCTGGGGTTCAGGCCAGGGTGTCGACCACCCCACCGTCTACCCGCAATGCAGCGCCTGTGGTGGCGGACGCCTGCTTGGAGCAGGCATAGACAATCATGTTGGCCACTTCTTCCACCCTGGCCGGGCGGCCAATGATGGACGAGGGCCGAGCCGCTTTAACAAAATCGCGGCCAACCTCATCCAGCGTTTTGCCGGTTTTGGCCACGTCTTCTGCCAGCATTTCGGCCACCCCTTCGCTTAAGGTCGGCCCCGGCAGCACCGCGTTGACAGTAACGCCGGTTTCGCGCATCAGCTTGGCAAGGCCACGGGAGATGCTCAGCAGCGCGGTTTTGGTCATGCCGTAGTGGATCATGTCCTCGGGGATATTAAGGGCCGACTCGGAGCTGAGAAAGATAACCCTACCCCAGCCTTTGTCGGCCATGGCCGGCAGGTAGGCGCGGGAGAGGCGCACCGCCGACATGATGTTGACATCAAAATAGCGCTGCCAGGTGGCGTCGTCGGTTTCAAAGAAATCCTGGGGGCCAAAGATACCGGCGTTGTTGACCAGGATGTCGCAAAAGGGAAAGGCCTTAACCAAGGTATCGCAGCCTTCGGCGCTTTGCAGATCCGCCACCACCCCGGTTATCTCGGCGTTTGGCACCAAGTCTCTGAGGGCGCCAACCGCTTTATCGACCTTGGCCTGGCTGCGCCCGTTCAGCACCACCTTGGCACCGGCCTCGGCCAGCCCTTTGGCAGTGGCAAAACCAATACCCAGGGTGGAACCGGTAATAATGGCAACTTTGTCTCTTAGCTCGATGTTCATCATTAATCCTCATCGCTACGAAAATTCAGCGGCTGGCCATATCCAGCAGGGCTAGCTCGTGGCCCCCAGCTTTAGCTCGGCGGCTTTGGTAAAACGCAGTATCTGCTCACCCCAAAACGGCCAACTGGCCTTTCTTGCTTCCTCTTGTAGGGAAAGCTCGGCAAGGAAACCACCGAAGTCTTAACCGTCGTAGAGGTTCTGTTCAGGGTATTGCAGGAGCACCTCTGGCATCAAAATCAAGCAGGTAGCTGCGTTATCAATAGCACTGAACAAGGCCTTGCTGAGGCATTAGAAGCAGTAAAACTCTTTTTCTCGTCTGAGTTTTGGCTGCATCGGCAAGGGTAGCGGCGATAGCCAAAGAGGGCTTTGCCCCACCCTGTATTGGGTTCAGGCAAAGCCCTTTAACTTAACCAAACGCAGTACATAGAAGATAATCTGCCGCTTTAACCGGCCGCCAGGCGGGCACTGCGGCGTACCTTCAAACCGTAATGGCAGGCGCACAGCACCAGCAGCACCATGGCGCCAATTTCCAGCTCCAGCGCCAGGCTAAGGGCCGCCGGGTAGCTGCCAGCACTGAGGCGCCAGGCAAAAACGCCGCCAAAGAGCGCAGGCCCCAGGCCAAGGGCCGATTGCTGCATGGTAGAGAGCATGGCGCTGCCGGCGCCGGCGTCGCTGTGGGGCACGTCGGCAAGGCTGATGCGGTAAAAGCAGCCGACGATCAACGCCTGCCCTGCCCCCACCAGCGCCGTGGCCGGTACCAGGCTCCACACCGAAATCGCCGGCCATTGGCTTTGAAAGGTGGCAATAAGGAGCGCCAGCCCCGGAATTTGAATGCCGTGGCCCAGCACCAGGGTGCGCACCGGCCCCAGGCGACGGTTGACCCTTGCGCTGTTGAGTGCCACCAAAAAGAACACCAGCCCAAGGGCAATAAAAGACTCCCCAGAGAGCGCCGGGCTCATGCCAAGGCCGGCTTGCAAGGTAAGCGCCAGCACAAACATAAAGCCGCCCCAGCTCCCGAAGAACAACAGCGCCAGCAGCAGGCCAAAGCGCATCGACACCAGGGCAAAAAGGCGAGGCGGCAACAGAGGAAAGGGCTGGCGCTTTTCTACCTGCCACAATGCCCAGCCAAGTAACACGGCAACCAGCGGCAATACCTTGGCCCACAGCGGCCAACCCAGCACCGGCCCCAGCGACATGGCCAGCAGCAGGCAACTGAGAATAAGGGCCAGCAGCCCGGCACCTTTAAGGTCGAGCCCTGGGGCGTGGTCGCTGCGGGTTTGTGGCACCCAGCGCGGCGCGGCCCACAAGATGGCCAGACAAATGGGCAGGTTAATCAAAAACACGCTGCGCCAGCCAAGGCCGGCGATGTTCCAGCTCACCAGCAGGCCGCCCAGCACCTGGCCGATGATAAAAGCCACGCCCCCCACCGAGCCGTAGGCACCAATGACCTTGGAGTGGGTCTCGCCCTTTAAGCTGACATGCAAGGTGGCGAGGATCTGCGGCACCGCCAGCGCCGCCCCCATGCCTTGCAGCACCCTTGCCGCCAGCAACATGGGCACGTTAACGGCCAGGCCGCACAACAAGGACGCCAGGCCAAAAAGCGCCGCCCCCCAGATAAAAAGGCGCCGGCGCCCCAGCCTGTCACCCAGGCGCCCGCCAAGGGCGAGGCTAACGGCAAAGGCGATGCCGTATACCGCCACCACCAGCTCCAGCTCGGTATGGCTGGCACCGAGATCGCGACTGATGGCGCTCAAGGCGACGTTGATGATGGAAAAATCCACCAAAGGCAGCAGTTGCCCGGCCAGCAGCACCAGGATGCCGGGCCAGGCCAGAACGGGTTGAGTGAGAGTTTTGGCCATATTTTCACCTTGTCAGCAGCAGCAATGAGTGGCAGTCTGCCGGGGACATTAACCTGGTACCAGTGCTTGGTTATCCTGGTATAAAAACCACCTTGTTGAGGCAACCATGGCCACCGACACCGAACTTGCCCTGCCCCGCGCCAAAGACCTGGCCGCCTTCCTGCGCTCTCGCCGGGAAAGCCTTGATCCCAAACGCCTGGGCCTGCCCCAGGTGGGCAGGCGCCGCACGCCGGGGCTGCGCCGTGAAGAGGTGGCGCAGCTGGCCGAGGTCAGCGCCACCTGGTACACCTGGCTGGAGCAGGGCCGCAATGTCAAAGCCTCCAGCAAGGCGCTGGAGGCCATCACCACCGCTTTGCAATGCACGGCGGCCGAAAAACGCCATGTGTTTCGCCTGGCAGGGCAACCCGAACCCAGCTCACCCAAGGCCCCTTGCGAAAAACTCTGCACCGCCAACCAACTGATGCTCGACAAGCTCGACCCGCTGCCGGCCATGGTGCAGAACGCCCGCTTTGACATCCTCGGCTTTAACCAGGCTTATTGCGATCTCACCCGGGTGAACCTTGGCGAGGTGCCGGTGGAGGAGCGCAACTGTATCTACCTTGCCCTGACCAACCGCACCTGGCGCCAGAGCATTGTTGACGAACAAGACGTGTTGCCTCGGCTGGTGGCGTTCTTCCGTGCCAACATGGCCAGCCATTTTGACGACCCCCTTTGGCAGCAGCAGTTGGCCAAATTTATGGCCGCCTCCGACGAATTTGGCGCGCTGTGGCAGCGCCAGGATGTGGAATGCGTCAGCAATCTGCAAAAGCGCTACTTTCACCCCCAGGCAGGGGAGATTGTCCTGCAACAGAGCAACTGGTGGTCAGCCCCTCGGGACGGCGAAAGGCTGCTGGTGTATGTGCCAGTGGACGACGCCAGCCGCGAGGCCCTGGCGGCCATTACCCCAAGGGGATAAAAAACGGCGCCTTGGGCGCCGTTTTTCGATATTTTTGGGTTAGTCGCCCCACACCTCACGGGCAATATCCACCACCAATTCGAGCTTGGCGCGCTGCTCGTCAAAGGCGATATCGTTGCCATGCACTGTGCTGGCAAAGCCGCACTGGGGGCTTAGCGCCAGCTGCTCTAAAGGCGCGTATGTTGCGGCTTCATCGATGCGGCGCTTGATGTCGTCTTTACTTTCCATCTGGCCGAACTTGGAGCTAATGAGCCCCAGCACCACGGTTTTGTCCTTGCCAAGGAAACGCAGCGGCCGAAAATCGCCGGAGCGGTGGTCGTCGTATTCCAGGAAGTAGGCGTCGATGTGCATTTGGCTCAGCAGCGCTTCGGCCACCGGCTCGTAGTTACCCTCGGCGGCGTAGGTGCTTTTGAAGTTGCCCCGGCACAGGTGCATGCCAAGGGTCATGCCTTGGGGTTTGCGGGCCACGACTTTGTTGATGAAATCGGCGTAGCGGCCGGGCAGCTCGTTCGGATCGTCGCCGCGCTGGCGCGCCGCTTCGCGCATTTTCTCGTCGCAAAGGTAGGCCAGGTTGGTGTCGTCCATCTGTACGTAGCGGCAACCGGCGTCATAGAGCGATTGCAGCTCCTCACCGTAGGCCTTGGCCACGTCGTCATAAAAATCCGGGTCAAGCTCGGGATAGGCGGTGGCGTCGATGCCGCCGCGGCCGCCGCGAAAATGCAGCATGGTGGGGCTGGGGATGGTGACCTTGGGAGCCAAGCCGGGCTCGCCGGTGAGGCTGTTCAGATATTGAAAATCCGCCAGTTGGATGTCTTTAACGTGGCGCACCTTCTCGATGACCTTAATCAGCGGCGGGGTCAGCTCTTCGCTGCCGTCGGCGCGCTTGTGGGTGCGGGGCTCGTCGGTAAAGACGCCGCCCAGTTGGCGCAGGAAATCCACATGAAAATAGGTGCGGCGAAACTCGCCGTCGGTAATGGCCTTAAGGCCCACGTCTTTTTGCAGCTGCACCACATCGCTGATGGCTTTGTCTTCCACTTCCCGCAGTTGCTGGGCGTTGATCTCACCCTTGAGATAGCGGTCGCGGGCTTCAATAAGGTAGGGCGGGCGCAGAAAACTGCCGACATGGTCGGCGCGAGAAGGCAGGTTAAAAACAGACATGGGCATTCCTTTTTTAAGGCAGCGGGCGCGAAAAAAGCGCGCCAAAACGGGGCGTTAGTGAAGGCATTCTACATTTAGACGGCTAAACATCCAAACGTCCAATCCCGTAACACTGCTTTTCACCGCACGATGGATGCCAAAGACATTGCCCCGCCCCTTGTCTATAATGGCGCCGTTTTTTAGCCGCCCGGACCGAGACCATGACCGATCGCCTGACCCTTATCCGCCCTGACGACTGGCACCTTCACCTGCGTGACGGTGACGTGCTGGCCCATACCGTTCCTGCCACCGCTCGTCAGATGGGTCGCGCCATCATCATGCCCAACCTCAAGCCACCGGTAATGGATGCCGCCCAGGCCCTGGCGTATCGCGACCGCATCCTGGCCCAGCGCCCGGCGGGCTCGAATTTCGAGCCGTTGATGGTGCTGTATCTCACCGACAACACCACCCCGGCCATCATTCGTGAAGCCAAAGCCAGCGGCAAAGTGGTGGCGGTAAAGCTCTACCCCGCTGGCGCCACCACCAACTCCGACTCTGGGGTGACCGATCTGGGTAAGCTGGACGACGTCTGCGCGGCCCTTGCCGAGAACGACATGCCGCTGTTGGTACACGGCGAAGTGACCCATAACCACGTGGACATTTTCGACCGCGAAAAGGCCTTTTTGGACGACATCCTGGCGCCGCTGGTGGCCCGCCACCCGACCCTCAAAGTGGTGGTGGAACACATCACCACCAAAGATGCCGCCGAGTTCGTGCAAAGCCAGGGCCCCAATGTGGGCGCCACCATCACAGTGCAGCACCTGGCCTATAACCGTAACCACATGCTGGTGGGCGGCATTCGCCCGCATCTTTTCTGCCTGCCCATTTTGAAGCGCAACATCCACCAGCAGGCCCTGCAAGACGCGGTGGTAAGCGGCAACAACAAGTTCTTCCTGGGTACCGACTCGGCTCCTCACGCCAAGGGCGCCAAGGAAAACGCCTGCGGCTGCGCCGGTTGCTACACCGCTTACGCCGCCATCGAGCTTTATGCCGAGATTTTCGAAGACTTAGGGGTGCTGGACAAACTGGAAGCCTTTGCCAGCTTCAACGGCGCCGATTTCTACGGTCTGCCCCGTAACACCGACACCGTCACCCTGGTTAAAGAACAATGGGTGGCCCCCACCGAGCTGCCCTTTGCCGGCGACGTGATAGTGCCGCTTCGCGCCGGCGAGAGCCTGCGCTGGAAGTACCTGGGCTAAGGTCGGGATTAATAAAAAACGCGGGCTTTGGCCCGCGTTTTTTATTTCAGCAACAGCGCCGTCAGCGCCTTGGCGCTGGTGCGAAGCTGCTCCGGGTCGTCATAGAGCCGCTCCATCACCACTATGCCCCGGGTGTGGGTAAGCAGCAGCAAGGCGGCGTCGGCCACCGGCAGGGCCAGCTCCTGTGGCGATTGCATAAGGCGCTCTGTGATGCAGGCCTTGAGGTTGTCCATCTGGGCGCGCAGAGCCTCGTGGATAGCCGGGGTGGCGCTCTCGCTGGTGGCGGTCTTGGTGGTCAGGCAGCCGCGCCGGTCAGTACGAATAAGGTTGATGCTGAAATCGAACAAAGCCTCTAGCGCGTCTTTTAGCTGCGGCTGGGCCAGGGCTTTTTTGATGCCCTGCATGTATTTGGCGAGATAGCAGCGATACGCGGCGATAAAGAGCGCTTCTTTACCCCCATAGGCGTTATAAAGCGAGCCGCGCTGCACGCCGGTGGCCGTCGCCAGCTCCTGCATGGAGGTACCCACAAAGCCCTTTTGCCAGAACAGGGTCAAGGCATCGGCCAGGACCTGCTCTTCATCAAATTGCCGAACGCCCGCCATGGCCGCTCCTTATCGAAAATCCGCATGATGCTTATCGTTGGCGCTTATGATCGCCATCATTGACAGCCATGTCAATCATGACAACAATGTCAAAAATGACACCACTGTCAAAGATAACTACGAGGCTTCTTCATGACTCCCCACAACAGCGCCAGGCAACCCGAGCATATTCCCTGGGCCGCCATTCTGGCCGGTTTTTGCGCCAGCCTGATCGGCATTGGCTTGGCCCGTTTTGCCTACACGCCGCTGATCCCGCCGCTGATCGCCGCCGGTTGGTTCAGCGCCGACAAGGTAATTTACCTGGGCGCCGCCAACCTGGCCGGTTACCTGATTGGCGCCCTCTTGGCCCGGCCTTTGGGGCGGCGCCTTGGCAATGTGCCGGTGCTAAAGACGATGATGCTGCTGACCGCCATCGCCTTTTTCGCGTGCGGCTTTCCGCTGTCGGTGGGCTGGTTTTTCGGCTGGCGGCTGCTGTCGGGGATCACCGGTGGGGTGATCATGGTGCTGGTGGCTGCCACCTTGCTGCCCCATATCCCAGCCAGCCGCCGGGGCCTTGCCAGTGGCGCCATATTCCTCGGCCTTGGCATTGGTATCGCCGGCTCCGGCACCCTGGTGCCTTTGTTGCTGGGCTGGGGCTTACAAGCGACCTGGCTTGGTCTTGGCGCCATTGGCCTTGTGCTGACCGCCCTTAGCTGGCGCGGTTGGCCGCGCCATCATCATG
Source organism: Gallaecimonas pentaromativorans (assembly GCF_003751625.1). Lineage (NCBI taxonomy): Bacteria > Pseudomonadati > Pseudomonadota > Gammaproteobacteria > Enterobacterales > Gallaecimonadaceae > Gallaecimonas > Gallaecimonas pentaromativorans. The sequence goes on from NZ_RJUL01000003.1 coordinate 201,468, forward strand.
CCCAGGCAGCCGTTGCCAGCAGTGGCGCCGAACACCCCGGTTTTGCCCTTAAGGTGTTTTATGTGCAATACGGGCTGATGGCCGCCGCCCTAGTGCCCGCCATGGTGTTTATGGTGGATTACGTAGCGAGGGGGCTTGGCCGGGGCGCCCATGTCGGCGCCCTGTTCTGGGTGCTGTACGGCCTTGGCGCCATTGTAGGGCCCGTTCTTTATGGCCAGCTTGGCGACAAACTGGGGGCGTCAAAGGCGCTGCGGTTGGTGGTAGTGGCACAGGCTTTGGTACTGGCGGCCTTGTTGGCCAGCAATAGCCTTGTCAGTACGGCCGTCGCCACGGTAATGATTGGCACCTTCCCGCCCGGCATTGTGCCCCTGGCCCTTCACAAGGTGCATCAGTTGCTGCCCGGAGATCACCAGGCACAGGCCGCTACCTGGAGCCGGGCAACCGTGGTCTTTGCCAGCTTCCAGGCCCTGGCTGGCTACGGCTACTCCTACCTCTTTACCCGTTCTGGTGGCAGTTACCACCTGCTGTTTGCCCTGGCGGTGGTGGCACTGGCGCTGATCTTACTGGGCGATGGACTTTTGGTGTTAAAAACCGGCCGCAAGACAACAACGGCCGAGCAGGCATGAAAAACGCGGGCTTTGGCCCGCGTTTTTATTGGTTTGGCTGGTCCAGCCGCTGCCAGAGGTAGCGCTTTCCCAAAGAAAGCGCCAGGGTCCATGCCAGCGAGCCAAGGCCACCCAACTGCCGAGGCTTACCGCCCCTTGGGCCGCGCCAGACAAAGCCCAGGGCAAAAGCGCCCAGTTGCGCCTCGGGGCTGGCGAGCTTTTTCATAACCTGCGCTTTGGCCAGTTGCCGCTGGGCCGAAAGCTGCTTGGTGCGAAGCGCCAATTGCTGCTCTTGCAGGGCCAACTGCTTGTTAAGGCGGGCTTTTTCATTCAGTGCCAACATGGGCTTTCTCCTTAGCAAGCCCCAGGGCTTTGAGGCTGCGGTCGAAGCGCAATTGCCGGGCTTGATGGCAAAGGCCGCGCCACAGCAACCAGCCGGAGGCCACGCAGGCAAAGGCGCTCAGCAGCAGCACCCAGGGCAACGGCATGCCCAGTTGCCAGATGGCCAGAGCAAAGGCGGCCAGCAGCAGCAACCAGGCGCTGGCCGCCAGCAGCGCCAGGGCTATGGCCAGGGCCAACATCCGCACTGCGCTGGCAATCACCAACTGGCCTTCGGTCTGGGCCAGGTTCAGCCAGTCGCCAAGCCAGTGCCAGTGTTCGCTGGCCAGGGCTTTTAAGCGTTCAATATCACCCGGCTCATCGGTACCGGGCGTTGGCTCGCTCATTTGCGGCGAACCAAAGACGCCACCAGGGCGCCGGCCAAAAAGGCGATGCCGAGGGTTTTAACGGGGTGCTCGCGGGTATATTCGCACACCGCGTCGGTCAGCTCTTTGGAGCGCGCCTTGGCGGTGTCGGCGATGTGCTCGGCCTGGGCACGCATCTCGTCGGCCATGTGATGCAGCTTTTCTTCGCCGCTGCCGGCGGCGCCGGCGGCTTTATCGATGGCGGCATGGGCCTTGGCGGCTGCCTGCTCGACGGCACTATGGGCGCTGTCCTGCGGATCGGTGCTTTGGGGGGCTTTAGCCATGACAAACTCCTTTGCATTACGAGGGGCAAGCCTTAGTTATAGTCCAGCACCCTCCTGGCACTCAACAACAAGCTTTTGTTTTTAAAGATTAATAAGGTTGAGTTAATGCACCTGCCTGGCTGGCCTGTGCTTTTTGGCAGTTGTGGCACAAGGCGCGGGCAGGCAGTCTGCTCCCAAACAATGTCAGGGTGTCTGCCCACCCCACAACACGGTGCAACCAAACGATGCCGGTGGCCTGCAAGGGCCTGACTTCCCTCCAAAGGAGAGCATCATGTACAGGTTTTTTACCCCCAAGGGCTGGCTGACACTGGCCTGGACCCTGCTGGCGCTGGCAAGCCCGGCGGCGTTGGCCGACAACTGCAACCAGATGCCGGTATCGGGCCAGCTCTATAGCGTTATCAACCGTGGCTCCGGCCTGGCGCTGGACGTTAACACCTCAGATACCAGCGGCGCCCCCAACGTCATTACCTACGAGTATTGGGGCGGCACCAACCAACAGTTTTATTTCAATGACTTGGGCAACGGTTACTGGAGTATCCAGTCAGCCTATAACGGCCAGGTCTTGGATGTGCTCAATTCCTCCAGCTCGGACGGCGCCAACATCATCGTCTTCGACAACTGGAGCGGCAACAACCAGCAATGGCAGCTCAAAGCCTCCAGCAGCGGCGGCTTTAATATTGTCTCCAAGCTGACCGGCAAGTCGGTGACGGTGGCCGGGGCCACCAATGCGTCCAACGTTTACCAAAACAGTGACGCCGGTATCAGCTCTCAGCGCTGGTATATCAACCCGGTGAGCGGCAGCTGTGGCGGGAGCGGCAGTGGCAGCGCCAGCTCCCCGGTGGGCTTTGCCGCCATTTCCGGCAGCGACGGCCTGGCCACCACCACCGGCGGCGGCAACGCCAGCGCCATTACCGTAACCAGTTGCAGCGCCCTGGCCTCGGCCCTTGGCTCAAGCTCGGCGGCGGTCATTCAAATCCCAGACAACACCACCATCAACTGCCACTCGGCCAACCGCACTGTGGCGGCCTGCCCTCTGGATTGCGCGCAGTGGAACGACCCGGATAAAACCTGGTACCGGGTGCCGGTGGGCAGCCAAAGTTGCAGCGAGCTGGGTAGCCCCAATAACAACACCGTAAACGTGGTGCGCAACGAAACCACCCTCACCGTGCGCTCCAACAAGACCCTGGTGGGCCTTGGCAGCGGCGCCCGGGTGATTGGCGGCAGCTTTAACCTGGGCGGCGCCCGCAATGTCATCATCCGCAACCTCACCATCGAAGACATCAACCCGGCGCTGGTAGAAGCGGGCGACGGCATCAGCCTTGATGGCAGCAGCCATATCTGGATTGACCATGTGGCCTTCAACAAGATCAGCGACGGCTTTGTCGATATGGTCAACAGCCGCAACGTCACCCTGAGCTGGAACCGCTTCTACGGCTACAACCCCCAGGTGTGCGCCAACCAGCACTGGTACACCAACCTGGTGGACGACTCTCAAGTGACCTTCCACCACAACTTTTGGGACCGCGCCGCTGGCCGCAACCCCAAAATTGACGGCGCCTCCAGCCAGGTGCACCTCTTTAACAACTACTGGAAGAACATTACCTACTTTGCTGTCGGCGCCGACCACGGCGCCCAGGTTTTACTGCAAAACAACTACTTCGAAAACAGTGCCAAGCCGCACTGGAACCAGGGCTCGGGCTACTTCAGCGCGGCGGGCAACACCTACACCGGGGTATCTGCCACCGACCAATACCGCGACAGCGGCGCCACGGTGTTTACCCCGCCCTACCTCTACAGCCCAGAGCCTGCCTCGGGCCTGGGTAGCGAGGTAGACGGCGGCACCGGGCCGCAATAAAAAAAGGCGCCTTGCGGCGCCTTTTTCAATGCAAACACCAACTGAGTAGCGGCGCTGCCAACACGTTCAGCAGCCCCACCAACACCATCACCAAACCGGCAAAGGAGCCCTCCTCCCGGCCAAGCTCCTGGGCCTTGGCGGTGCCCACCCCGTGGGCGCCCATGCCCATGGCAGCGCCCTTGGCAAGGGACGAGCGCACCCTAAGGCGCAGCAGCAATACCTCGCCGAGAATGCCGCCGGTAACCCCGGTTATCACCACAAATACCGCGGTAAGGTCAGGGATACCGCCAATGTCGCCGGACATGGTCATGGCAAAGGGAGTACTGATGGAACGGGGCAACAGGCTAAGGCGCAGCTGGCCATCAAGGCCCAGGGCGCTGGCCAGGGCATAGCTTGAGGCAATGGCGGTCAGGCTACCGGCCAGCGCCCCTACCGCCAGCACCGGCCAGTGTTTGCGGATAACGGCCCGCTGCTCATAAATCGGCACCGCAAAGGCCACCGTGGTAGGGCCCAGCAGCGCCAGCAGCCAACCGGTGCCGCGAATGTAATCTTGGTAGCTTTCGTGCAGCAGCAAGACTGGCAACAGCAGCAGCACCGGAGTCAGCAGTACCGGCGTTAGCCAGCCGTGGCGCCAGCGGCCATGAATGCGTTTGGCCAGCAGGTAAAAGCAGATGGTAACGGCAGACCAGAACAGGCTCTGCACTATGGGGTTACTGAGCATCGTGGCCTCGAAGGCGCAGGCAAAGGTCCATCACCAGGGCGGTAACGCCTACCACCGCCAGGGTGCTGCCGAGGATAACCACCACCACCTTGAGACCCAGCACCCCCAGCAGTTCGTGATGATCGGTAATGGCCAGCACCGCCGGTACAAAGAACAGCAGCATCTGAGCCAGGTACCAGTCGGCGCCACGGCGCATGGAGGCCAGACTCATCAGCCGGCTACCCAGCAGCAGCAATACCAGCACCATGCCGGCAATGCCGCCGGTCACCGGCAGCCCGGTCAGGCTCACCAGGGCCTGGCCCAACAGGTAAAACCCGAAAATAAGCCCTACCTGCAACAGGCGGCTTTGATGAAAACCGTAACGAAAACGGCGGCGCAGGTATTGAGCGGTCATGGCGTTTCTCCTTGACAGCAAGCTTACTGCGGGCCAAAACATGTTAAAAATGAATTGATAGAATCCACCGGATTCCAAATTGGAATAGTCATGGAATTCAAAAACCTGCGAGCGTTCCTGGAAGTGGTGCGCCAAGGCGGTTTTTCTCAGGCCGCCAAAAAGCTCTATGCCACCCAGCCCACCATCAGCAAAGCGGTAAAACAACTGGAAGACGAAGTGGGCATGGTGCTGCTGGATAGAAGCGGCCCCAAAAGCCGCCTGACCAGCGCCGGTGAAGTGGTGTACCAGCGAGCGCTGAGAATGCTGGCCGAGCGCGAAGACTTACAAGCCGAGCTTGACGAGCTGCGCGGCCTTAAACGCGGCAGCCTGCAACTGGGGCTGCCCCCCATCGGCAGCAGCACCTTGTATGCGCCGGTGTTTGCCCGCTACAAAAAGCGCTACCCGGGGGTGGATGTGCGGCTGGTGGAGCAAGGCAGCGACCGGCTGCAAGAGATGCTGCAAAACGGCGACATCGAGCTTGGCGCCATCTTGCTACCGGCCCCGGAGCCCTTTGAAACCCAGATGGTATGCAGTGAGCCGCTGGTGGCGATGCTGCCGGTTGATCACCCGAGGGCCGACCAGGACTCGGTGTCGCTGGACGAGCTTAAAGACACGCCCTTTATCCTGTTTGAGGCGAGCTTTTCGTTAAACCGCATCTTGATGAGCGCTGCCAGGCGGCGCGGTTTTGCGCCGCTGGTCACCGCCCGCAGCAGCCAAATCGACTTTATTACCGAGTTGGTGGCCGCCGGCATGGGAGTGAGCTTTTTGCCCCGGCGCATGGCCGAGCAGCGCCCTCACCCACGGGTGGCAAGGGTGCTGCTGGACGAGCCGCAAACCCAGTGGGACATGGCGATGATCTGGCGCCGCGACGCCTTTTTATCGCCAGCCGCCCGGGCTTGGCTGGCCATCGTCAAAGAAATTCACCCGCTCAGCTAAGGCCCGCCCGGCGCGCGGCAACGGTGGCCAGGGCCGCCCAGTCCAGCTCGCCATCGCCATGGGCCATGGCGTCGAGGAAGTTGTCCTTCATGGTGCTGGCAAAGGGCATGGGCACCTTACCGGCCTCACCGGCTTCCAGCGCCAGGCGCACATCTTTAAGGCCCAGGCTGAGCTTAAAGCCCGCAGGCTGGTACTGCTCATGGGCAATGAGGTTGCCGTAGGTTTTGTAGGCAGGGGCCGCAAAGACGGTATTGGTGAGCATATCCAAAAATGCCTGGCCGCTGCCGCCGTGGCCGCGCACCAGCGCTGAGGCTTCGCCCATGGTTTCAATGGCGCTGGCCAAGCAAAAGTTGGCGGCCAGTTTCACCACGTTGGCCTGGGCAGGCGACTCACCAAAGACCCAGGTTTTGGCCCCCAGCACCGCAAACAACGGCTCGGCCTTTTCCAAAAGCGCCGCCTTGCCCGCCGCCAGGATATTGAGCTTGCCCGCTTCGGCCACGTCCACCCGGCCCAATACCGGCGCACCGATGTAGCCAAGGCCCTGCTGCTGATGCTGGGCATCAAGGCTTTGTGCCAATTTGAGCGACACCGTGGCCATGTTGATGTGCAAAGCGCCGGTTTTTAGGCTGGCAATGGCGCCGTCGTCCACCAGCACCTGCTGCACTGTGGCGTCGTCGGCCAGCATCGAGACAAGCACCTCGACATCGCCAAAGTCGGCCGGGCTCTGGGCGCTTTTGGCGCCTAGCGCTACCAGGGCCTCTACCGGCGCCTGGGAACGGTTCCACACCTTGACGCTAAAACCGGCTTTTACCAGGTTACTGGCCATGGCCTTACCCATGGTGCCAAGACCGATAAATCCAATGTTCATCATTCCTCCTGTTTTTGTGGCCACAGCATGCGCGCCGTGGGGTATAGCCACAAGGTAACAGTCTGTTCTGAACCTTGCCCTTGCAGCTTGGCGTTCACATCAGCGGCTGAGTTCGATATAACAAAAAGGATGACAACAATATTTCAACCCCTTGCGGAGCCGAGCCGTTATGCCCCTTGTTAGACGCACCCTCCTGGCGAGCCCTTTGCTGGCCCTTAGCCTGACCCTGCCCTTAACCAGCTTTGCCGCCTCCTTGCCGCCGGTAGAAGCCAAAAACGGCATGGTGGTGTCGTCCCAGCGCTTTGCCTCCGAGGCCGGTATCGAGATCCTCAAAATGGGCGGCAACGCGGTAGACGCAGCGGTGGCCGTGGGTTACGCCCAGGCGGTGGTAAACCCCTGCTGCGGCAATATCGGTGGCGGCGGCTTTATGACCTTGCACCTTAAAGACGGCACCGACACCTTTATCGACTTTCGCGAGATGGCGCCGGCGGCGGCCAGCGCCACCATGTATCAGGACAAAAACGGTAACCTTATCCCCCACGCCAGCACCCTGGGCTGGGGCTCGGCCGGGGTGCCCGGTACAGTGCGGGGCATGGAAATGGCCCTCACCAAATACGGCTCCGGCAAGCTGACCCGTGCCCAGATCATGGCGCCGGCCATTCGCCTGGCCCGTGACGGTTTTATCCTCACCCGCGGCGACACCGACGTTATCGACACCAGCCTTGGCAAGATGCGCGGCGATAAACAGGCCAAGGGCATCTTCCTGCGCCCCGACGGCAGCCCGCTGCAACCGGGCGACCGGCTGGTGCAAAAGGCCCTGGCTGACACCCTGGAAGCCATTGCCCAAAAGGGCCCTGACGCCTTTTATAAAGGCAAGATCCCCGAGGCCATCGAAAAGGCCGCCAAGGCCGGCGGCGGCTACCTGACCGCCAAAGACTTTGCCAACTACCAGGCCAAAGAGCGTACCCCGGTGCGCTGCAGCTACCGCGGTTACGACTTTATCTCGGCGCCACCGCCCAGCTCCGGCGGCACCACCATGTGTGAAATTCTCAACATCCTCGAAGGCTACGACCTCAAAGCCATGGGCTATGGCTCGGCAGACGCCGTGCATTACACGGTAGAAGCCATGCGCCACGCCTATGTGGACCGCAACAGCCTGCTGGGGGACCCGGATTTTGTGAGCATTCCCATGGATAAGCTCCTGAGCAAAGACTACGCCGCCCAGATCCGCGCCAAAATCGACCCGGTTAAAGCCACTCCCTCCTCCGAACTGGCCGCCGGGGTGCCGCCCCATGAAAAGCCCCAGACCACCCATTACTCGGTGATAGACAAGGCCGGTAACGCCGTGTCCACCACCTACACCATCAATGGCCGCTTTGGCGGCGGGGTGATGGCGCCGGGCGCCGGGTTCTGGATGAACGACGAGATGGACGATTTCACCTCCAAGGTGGGCGCCACCAACATGTTCGGCCTGGTGCAGGGCAAGGCCAATGCCATCGCCCCCGGCAAGCGGCCGCTGTCCTCCATGGCCCCCAGCATCATCACCAAAGACGGCAAAACCTTTATGGTGGTGGGCTCCCCCGGCGGCTCGCGGATCATCACCATCACCCTCAATACGGTGATGAACGTGATTGATTACGGCATGAATATCCAAGAAGCGGTGAACGCGCCGCGCATTCACCAGCAATGGCTGCCCGATGCGGTGTTCTACGAAACCCGAGGCCTGTCGCCCGACACCCTGAAAATCCTTGAAGACCGCGGTTACAAGATGATTGCCCAGCCCCCCTGGGGCGCCGCCGAGGCCATTATGGTGGGCCTGCCTGGGGTGAAAAACGCCAAGGACTCAAGCGTTAGCGACGCCGCCGTTTCCGGCAAGGTGCGCGAAGGCTTCTACTACGGCGCCAACGATGCCCGCCGCCCCCAGGGCGCGGCCGTCGGCTACTAAGCCTTCTAGTAAAAAGGCCCGCCGGATGGCGGGCTTTTTTGTGCCTTCAAGGATGAATGTTGGCGTTTACCCGCATTTTACTGCTCGTTCGCCGACAGCGTGTTAAGGTGCCAGCCCTTTTTTGACAGCTAAGGAATGGCCATGCAGATGTCAGGCCCAGGATGCCTTTTTAAAGTCTTTACCCTTATCGGAATCGCGCTGCTGCTGGGGGCCGGTGCCGCCCTCTACAGCACGGTGCAATTTCTCGATAGCGCAGCCACGGCCCAAGGCCAGGTGGTGGAGCTTGAAGCCCACCGCGACAGCGACGGCACTACCTATTTCCCGCAAGTGGTGTTTCGCAGCCTAGACGGCCAAAGCCACCGCTTTACCTCCAGCTCCGGCGCCAACCCGCCCTCCTACCACACCGGCGAGCAGGTTGAGGTGTTATACAGGCCAGAGAACCCAGGCAAAGCTCGTATCAACGGCTTTTTCTCGCTGTGGGGCGCCAGCCTTATCCTTGCCATCATGGGCCTGTGCTTTAGCGCCATCGGCCTTGGCCGCACGCTTTATACGCTGATTAAAAAGCGCCGCCAGGCATGGCTTAAAGCCAGCGGCCAGCCGGTTGAGGCCACTATCACCTCGGTAGAAAGAGCCGCCTTTAGCTACAACGACGTGCAGCCCTTTGTAATAAGCGCCCAGTGGCAAGACCCGGCCAGCAAACAGGTGTTCGTGTTTCAAAGCGAATACATCTGGTTTGACCCCCTCGAATATCTGGACCGCGACAGCGTGACCGTGCGTATCGCCCCCGGCAACCCGCGCCAATACTGGATGGACATTAGCTTCCTGCCAGAGCTGGCTAACTGAGGCGCGGCAATTACGGTAAACTGGCCGGGCTTTTGATTGAAGGACCTGCCATGACTCAACCCCTAAAACTGGTGGTCGGCTCCACCAACCCGGTCAAGGTTGCCGCCGCCAAAGCCGCCCTGGCGCCATTTTTCCCCGGCCAGGCCATTGATTGCGTGGGCCTTAGCGCTCCGTCCGGGGTGCCGGACCAGCCCATGACAGAGGCCGACACCCGCCTTGGCGCCATCAACCGGGTGGCCTGGTGCCAGCAGCAAACCGAGGCCGATTACTACTTGGCTATGGAAGGGGGCGTGGATGAGTTTGAAGATGGCCCCGCCACCTTTGCGGTGGTGGTGATCGCCGACAACCGCCGTCGCTCGGTGGGACGCAGCGCCAACCTGCCATTGCCGCCGGTGCTCTTTGAGGGCCTCAAGCAAGGCGAAGAACTGGGCCCCCTTATCGACAAGCTGTTTGGCACTACCAACATCAAGCAAAAAGGCGGCGCCATTGGGCTGTTGACCCGCGACTTGGCCACGCGCCAAAGCACCTACGAGCTGGCCCTGACCTTAGCCATGGCGCCCTTTTTAAACCCCGAACTCTTTGACCGTTAATTCCCTTCACAACAGGACGTGCTCATGCGTGCATTGATGGTTTTAGGCCTTGGCCTGCTGCTGGCAGGCTGTGGCCAGGAAAACGCCGCAACCGATAACGCCGCTCCCCAAGCGGCCCAGATGCAACCGGCGCCCGGCAGCCCCGAGGCCGCCGAAGCCTTGGTGCAAACCTACTACCAGGCCATTGCCAGCCAAGATTTAAAACTGGCCTTTGGCTTTTGGGAGCACCCGCGCCAGAGCTTTATCAACTTCCAGCAAGACAACGCCAATATCAGCGCCATTGAGGTGAGCTTTACCGGCGAGCCGCAAACCGAAGGCGCCGCCGGCAGCATTTACATCACCCTGCCGGTGAGCCTTGCCATCCACTATAAAGACGGCAGCAACGGCAAGGCCAAAGGCAATGTGGTGCTCAAAAGGGTTAACAAGGTGCCCGGCGCCACCGAGCAGCAGCTGCACTGGCAACTCTACGACACCGCCCTCAGCCGCCCGGCGGTTGACCGCTAACCATAAAAAACCGGGCGATGCCCGGTTTTTTTAGCGCTCTCATTTAGATTTGGTACTGCGCAATCGCGGCCGCGATTTTCTCTCTTAACCCGAAAATATCGCTGACCTTTTCCACATCGGTCTTTTCTTCACCGTCAGGGGTGAACACCGTGACAAACTTTTTGGTTTTTAAAAAATGAAGCCGGCAGATTGGTTTGCGGTTGTTGTCGTCCATCAATATCGCGCAATAGGTTTTAGAGTCGCGCATAGCAACCCGCTCCACGTCAACCTGCTCCGCCGCAATAGCCTGGATAATGCGATATGCGGAGATCTCTTCCTCGGTGGTAACAATGCCACTGTCATCTTCCATCGACTCGGTCAAAGAGCCTCTGTCTACGATAATAGGCCCCGCTTCACTGCGTAATTCCGCATCGGCATCCAAAGCGTTTTTAAGTCGGGCATTCACTTGCTCACGCACAAAGGCTTCAAAGGCCTTTTTGGTCAAGACCGTAAACTGCTCTTTGATTTGCTGGGTAAATCGGCCGTTTTGCACCCGCGCAGTCAGGATCCTCACTAAGTCTTCTGAGGGCGCTGCATATTCGTTGGCAATTTCCGCCAGCAAGGCGCGGTGGTATTTGAGGTTACTTGCCGTACCAATGATGGTGTCGAGATCAAAGCGCGATTTGGTGAATTTCTTTAACTCTTCAACTTCAGTCTCACCAAAGCTCAGCATATCGAACTCGAAAAACGGCCTGTCATCCATTTTGTTTTCTTTTTCAAGATCGCTGAAAAAGAGGTACTTCAGGCCGTCTGTCAGTACACCGAATCGGGCATCGGTCACCGAGAAATACCGGAATAATTGCCCGGCGTGTTTTGTCGCCAGGTCGGCGCCAACCGCCTTGCACTCAATCAGCATGACAATGTTGCCGTCCTGTACCACGCCATAATCAACCTTCTCGCCCTTTTTAACGCTGTGGTCGGCAATCAGCTCGGGCACCACTTCGGCAGGATTAAATACGTCATAACCCAGGGCTTGAATAAAGGGCAGCACAAAGGCGGTTTTAGTGGCTTCTTCGGTTTGTACCGAATCTTTCTGGCGGCGGATCCTGGCTGCAAGTTCAGTGAGTTTATCGACAAGGTCCATAGCTTAGCGCTCCCTGCAATTGATTGAATGTCAAATAAATAAGCTAGTCGCAGATCGCTAAAGTGCCTAGAAGATGCAAAAGATGGCTGAGGTTTTCTTAACCCGAGCACTGCTATTTGGGCTCAGCTAAACCATAAAAAACCGGGCGATGCCCGGTTTTTTTAACTGCCAAGGTGGGCAATAAACTGCTGGTAATCACTGACCGCCCGGTCGGTGGTCATGGGCTGGGCGTGGTCGATGCCCGGCAGCAAGGTGAGAATTTTTACCTTGGCGGCGCTGGCCTCATAAAGGCGCTGGGTCATTGCAGGCGGGGTGGTGGTGTCGTCTTCCCCTTCCAAAAAGAGAATGGGCTGGTGCAGGGTTTTAAGAATGGCCTTGTTGTCCAGCGCCGCCATTTGCGGGGCGACGGTGACAGTCACAAAGGGTTTGTTCCACCAGCTCACCATGTTATCCACCAGGGTCGGTACGCTTTCGATGGCGCCGTCCAGCACGATGCCGTCCACCTGGCGCTCACTGGCAACATAAGGGGCCAGCAAGGTCCCCATGGACAGGCCGTTTACCAGCACCGGCAGCCCTTGGGGCAGGCGCTGGCGGGCTAAGTCAAACACCGCCAGGGCGTCGCCTTTGAGGTTATCGACGCTCAGCTCACCACCTTGGCTGCTGGCGCCGCTACCGCGATAGTCAAACCAGACCAGGTTTACCGGCACTTTGGCAAAGTGGGCCAAGATCCCTTTGGCTTTGTTAATGGTCATGCCGTTGCCGGCATAGAACACCACATTGGCCTTGGCGCCTTCGACTGTCATCTCGATACCGGCAAGCGTGGCGCCATCAGGGGTGCGAAGGCTAAGCGGCGCGATAACCGCGCCTGCCACTGTATCGGCCGGTACCGCAAGGGCGATGGGGGTTTTGTCCTGGTAGACCATGCTGCGGGGGGTCACCTTGACGGCGCAGCCGCCAAGGGCCAGGGCGCCAAGCAGGGTGGCTGCCAAAAAGCGGTTGAATATCAATGTGCTGTCCTTTCCTTGAACAAAAGAACATCTTTACCACTGCGCCCTATGGCTGCCAAGGTTTGTTTGTTAGATGCCTTTGTACATCACGGTGGTGGCGTCCAGGCGGCTGCCGTCAACGCTGAGCGCAAAGCCAGGAATACACCCGGCCACCTGATAGCCCATGGCAAGATAAAGCGGCTCGGCCTTGTCACCGGTGCGGGTGTCGAGGGTAAGGAGGGTCAGTTGCCACTGGCGGGCCTTTTCTTCCAGTGCCGCCAGCAATTGCCGGGCCAGCCCCTGGCGACGATAGCGGGGGCTGACCATCAGCTTGGCCACTTCTCCCCGGTGCCGTTGGTTGGCGGGGGTTTGGGCGTCCAGTTGCACCGTGGCCGCCACCTCCCCAGCCACCTCAACAACCCACAGCGAAAAGCGCGGCTGGCCAAGTTTGCCGGCCACCTTGTGCTGCCAATACTGGCTGGCGTCTTGCGCGCTAAAAGGGGCGATAAAGCCGATGGAGGCGCCCTCTGCCACGCATTCTTGCAGCAATGTGGCGAGCCCCGGCGCCAGGCGCGCAAAGTGCGAGGCTTGTACCTCAGCGATCATCCCGGTTCTCCTTAAAGCAGTACCAGCAGGTAATGGGCATCGTCCTTGCCAGGCACATGAAAGCTGCTGGCACCAAAGGTCTTGTAACGCAGGCAATCCCCCGCCTGTAGCTGATAGGCGGTGTCGTCGATACAAAGCGCCAGTTGGCCCTGTTGCAGCACCAAGTGGTGCTCAAGGCCGGGTCGGCTGGGCTGCTGGTAATGAATGCGGGCCCCGGCGCGCAAGGTGCAGGCCAGCACTTCGCAGCCCAGATGCGGGTCGGGCGGCGACACGCTTTGGCGGGTAAAACCCAGGGACTCATCCCGCCACACCGCTTGCTGCTCACGCCGCACCAGCGCCTGGGTTTGCCCGGCTTCTACCAGCATCATCAGCTGAGTGAGGGTGAGGTGATAAACGGCGCAAAGCTTGGCCAGTACCGCCGTGGTGGGGCTGACCTCGGCCTTTTCCATCCGCGATAAGGTGGCGCGGCTGATGCCGCTGTGGCCGGCCAGTTGGTCTAAGGTCCAGCCCTGTTGCTGGCGAAGGGCGCGCAGGCGCTCGGCAAGTTGTTGTTCCATGGCCACCTCAAATAATCACATCTGGGAACTTATGATCATATTTGAGAATTCACAAGCAAAAAAAGGCCGGCGACAAGCACCGGCTTCACAGGAAAATCAGCCCAACACGGGCCGGTAGCCTTGGCCACCGTTAAAGAGCCACTGGGCCTTTTTGTGACGGTCGCCAGGGATGGCGATCAGGGACGATGAAACGGTTTCAAAGCCAATGTTGCTGCTGATTTGCATGGCATCGGGGCGAATATCAAAGCGCTCGGCGTTCGGGGGCTGCTCGCCGCTAAAGGCCAGCAGCTCGCGCCAGGCCCGCCAGTCGCCAAGGCTTGGGTCTGGCACCTCGGCAGCTTTAAAGCGCGGCAGGTTCACCGCCATGCGCGGGCTTTGCCGGGTGTCGTTAAGGTCATGGGCGGTGAGCATGGACAGCCCCTCTGGCACCGCTTGCACCAGCATGCAACCCTCGCCTTTGTTAGCTATCCAGAAGGCGTGGCGGGCATCGGCCAGCAGCAAATTAAAAGGCCGGTACTGGCGCGCATCAAGCCCGGAAATGGCCTCGGCCGCGCTTTTGGCGTCACGGTGAGCCAGCGCCAGCAGCGGCAGCTCGCCACGGGACAGTTTGCCCTCTTGTGGGCCCAAGGTACCGGCACGGTTGAGGATAGTGGCCACCAGGCCGCAATCGTTAAGGCCCTGCCAGGTGCCACCGGCGCTGAGATCTTGCCCGGCAACCACCTGGGGCTGCTCAGCCCAATAGCGCCCGGGCTCTCGCCAGGGGCGGCTGTTCATTTCGTCTCTGTTGCCTGCGATAAGCAACGGCCATGCTTGGCCCGGACGTCGGAGTATGACAACGGTACACATGGCGCCATAAGAACCCCTGGCCGAGGTGGAGTCAACCAATCGCGCTGCAAATCACTGTTACCGCAAAGGCGATACCTCAAATGCCCCCAAGATAAAGGGGCATTTTCCTTTATAAATAAAGGGTTGGAGGCTAAACCCTGGGGCATCAAAGCCCCAGGGCGGGCTTTTGAGACAGTGCGTCACATTCAGGCAAGATCAGCCGTAGCGGCGGGCCGGGCGGTTGAACATCAAGGGATCGCCCAAGTCGATGCCGTAGTTCATCACCGATTTGCCCAAAGACACCTGCCCCGGTTGCCAGCGGGCCAGAGCCAGGTCGATATCCCCCGGGTAGCTCTCTAGCGCATCGGCAAGGGCCAGGGCGTTGGCGGCAGCCTTACCACTGCCGTAGCCGGTATGAGGCCGGGGAATGGCGGCGGCGTCGCCCAGCAGTACCACTCGGTCCGAGACCATGGAGTCAACCGCGAGGTCGCGAATAGCCTGGGCAAAAGGCTCGGGGGTGGCCTTTATTACATCCACAAAGGCTTGCGGCAACATGGCTTCGGCCTCAGCGTGAATATGGGGCAACCATTTGGGGGCGAGCTTACCTTCGGGGATAAAATAGCCACGCTGGCGGCCGTCCACGTCGGTCATGATATCGGCCAGCAGCGCGTCGTCAGCCAGCCGGTACCAAACCCAGTTATAAAGGCGGTGCCCTTCACGTAAATCGTTTTTAAGCCCCGGCACCAGGTAACCCAGGGCGTGGGAGCCGGTGTTGTTGGCAAAGGCAAAGTCGCCATGGAGCATCTTTTTGGCAAGGGGCGACATGGCGGTTTCGGGGATAAGGCCCCGCCAGACAAAATACCCGGCGTAGTGCACCTCGGCCTCGGGCCACAACAGCTGGCGCACCATGGAGTTGCCGCCGTCGGCGCCGATCAGTAAATCAGCGCTGTCGCTGCTGCCGTCGTCAAAAAAGGCGGTCACCCCATCTGGCTGCTGCTCGATGCGGCTCAGGCTTTTGCCCTGATGGTAGCGCTCGGCCCCCAGCCACTGGCGCAAGGTGCTGTAGACCAGGGCCCAGGAGGTTTGGGTTTGGGGCGCGTAATACTTGCTGGCCAGTTGGCCGTCGGGACTGATCACCAGGCGGTTCTCGGAGCGCACCCCCAGTTGGTCACGGTCAATGCCGGTGCCCAGGCGCTGGAACACTTCCACCACTTCAGGCTGCAGAACCAAGCCGCCGCCCCGGCTGTCGAGCTGGTGGGCGGAGCGCTCGTATACATCCACTTCCCAGCCAAGCTGGCGCAGCAGGTTGGCGCTAAAGAGCCCACCCAGGGAGCCGCCCACAACGATAGCGCGGGGGCTTTTTACAACGGGGCTGTTCATGGTTTGCTCCTGACCTTGAGGTTGGTTCACACTGTATGACCACTCCAAAGCGGGATCATCGCCCTGGCCTGCGCTGCTGCATTGCACTTTTCGCAACGCCCACTAACCTGTGCTTCCCCAAGCGCCTATGCCCGGCCCGGCTATTGCGCCAGGCGCAACGCAGCTGCCGGGAAACACAGCATTCACAAGGGGGCAAGCCCGGCGCACCATGGCGCCATCAACGATTGGAGGTTTGCCATGAAAGTAACAGTGAAAGTGACCTCGGACTTTATCTGCCCCTGGTGCCTTATCGGCGAGCGCCGTCTGGCCAAAGCCATTGAAAGCCTGCCGGCCGGCAGCGAGGTAGACATTGTCTGGCAGCCGTTTGAGCTGAACCCGACCATGCCCGAAGCCGGCCTTGATAGGCGCAGCTACCGCGCCAACAAGTTCGGCAGCTGGCAATACAGCCAGATGCTCGACCAAGGCACCGTTAAAGCCGCCGAACATGACGATGTCGCGTTCGATTACGACGCCATCGACAAAACCCCCAACACCTTCAAGGCCCACCGGCTGATGTGGCTGGCAGACCAGCAAGGCCTGGCCCAGCCCCTGGCCGACGCCCTCTTTGCTGGCTACTTTGAGCAAGGTTTGGATATTGGCGACAGCGCGGTGCTGGCAGAACTTGGCGAAAAAGTGGGCCTGGACCGCGCCGAGGTGCTGGTATTTTTAGCCAGCAACCAGGGTAAAGGGGAAGTCAGGGCCGCTGAGGATGCACTGACCGATGCCGGCGTCAGCGGCGTGCCACTCTTTGAGATTGGCGAGCAGCGCATCAGCGGCGCCCAGTCTCAGGCGACCCTGACCGCCGCCTTGCAGGCGGCCATGGCCAGCTGCCAAGACGGCTTTTGTACCCAAGGCTGAACCCTCTGTGGCCGGTGCGCCGGCCACAGACCACTTGTTATCTGAAAATTCAGGTTTTATCCGCAGCGGGTAGTGGCGTTATAACGGCCCTGCATTATGATCCGTGGCAGTGGCTTATTACCGGCAGTACCCCATGCGCTCAACCCTTGTCCCCCTGCTTTTGTGTTCGTTATTGCTCTGTGCCTGCGGAGGCGGCGGCGGAGAAAGCACCGCCAGCACCCCACAAACCCCAACGACCCCCACGCCAGATCCGCAAACCCCGGCGCCGGTCACCGGCGACTGGTATCAGCCCCAGGTGGGGGACGACTGGCAAATCCAGCTAACCGGCACCGTTAACACCAGCTATGACGTAGCCTTGTACGACATCGACCTGTTTGATTCCTCCACCGCCCTTATCCAGCAGCTGCATCAGCAAGGGGCGCGGGTCATTTGCTATTTCTCTGCCGGTACCTTTGAAGACTGGCGCGAAGACGCCTCCCAGTTCGCCACCGACGATTACGGCTACGAGGTAGACGGCTGGCCCGGGGAATACTGGCTGGACATTACCTCCAGCACGGTACAGGCGGTGATGCAGGCGCGGCTTGAGCTGGCTCAAACCAAGGGCTGCGACGGGGTAGACCCAGACAACGTAGACGGCTACCAGCACAGCACCGGCTTTAACCTCGGTTACAACGACCAGCTGCAATACAACCGCTGGCTGGCCAACAGCGCCCACGAACTGGGGCTGAGCGTGGGCCTGAAAAATGACCTCAACCAGGTAACAGACTTGGTGGATTACATGGACTTCGCCATCAACGAGCAGTGTTTCAACTATGGCGAATGCGACTACCTCACCCCCTTCGTTAACGCCAACAAACCGGTGTTCAACATCGAGTACAACAGCCAGTATGTAAGTGATGCCAGCGCCAGGAGCGAGCTGTGCCAACAGGCGGCCAGCGCCGGCCTTAGCACCCTGGTGCTACCTAAAAAGCTCAACGGCAATTTCCGCTACAGCTGCCAAGACTGACCAAGCCGCCCACCGGGCGGCTTTTTTGTACCGACACATCCCCTTACAGTTTGCAAAATAATTGGAACATGCCAGAGCCGCCTGGCTGTTGTCCCATCCCTGAGGTCGCCCTCTTTTTCTCTTTGGCTTTCCCCGAAAGAAGGATGGATTGATGAGCAAGCACTTACCCCTGGCCATGGCACTGGCCCTTCTCGCCCCCCTTGGCCACGCCCAAAGTGCCCCGGCGCCGCAAGTCACCCGCGCCACCCTCGCCAACGGCCTGAAAGTGGTGATAGTGGAAGACAAACTGGCGCCGGTGGTGACCACCCAGGTCAATTATCTGGCTGGCGGCAATGAAGTGCCGGCGGGCTTTCCCGGCACCGCCCACGCCGTTGAGCACATGATGTTTCGCGGCAGCCCCGGCCTCAATAAAGACCAAATCTCGGCCCTGGCGGCCAATATGGGCGGCCACTTCAACGCCGAAACCCGCGAAGACTCCACCCGTTATTACTTCACCGTGCCCAAAGGGGACTTAGATGTGGCGCTTCGTATCCACGCCATCCGCATGGCCGGGGTGGACATGAAGGCCTCGGAGTGGAAAAACGAGCGCGGCGCCATCGAGCAGGAAGTGTCGCGCGACCTCTCAAGCCCGGTGTTTAAAGCCCTGACCGGCATCCGCCAATCGCTCTTTGCCGCCACCCCCTACCAGCACACGCCCCTTGGCACCCGCGAAAGCTTTGACAAAACCACCGCTGGCGACCTCAAGCACTTTCACGACACTTGGTATGTGCCCAATAATGCGGTGCTGGTGATTGCCGGGGATGTGGACCCTACCCAGACCCTGGCCGAGGTGAAAAAGCGGTTTGGCCCCATTCCCAGCCACGCCTTGCCAGCTAAACCCGGCTTTGCCTTTGCGCCGGTCAAGGCCCGCCATATTGCCTTGGATACCGACACCCCCTACGGCTACCAAATTCGCGCCTTTCGCCTGCCGGGCCTTCAAGACAAAGACTACGCCACCGCCCTGGTGCTAAGTGATGCCCTGGGCTCCCAGCGCGCCGCCCTTTATGGCATGGGCATGGACGGCACCGCCCTTGCCGGCGGCTTTAGCGCCGATTTTCTGCCCCACGGCGGCATCGGCTATGCCATTGGCATCTTCCCCAAAGGCGGCAATAGCCAGAACATCGACGCCCACATGGGCGATATCCTGGCAAAAGCGGCCAGCAAAGGTATCGACCCGGCCCTGGTAAGCTCCGCCAAACAAAGCGCCATCGCCAGCCTTGAATTTGCCAAAAACTCGGTAGACGGCCTTGCCAACAGCTGGTCTGACGCCCTGGTGCAGCAAGGGCTGCAATCACCCCAAGACATCGCCCGCGCCATCGCGGCGGTAACCCCGGCCGAGGTTAATGCCCTGGCCAAGCGCACCTTCAAGGCAGACCAAACCGTTACCGCCACCCTGACCCCGCAAAGCTCCGGCAAACCGGTGGCCAGCAAAGGCTTTGGCGGCGCCGAGAGCTTCAACAGCGCCCCAGACAGCGCCGTTACCCTCCCCAAATGGGCACAAGAACGCTTTGCCAACTTGCACATTCCCAAGTCCAACCTGCACCCGGTGGACTTCACCCTGGCCAACGGTTTGCGCGTAATAGTCCAGCCCGAAACCGTAAGCGACACCGTAGTGGTAAGCGGCGCCATCCGCACCAATGAAGACTTGCAAGCCAAGAGCGGCCAGGAAGGGGTGGCCGATGTGCTGGACAGCCTCTTTAACTTCGGCACCCAGCGCCTTGGCCGCCTGCAATACCAGCAAGCCCTGGACGCCATCTCCGCCCGCGCCTCGGCCGGCAGCCGCTTTGGGCTGGCGCTGCCCGCCGCGCACTTTGCCGAGGGCATGAAGCTATTGGCCGAAAACGAGCTCAGCCCTGCCCTGCCCGAACAGGCCTTTGCCATAGTGCAGCGCCAAGAGGCAGGCAGCGTTGCCGGCGCCTTGCAGTCGCCCGATTACCTCAGCAGCCAGCAGCTGGGCGAGGCCCTTTATCCCAAGCACGACTCGAGCCTTCGCCACGCCACGCCCAAATCGGTGATGGGGCTGCACTACAGCGATGTGAAGGATTACTACGCCAGCACCTTCCGCCCCGACATGACCACCCTGGTGATCGTGGGTAACGTCACCCCCGAACAAGCCAAGGCGGTAGTAAGTAAGTACTTCGGTGCCTGGCAGGCCAAGGGCGCCAAGCCTAAGGTGGACTACCCGGCGGTGCCGCTCAACAAGGCCAGCCAGTTCACCACCCCCGACAGCGCCGCCGTGCAAGACAGCGTGCAACTGGTGCAAAACGTGCCAGTCACCGAAGACAACCCGGCCCGCTTTGCCCTGAACCTGGGTAACGAAGTGCTGGGCGGCGGCTTTTACGCCTCACGCTTTGTCAAAGACTTGCGGGAGAAAAACGGCCTGGTGTACACCGTGGCCTCGGGCTTTGATTTGGATAAAAACCGGGGCAGCTACAACGTGCAATACGGCAGCGATCCAGACAAAGCCCTAGAGGCTCGCGCCCTGGTGATAAAAGACCTTAAAGCCATGCAACGCGCGCCGGTCAGCGAAGGGGAGCTCAGGCAAGCCAAGGGCATCTTGCTGCGCCAAATTCCCCTGGGCGAAGCCAGCTTTGGCAGCATCGCCGGCCAGCTGTTGAGCCTCTCAATGCAGGGTAAACCCCTTGACGCCACCGAAGCCGCCGCCAAGGCCTACTACCGGCTAAGCGCCAAAGACGTGCAAGCAGCCTACGCCAAGTACCTGCACCCGGACGACTTCGTCACCGCCATCAAAGGCCCGGCCCCCAAGGCCTGAGCCTTGGCCACAAAAAAGCCGCCTCAAGGGCGGCTTTGTTTATTCCAGTAACGATTAGCTGCCGCTTTTAACCGGCGGTTTTTCTACAAACTGGTCGGTACCGTCTTTGCCGAAACGGGTGTTGTATTTACCCACCGGCAGGGTGCGTATCACGGTGCCGTTAACCATACGAGCCACCGGCACATAATCGGTCATGGCGGTAGACAAGGCGGTTGCGATGATGGCGCCCAGCAGGCCGCCGGCATTGCTGCCACCGGAGGTGTCATAAACAACCACGTTGTTGTAATTCCACAGCTCTTCGCCTGTAGTTGCAGAGACCAGCTTAAAGGCCGCCCCTACCGTCACGTTACCGCCGGTAACGTAATAGTTGGTATCCCACTGGTTGATGGTCACGAAAAGCACGGCATCCGCGCCCATCAGTTGGTGGAATTTAGTGGCATCGACATTTTCCAGTTGGGCACCGTCGGTGACCCCTTCCCCTTGCAGTACCATGTTGGTTAGAGGCAAAGGCATCACATAATAGCCGGCTTCGGCCAGCGGCTGAGCAATGGTGGTTGAATACAATTCAGGCGCATCAGCCGCGGTGGAACGGTTGATGGCTGGCACCACCAACACAGACAGCGGATGTTCCTTATACAGATTTGGGAAAGCCTGCTGCTTGGTATTGTATTTAGGCGCATCAACGCAGCCGCCCAAAAAAGTGGCCCCAACCAGCATCGACAAAATGGCGTATTTCTTCATCATGACAACCGTCCTTATTTAACGTCTTTAACCATGCGGTCAATCAGTGGTGAAGATTCGGGGAAGAGTTTCTTCTCCATGGCGAAATACTGCAGCGCTTTTTCTTTGTCGTGATCTTGCGCCTCCATCAAACCCAGTTCGGCATAGATACCTGGCGGTACTTTTTTATGTTGCTTATCGGCGTGGTCAATAATGTCCAGCAGAGCTTTCACATGAGCAGTGCGATTTGCAGGGGTAGGATCTTTTTTGAAGTTATAAGCCGTTTCAGAGTAGTCACCCCAATAATAGATATTGTTATTGGCGGCACAGGCAGACAACAACATCGCCACGGCAAGCAGAGCGGCACGATTTAATTTCATCAGGGAACCCTTACTTCAAACGTATTGCCATTGGTTACATAGATCTTACGCTTCACCAGTACCTGGCCATTTTTTTGGACTTCGACTTGGTGGCTGCCAACATCCATTTGGAATTTAATGACCTTCTCATCACCCTGGGTGTAGTGATTACTTTCGTCCAGGTTGATTTGAGGCTGGTCGTCAATGGTCAGCATGGCGCCTTGGGTATTGCCGGTCAGCAACAGATAGGCTTTGTCATCCACCTGGGTGGTGGTTGAAAAATGTGTGCTACAGGCGCTGAGCAATAAGGCCAGGCCCATCATCAGGATTTTTTTCATGGCTTAGGCCTTTCCTTTCTCTTCAACCACCAACTGTGCGGTCTGCTTGCTATCAATGCTACCTGAGGCCAGTTCGCACAATGACAGCTCGTTGCTGCCGCTGCCGACAAAGGCAGTGACGCGCAGGGTAGCCACTTTTTTACCAGGCAGATTGATCATCATGCCGGTTTGCGGGTTCTTAACCTGCTTACCAGGCGCGACCACATCAAACACATCACCCACTTTCACCCCTTGGGATTTACCGCCGGTCATCAACCAGTAACCTTCTTGCTGGCCAACCAGATAGGCACGCCAGGGGGCATCTAGCAGGTTTTCGCTGATATTGCTCACCAGTTTGGAAATCGCAGCCGACAAGGCTTTATCGTCGATAGAGGTGTCGTAACCCGAACGCTCGCCAACGTTGAAAACGTGATTGGCTTCAACAGTGGCTTCGCCGCTGGCCTCTTCGGAATACACGATCTGCCCGGTATGGGTATTGATCAGGCGAACGTTAACGGTGGCATTGGCCTTTTGGATTTTATTGCGGCTAAAGATCCCCACCTCACTGGTGGTGGAACGGCCGAATTCTGAAACAGAGCCAACAATCAAAAAGCCGGCACCGACCTTTTCCATGGTGCTGCCGTCAAACTTGTTTTCCGAGAGTACTTTGTCCAGATCGCTGCGCTCAAGCATCACGAACTTCTGGGTTTCAGTCAGACGCGCCGCCAGAATATCCGAGGCTTGTTTACCCAGGCGATCGTTGTTCTTGTCCAGCAGAAATGACGTGCCGCGTTTGGTTTCGTCGCTAAAACGGGCGATGGCAACAACCCTTTTAAGGCCGAGTTGCTCGGGAGCCGCGAGGGTTGGGCTGACTTTGGGAGTGGCTTTGGGGAGTGTATTCACCGTTTCGCGGGTAGCTGAAGTACAACCGGCAAGCAAGGCGATCACACTCAGGGGAATGATCAATTTTTTCATGGCGTTCTCATTCTGCGGCAGTTGGGCCCAACCGCAGTGCGTCACCACGATGTCAGCCTCCCTGCCAACCTACATTGTCATTATATTCAGAAGTCATTCTGAATTTGCCTACTATAAACAAACTCGCTGCTTTTTCCTTCTCTTTTTTGTAACGGCAAAGCACCAAAACCAATGTTCAAAAAACAGACACAAGTCTCAGTAAATGCTTTCTTCGAGGGTTATTCAGCCGCTACAAAAAAGCCGCCTCAAGGGCGGCTTTGTTTATTCCAGCGCCGGCGCGGCGGCTTTGGCGTGGCGGTGGCTTAGGGCCACCAGGGCCAGACCCACAAGGGCGCAAAGGCCGCCAGCGATGGGCACCATAGCGTAGCCGAGGCCCAGCTTGATAACGGCGCCCCCAAGGGCAGCGCCTAAGGCATTACCCAGGTTAAAGGCACCGATATTGACCGATGAAGCCAGCCCCGGCGCCTTGGCGGCTACCTGCATCACCTGGATTTGCACCGGCGGCGCAATCCCAAAAGAGGCGGCCCCCCACAGCACAAAGAACACCATGGCGCTGACCTTGCCGGTTACCAAAACCGGGGTGAGCAGCATCAGCGCGACCAGAGCAATAAAGAAGATTGCCGCAGCGCCGGTTAAAGACCAGTCCGCCAGGCGGCCGCTGACGATATTGCCAAGGGTAAAGCCGACGCCAATCAGCACCAGCACCACTGCTACAAAGCCGTCGCCAGCGCCGGTGAGAGTGGCCAGCACCGGGGCGATGTAGGTGTAGAGGGTGAACATGGCCCCTGCTCCCATTACGGTGGTGGCAAGGGCGGTGAGCACGGCCGGGCGGGTCAGCACCTTAAGCTCGGCTTTAATATCGGGCTTTTGCCCGGGACGGCCCATAGGTAAGGCAAAACGCAGCGCCAGCATGGTCAGCACCCCAAGGCCTGCGGAGATCACAAAGGCCAGGCGCCAGCCCAGGTGCTGGCCTATCCAGGTGGCCGCCGGCACCCCGCCAATATTGGCGATGGTGAGCCCCATAAACATGGTGGCCACGGCGCTGGCCCTTTTATTGGCTGGCACCAGATTGGCGGCCACCACCGCCCCCAGGCCAAAGAAGGCGCCGTGGTTAAGGCTGGTGATGATGCGCCCGGCCAGCAGCGAGAGGTAATCGGGGGCCAGGGCGCTGATGATATTGCCAAGGGTGAAGATGGCCATCAGCAAAATAAGCGCCGGGCGCTTGCCAAAGCGGCTCATAAAGAGGGTCATGAACGGCGCGCCCACCATCACCCCGGCGGCGTAGGCGCTGATCAGCATACCGGCAGTGGGAATAGACACCCCTACCCCATCGGCAATTTGCGGCAGCAGGCCCATGGGCGAGAACTCGGTGGTGCCTATGCCAAAAGCGCCCATGGCAAGAGCCAGCAGCGGCAGCCGGGAATCGCCCTCGGCGCGGTGGTTGGGGGTGCTCACATTCCATTCCTCTTACGCAAAAAACGCGGCCCCGGCCAAGGCGGCCAGGGTATAGCAGCCGGCCATTTAACCACGGCAGCCAGCCCCGGCTAAAGCCACCGGCAGTGAAAGGTGTTTTCACTCAAATAGAAGAATCAAAAAGGAAAAGCCGCCCGAGGGCGGCTGGGGTTAGTTGTAGGCACCGGCGCTGTAGGTAAGCTCGTAGCTGTGGCTGTAAATCTCGAGGATATTGCCGAAGGGGTCTTCCATATACACCATGCGGTAGGGCTTTTCGCCGGGGAAGTATTCGCGCACCGGCATACGTTGCTTGCCGCCGGCGGCGACAATCTTGGCGGCTAGGCCTTCAACGTCAGGGTCTTGCACGCAAAAGTGAAAGACCCCGGTTTTCCAGTATTCAAAGTTGTCTTGCGGCTTCTCGGCGCCCCGGAATTCGAAGATCTCCACGCCGATGCGGTCGCCGGTAGAAAGGTGGGCGATGCGAAAAGACTGCCAACCGGCGCCGAACACGTCGGTGCACATCACGCCAATGGCGCTGTCGTCTTCAGTGATGGTGGTGGGGGGCATGATGAGGTACCAGCCCAGTACCTCGGTGTAAAACTTCACGGCGGCGTCGAGATCGGTCACCGACAGGCCAATATGGGAAAAGCTGCGTGGATAGGTTTGCATAACGGCTCCTTGGTTTGAGGAGCACCAGCCTAAGGCCCAATCGGTATAATAAGAACCAAGGCCAACTTATAGTTTTTATAAAATATCCTAATGATTAATCCCCAATGGCTCCGCTCCTTTGCCACCCTGGCAGCAGAGGGCACCTTTACCCGCAGCGCAGAAGTGCTGAACCTCACCCAAGCCGCCGTCAGCCAGCATATCAAGCACCTGGAGAACCAACTGGGGCCGCTACTGGTGCGCCACCCTCGCCGGGTAGAGCTGACCCCGGCTGGCCTTGCACTTTTGGATTACCACCAAACCTTGGTGCAGGCCGACGCCCTCTTAGCCCACCGCCTGGCGGACGATCCGGCAGCCAGCGGCGAGCTGACCCTCATCAGCCCCGGCAGCATTGGCCTTTATCTCTACCCAAAACTCTTGGACTGGCAACAACAGCACCCCGGCTGCCATATCCACTACCGCTTCGCCCCCGATACCGAGGTGCTTTTGGCCGTGCTGGACAACCGCTTTGAGCTGGGCCTGGTGACCCAAAAGCCTGACAGCCCGCAGATCGCTGCCCGCCTCTTTGCCGAAGAGCCCCTGGAGCTGGTACTGCCGAAGGCCGCCAAGGTAAGCGGTTGGGAGGGGCTAAAGGCCCTTGGTTTTATCGACCACCCCGACGGCCAGGCCATGGCCACACGCTTGCTGGCCCGGGCCTTTCCCGGTAGCCCAGGCCCCGCCGCCCTGCCCTGTCATGGTTTTATCAACCAGATAAGCCTTATCCTTGAACCGGTAGCAAGAGGCCTTGGCTTTACCGTGCTACCCCGCTTTGCCCGCCAAGCCTTTCCCCGCCAAGCGCATATTCAAGTGATGCCCCTTAGCGCCCAGGTAACAGACAAACTCTGGCTTATCCACCGCGCCCAATGGCCACTCTCACAAAGGGCCCAGCAGGTGTTGGCAGCGATTGAAGGGAAGTAACAGCAAAGCCACTTTCGCCTGTGGCCAAACGCGCTTTACACCGTAATCAGGGTTGATTTTTATGGGGCTTTTGCTGATAAGGTAAACAGCAGCACGCCACCCCAAGGACGGCCATGAAAGCAGCACTCACCCGCACCCTTATCCTACTCAGCGCCCTGCTGATCACGGCCCTGACCTTTTGGGGCTTAATGGCATCGGTGAAGTTGGATAAGCCACGAGAAACGAAGGCCATTGAGCTGGCGCTGATTGAAAAAAGCCAGACACCAGAATGGCAGAAGCCATATGCCCTTACCTGCAATTGTATCGATGACAGCGTCTGGCGTTTAGCGCTTACGACGGCAAAAGAGGGGTTGGGCTGTAATACGGCACACATTGCCGTCGCCAACAGAAAGCAAGCTGTACCTTGCCACTATTACAGCCACCACTTTGGGCTTTGGCACTCAGCCCCTGTTCCTCTCGATATTTTTAGGGTTGGGGCTTGAGTGCTGCGATTAATATCAGGCAGCGGCTTACGGGAATGATGGGAAAGTAAAAATGCGGAAGGTGGCCTTATCGGGCGCTGACTTTAGATACCGGGTTTACTCAGGCCATCCATTGCCTTCGCCCTGCGGGCCATCGTCGTTGACTCCGATGTTCAAACCTCGGCGGCCCCTATCATTCCCACCGAAGTTGTTGCCCAGTCGGGCGGTTCAGAGCTCCACTGAAAGGGGCACCATGAGCCCAATATCCAAGTACAGCGCCAAGGCTGCCAACGAGGCTTCGTTCCAAATCCACTCGCTGACCGAAAATCTTAGAAAACTAACGACGCAGCTTGTGTCATTTATCTCATTGAGGATGTGGCTGGAGGCGGTTGCATCATATATGGACTTTTCCGCTCTGGAAGAGCCACTATGTCAAAGGATGGAGGTTTGAGTGTTTAAGGCGCTACTTCAGATGCTACTTAGAATAACCAAGCCAAAAACAGGCAAACCTCGAGTTATTTATACTCAATCGAAAACCAGGGACGGTGGCAAAATGTCAAAACAAACACATTTAGCTGATTACCTCAGCTACTACCAAGCTCTGGAAGCACCAAGCTACGCAGTTCTAGTCACTGGAAAGTGGGGTACAGGTAAAACTTACCAGGTAAAACACTTGATACCCGAAGCTGAGCGTTATTATGTCAGTCTTTTTGGGGTTCAAACAGTCGAACAGATTCATGCTGAGGTTCTTGCTGCTGCCTCACCAAAGTTAGCAAAAGCAACCGCACTAATTGAAAAAACCAGTGGTACGGTTGCAGAGATCGGAGGTCTTTTGCACTGGCTGGCGCAACACCAAGCGTGTTTCAACGATCAGCCACCATCTAGCCACTGATCTAGATAAGAACTCAAAGTGGGTGTCCCATTTAAAGTCGAGGGATCGGATCACGGTCAAACAGATTGGTTCAATGGATTTGGGAAACAACGCCGGGGAAATGTACCTTCAACCACGATTTTGGCCCCAACAGCGCAAAGAAGACATTATATCCAATACCAAAACCTAGGGCGTAGCGGCGCTATTTCCTATCCTAGGGGTGTTTTACTTCATTGGTATGCACATTGTGACAGCGCGTGGATTTTCGCACGATTTCATTGTCGACAATCTTAAGGACCGCGGTCCATGCATTGTGCTTCATCCTAGTGTTACCCTCAGCAGGGGCTTAGTTGCCAAGCACAAACTGTGCTTGTAACTGCGTGAGCAGCTGGAAGGTGTTTATATAACTTACGTTGAATTGCTGACAAATGTTGGGGACTTTGACTTTTTTACTGGCAGCATCCACCACCTTTTCGTGCGTCACCACCGTCGCCCCTGTCGTGACAGCTTTGGCGATGAGCCACGGATCAGCTTTACTGAGAAAATTGGCAATATCCACCGGTGATTTACCTTTCAGCGACACCACATAGTTGGCGATGTCAGTAAATGTCGCTTGCGTCGCCGTATCGGCCACCGAGATAAAATGCGCCTGATGTGCCTTGGCCCATTGCGATAAGGTATCGGTCGAGTCGGTTAACTCAAGATACACGTTATCAATACTCATGACTTGTCCCGCTTGAAACTGCTTTTCCAACCAGTCCCAGAAGGCGGGGCAAAAGTCCATGTTGTAATACACGTTTTTCGCTTGAATATACGTATTTGCATCCATCAAATAATTCAACGCTCGTATCCTTTCGCAAACGTGGCGATTTTATCTGGCTTCATCCCTAATAGCTGACCTGCATCGCGTAACAACACATTGCCACTGGCGGTTTCAGAGAGCACTGCCCGCGCTAATCGCTCGCTGGTTTGGCTTTTCAGCGTCACATAATAACTCGGCCCGCGTCCCGTGCGCTCCCGCTCATCGTATTGCTTTTTCAACCAGGCAATAAAGCGGTGATAGTCGTAGGTTGTAATAAAATTCAAGGTCAGTGCCCGTCGCGCTAAGACCCATTGGCTCACATGAAAATGGGCTTCTAACGGCCCTAAATTCTCTTTCCAGTCCTCCGCAGGCTGCCACAGTGCACGAAACTCTTCGCCCGGCACCAGAAACTCAGCCGCCACGGCATTACACAGTACTTCCTCTTGTCTGTGGCTCGTATCGGCCCCGTCAGAAACACCACTTTGCCCAATCCAAATGTGTGCCAATTCATGGATAAGCGTAAACAACCGTGCCACGGGGGCATCCGCGAGGTTAATAAAGATCACCGGTGCAACAGGATCCGCAATAGCAAAGCCGCGAAATTCAGTCACAGAGAGCGGTTTCGTGTGATGTCCCAAGTGGCCCTGGCGGATCACCAATACCCCAACGGCTTCAATACGCGCGATCAACGCCTTATGGTAATCCTCCCAATTTCCCCGCGTCGGGTGCGGCGGCACGCCCAGCACCTGGCGCATGTCATCAACGATGGTGGCGACAGGCGTTGTTGTCGTAAAACGTCCGACGAACGGCAAAGGAGATTGGGCCTGCTCCAGAGCGTAGTCTTTATACCAGGCTTGCTTTGTGAGTGTGGTTTGCACCACTTTGAGTAGCTCTGCACTGGGCTTTCTTACCGGCTCACTGTCCACCGTACGCAGATCCGGAATGGACAGCGTCTCTTTTGGCTGTTCATGTAAAAATAAAAATCCAAAGGGCACATAAGTTTTCTCAGCCAGTTCCATGGCCTTGCGTATCGTAATGGGCTTTGTACCGCTTTCCCACGCGTCCACTTTGTCTTCCGTGGTGTGCAACTTTTTCGCAAGCATAGCAAGGGTGAGATCTGCGCGTTCCCGCGCCCACCGAAGCAGGTTTGGATTAACTTGTGCGTATGCAGTTGCCATGAAGAGTCCTTTCTTTTCTCTTATCTTAGTCAGTGATGAAACAGGAGAAAAGATGATATTTAAAAATCAATACGTTAGTTTTTCAGCCGCTCAACGCGGCCCGTAGTATACAAAAATTGTTCAACTTTATCGTTCTTAGATAACGGGAATCGGGCGGGAGTTCCCCCCTGTTTCCCGTGATGGGAAAACAACGTCGCGGATGAATACGGGTTGGGACGCGGTTGCCCGAGGCCACCAGCACGCAGCATCCCCATGGAACGATCCAGCCTGGGCCTATCATTGTCTGTTTTTAACTGGATCCACAGCGGAAAATGATCGCTCAGTTGATAGGTCGCCTCGGCATAGGATAATTCAAAAAACAATTCCGTCTCCATAAACCCGCCTCGTGAAAAATCAAGGGGCTCAGCAGGACGCCCACCTTTAGCTTTCTTTAATATCAATAGCTTACAAGCAAAGTAACGAAGCAGCAGATCTTATTTCCTACATTCATATCCTGCTGGTGAGCCCCCGGAGCCCGTTAAGTGGAGCGCCTCGTTGTCAGGAGTGGGAGCTGACTTGAGGCAAGGATGCCGAAAGAGCGGAAGACGCGTCAGGAACGCGTGTGGAGCGGTCAGCGGTAAACGACTAGAAATGAGGATATCGCGTAACATGGGCGGTGCCTTTGGGCACTTTGTGCGAAAACAAAGCGCCTCGCCTGCCGGTGCGAGAACCGGCAAATAAAGGAATCACCAGCGTTAAAACACCCCGAAAAGGACACCCAAACCAGCCGCAAAGCCCCATAAAAAGCCCGCTTGGCGGTGCAAAGTCCCTCACCCGCCACTGCGACAAATCTGTCAGGAACAGATTTGAACATCGGAGAGCAGGGACGAGGGCCAGGACGGCCCGAGTATTACCGGCAATAAAGGAATCATCAGCTTCCAAACAACGTCGAAAAGAACAGCGGCCCCGCCCACACATCCAATAAAAAACCCGCCTTTCGACGGGTTTTCTATTGGCAGGATTACTCCCACTCAATCGTCGCCGGCGGCTTACCAGAAATGTCGTAAACGACGCGGCTGATGCCATCAATTTCATTGATGATGCGGTTAGACACCTTGCCCAGCAGATCGTAAGGCAGGTGGGCCCAGTGGGCGGTCATAAAGTCGATGGTCTCAACGGCGCGCAAGCTGACAACCCAGTCGTACTTGCGGCCATCGCCCATGACGCCCACGGAGCGTACCGGCAGGAACACCACAAAGGCCTGGCTGACTTTGTGGTACAGATCGGCCTTGTGCAGCTCTTCGATGAAGATGGCGTCGGCGCGGCGAAGAAGGTCGCAGTATTCCTTTTTGACTTCGCCAAGCACCCGCACGCCCAGGCCCGGCCCCGGGAAGGGGTGGCGGTAGAGCATGTCGTAGGGCAGGCCCAGTTCCAGGCCGATTTTGCGCACTTCGTCTTTGAAGAGTTCGCGCAGCGGTTCGACCAGGCCCATTTTCATGTCTTCGGGCAGGCCGCCGACGTTGTGGTGGGATTTGATCACATGGGCCTTGCCGGTCTTGGAGGCGGCAGACTCGATAACGTCGGGGTAGATGGTGCCCTGGGCCAGCCATTTGGCGTTTTTCATGCTCTTGGCGTATTCGTCGAACACTTCCACGAACACCCGGCCGATGGTTTTGCGTTTGGCTTCCGGCTCGTCGATGCCAGCAAGGGCGCTCAGGAAGCGCTCTTCGGCGTCGGCTTTGATGATATTAAGGCCGAAGTGGTCGCCGAACATCTCCATCACTTGCTCGCCTTCGTTGAGGCGCAGCAGGCCATTGTCAACGAACACACAGGTGAGCTTGTCGCCAATGGCGCGGTGCACCAGCATGGCCACCACGGACGAATCCACACCGCCGCTAAGGCCGAGAATGACTTCGTCGTCGCCCACTTGCTCTTTGATGCGGGCCACGGCGTCTTCGATGATGGCGCTTGGGGTCCAGAGGGCGTCACAGCCGCAAATATCCAGCACAAAGTGCTCGAGCAGGCGTTTGCCTTGGCGGGTGTGGGTGACTTCGGGGTGGAACTGCACGCCGTAAAAACGCTTTTGCTCGTTGGCCATGATGGCGAACGGGCAGTTGTCGGTTTTGGCGACAGTTTCAAAGCCTTCAGGAATGGCCACTACTTTGTCGCCGTGGCTCATCCACACGTCCAGCAGGGCGCGGCCTTCGGCGCCAATGGCATCTTCGATGCCCTGGGTGAGCTTGGAGTCGGTCAGCAGTTCGATTTGGGCGTAGCCAAATTCGCGCTCCATGGAGCCTTCAACGCTGCCGCCCAGTTGGTGGGCCATGGTCTGCATGCCGTAGCAGATGCCGAACACCGGTACACCGGCGTTAAAAACATACTCGGGGGCGCGGGGGCTGCCATCGGCGTGCACAGACTCGGGGCCGCCGGAGAGGATGATGCCGTTGGGGGCGAATTCGCGGATGTCTTCTTCGCTCACATCCCAGGCCCACAGCTCGCAGTAAACGCCAATCTCACGGATGCGGCGGGCGATAAGCTGGGTGTACTGGGAACCGAAATCCAGGATAAGGATGCGGCTTTCGTGGATGTTCTTGGTCATTTTGGCCCTGCGTGTGTCAAAACGATAAAAATAAAAGCGCCGGCCTAGGCCGGCGCCGTAACTTAGGAGCTGCGGTAGTTGGGGGCTTCTTTGGTGATGGTCACGTCGTGGACGTGGGACTCACCCATACCGGCGCTGGTGACTTTGACAAACTGCGCCTTGGTGCGCATGTCGTCGATGGTGCCGTTACCGGTCAAACCCATGGAGGAGCGCAGGCCGCCCATCTGCTGGTGGATGATGTCCTTGACCTTGCCTTTATAAGGTACGCGCCCTTCGATGCCTTCTGGCACCAGCTTGTCGGCGGCGTTGTCGGTCTGAAAATAGCGGTCGCTTGAGCCTTTGGTCATGGCGCCCAGGGAGCCCATGCCGCGGTAGGATTTAAAGGCGCGGCCTTGGTAGAGCTCAATTTCACCGGGAGCTTCGTCGGTACCGGCCAGCATGCCGCCAACCATAACGCAGTGGGCGCCGGCGGCGATGGCTTTACAGATGTCGCCAGAAAAACGAATGCCGCCGTCGGCAATCACCGGCACACCGGTGCCTTCCAGGGCTTCTACGGCGTCAGATACGGCAGTGATCTGCGGCACGCCAACACCGGTGACAATACGGGTAGTACAGATAGAGCCGGGGCCAATGCCCACTTTCACGGCGTCTACGCCCGCTTCTACCAGCGCCAGGGCGCCAGCGGCGGTGGCGACGTTACCACCGATGATTTGCACCTCGGGGAAGGCTTTGCGGGTATCGCGGATACGCTGCAATACGCCTTCGGAGTGACCGTGGGACGAGTCAATCAGCAGCACGTCAACACCGGCGGCGACCAGAGCGGCAACGCGCTCTTCGTTACCGCTACCGGCGCCCACAGCGGCGCCTACGCGCAGGCGGCCACGCTCGTCTTTACAGGCGTTGGGTTTGCGCTCGGCTTTTTGGAAGTCTTTAACGGTGATAAGGCCCTTGAGGTGGAAGCTGTCGTCCACCACCAGCACTTTTTCGACCCGGTGCTGCTGCATCAGGCGCTGCACTTCTTCACGAGAGGTGCCCACCTTGACGGTGACCAGCTTCTCTTTGGGGGTCATCACCTCAGAGACCTTGCGGCCGTGGTCGGTGACAAAGCGCACGTCACGGGCGGTGATGATGCCTTCGAGTTCGCCAGACTTGGACACCACCGGGAAACCGGCATAGCCGTTTTCTTCGGTCAGGCGCAGCACGTCGGTGATGGTGTGGTCGGCAGAGACGCAGTCAGGGTCGGTAACCATACCGGCCACGTAGCGTTTGACCTTGCGCACTTCTTCGGCCTGCTGTTCGATGCTCATGTTTTTATGGATAAAACCGATGCCGCCTTCCTGAGCCAGGGCAATAGCCAGGTTGGCTTCAGTTACGGTGTCCATGGCTGCAGAAACCATCGGGATGTTCAGCTCGATTTTGCGCGTCAGCTTGGTGCGCAGGTCGGCCGTATTGGGCAGTACTTGGGAATGTGCGGGGAGCAGGAGGACGTCGTCGAACGTCAATGCTTCTTTGATAACGCGTAGCATGGCAACAGCCTCACCGATGGATAAGTGGAAGGGACCTGGTATAGGTGTTGCCGCGGCATTCTAGCGTCGAGTTTGCCTTTGGGCAAATGGTTTTTGCATCTGGTAGACTGCGCCAAAGTTTTAAAGGGGCAGGCCATGCGCCAAATCTATTCGGTAACCCAACTCAACACCCAGGTTCGCTACTTGCTGGAAGACAACCTCGGCCTAGTGTGGCTGAGCGGCGAGCTGTCTAACTTCAAGGCCTATGGCTCGGGGCACTGGTACTTCTCCCTTAAAGACGACCGCTCCCAGGTTACCTGCGCCATGTTCAAGGGCAAAAACAACGGCGTGACCTTCCGCCCCCAGGACGGTATGCAGCTGCTGGTGCGGGCCCGTCCTACCCTTTACGAGCCGCGTGGCAACTACCAGTTGGTGGTGGAATTTATGGAGCCCGCTGGTGACGGCATGCTCAAGCAGCAGTTTGACGCCCTGAAAATGAAGCTGGCCGCCGAAGGCCTCTTTAGCAATGAGCGCAAACGCCCCCTGCCCGCCCACCCCAAACGCATCGGGGTGATTAGCTCTCCCTCGGGGGCCGCCGTGCACGATATCTTGAACGTGCTAAAACGCCGGGCGCCCTTCTTGGAAGTGGTGCTCTACCCCGCCCAAGTGCAGGGGGAGCGCTCGGCCGCCCAGCTTTGCCAGCAGCTTATCGCCGCCAACCAGCGGGCCGAGGTAGACGTGCTGATCCTTGGCCGCGGCGGCGGCAGCCTCGAAGACTTGTGGAGCTTTAACGACGAGCAGCTGGCCCGCACCATAGCCCAAAGCGCCATTCCGGTAGTGAGCGCCGTGGGCCACGAAACCGATGTGACCATCAGCGACTTTGTGGCCGACCTTCGCGCCCCGACCCCTTCGGCCGCCGCCGAGTTGGTATCAAGCCAGGCCGGGCTTATCAAAGACCGCTTTGCCGAACTTGCCCAGCGTCTTTCGCTGCTTGGGCAAAGCCAGCTGCGCCAGCAAGGGGCCCGCCTTGAGGCATTGGCTCAGCGCCTTTATCGCCAGTCCCCCGAGCGCAAGCTTGAGCGCGACAGCCAAAAGCTCGACGAGCTAAAAGAGCGGCTGCGCCGCGCCCTGCCAAGGCTGGTGGCTCAACAGCAGCAGCCCCTTAAGCTATTGGACGCCCGCCTTAACCATCAGCACCCCGGTAAGCGCCTTACCCAGCACCAGCAACAACTGGCGCAGTTGCAACAAGCCCTTGGCCAGCAGCTAAAGGGCTATTTGTATCGCCAGCGCCAGGGGCAACTACGGCTTATCGACAAGCTCAATCTAGTGAGCCCGCTGGCCACACTGGGGCGCGGTTATGCCATCGCCCAAAGCGCGGACGGCCAGGTGGTAGACAGCATCCAAAATGTTGAGGCAGGCAGCGCCCTTAGGGTGCGGGTAAAAGACGGGGTAATTAACACCTCCGTTACCGGCAAAAGCCCGAGCTAACTTACTGCCAGGCCAGTAAAAATGGCCACTGCAAAGGCAGCTTTACAAAGCCCCACAACGGGGCTTTTTTTAATGCAAAAATAGCGCTTGACCGGCTTCTTTTCTGGCCCTATAAAACGCGCCTTTCTTTTATCCTTTTGGCGCCAGCAGCCGTTGCTGTCGGCAGGCCCATCAGGGCTCGTTCGGTATCAGGTTCTATAGTTGTCTCTTTGATGTGTTTTGCGTAAGGAATCTTTTATGGATCAGGTTGTTGTTGCCGCCACCCAGATGAGTTGCAGCTGGGACAAAGAAGCGAACGTTGCCAAGGCCGAAGCCCTGGTGCGCCAGGCCGCCGCCAAAGGCGCGCAGATCGTGTTGATCCAGGAGCTGTTCGAGCTGCCCTACTTCTGCATCGAAGTGAACGAAGACTTCCATGCCCTGGCCACCAGCCTGGACGAAAACACCACCGTCAAACGCCTGCAGCAGCTGGCTAAAGAGCTTGCCGTGGTGATCCCCTTCTCCTGGTTCGAGCGCAGCGGCGTGGCCCGTTACAACTCCCTGGTGGTGATCGACGCCGACGGCAGCCTGATGGACGTCTACCGCAAGGCCCACATTCCGGACAGCGACGGCTACCTGGAAAAGTACTACTTCAGCCCCGGCGACACCGGCTTTAAGGTGTGGAACACCCGCTACGCCAAGATTGGTATCGCCATCTGCTGGGACCAATGGTTCCCGGAAGCGGCCCGCGCCATGGCGCTGATGGGCGCCGAAATGCTGTTCTACCCCACCGCCATCGGCTCCGAGCCCAGCCAGCCCGAGCTGGACAGCGCCGGCCAATGGCAGCGGGTGATGCAGGGCCACGCTGCCGCCAACTGCATGCCGGTGATTGCCTCCAACCGTATCGGCGTGGAAAAGGGCGTGCGCACCGCCACTGAAATTCGCTTCTTTGGCTCGTCTTTTATCAGCGACCACACCGGCGCCAAGGTAGAAGAAGCCGGCCGCGACGAAGAAACGGTGCTGGTACACAGCTTCGATCTGAAAAAAATTCGCTACCAGCGCGAGGCCTGGGGCCTATTCCGCGACCGCCGCCCCGCTTTGTACCGCAACCTTCTGACCCTGGACGGCAAGGTAGAGCACTGATGAGTTTTGAAATTGCCACCCTGCCGGCCGCAGACGGCTTTCGTATGCCGGCAGAGTTCGAGCCCCACGAGGGGGTGTGGATGGCCTGGCCGGAGCGCTCCGACAACTGGCGCTTTGGCGCCAAACCGGCCCAGCGCGCCTTTAGCGAAGTGGCCAGTGCCATCAGCCAAACCACCCCGGTGACCATGGTGGTGTCCAGCAGCCAATACGCCAACGCCCGGCGCCAACTGCCGCCGCAAATTCGGGTGGTGGAAATGAGCACCGATGACGCCTGGCTGCGCGACACCGGCCCCAGCTACGTGGTGAATGATATGGGCGTGCGCCGCGGAATCGACTGGCAGTTCAACGCCTGGGGCGGCCTGACCTACGGCCTGTATTTCCCCTGGCACAACGACAATGCCGTGGCCCGTAAAGTCTGCGAAATTTACGGTGACAGCGTCTATAAAGCGCCCATCGTCATGGAAGGTGGCGCCATCCACGTGGATGGCGAAGGCACCCTCTACACCACCGAGGAGTGCCTGCTAAGCCCCGGCCGTAACCCAGGCCTGGGTAAAGATGAGCTGGAACAGCTGCTCAAGCACTACCTCAACGTAGAAAAGGTGATTTGGTTGCCGCGCGGCGTATTCCAGGACGAAACCACTGGCCACGTGGACAACCTGATGCAGGTGATCGCCCCTGGCGTGGTGGCCATGACCTGGTGCGACGACCCGGCCGACGAGCAATATGACAGCTCCCAGGAAGCCTACCGCATCCTGTGCGAAGCCACCGACGCCAAAGGCCGCCGCTTGGTGGTACACAAGCTGCCGATGCCGGGCCCGCTGTATTTGACCGAAGAAGAAGCCAGCGGCATCGACGACTCCGGCGGCATGAACCGCATGGGCGGCGCTCGCCTGGCCGGCTCCTACGCCAACTTCCTTATCACCAACAAGCAGGTGGTGTTTCCGCTACTGGACCCTGCCAAAGACGACCAAGTAGCCGCACAGCTGGCCGACCTCTTTCCGGGGTATCTCATTACCGGAGTGAATGCCCGGGAGATACTGCTGGGGGGAGGCAACATCCACTGTATCACCCAGCAAATTCCCCGGGTTTGAAGCTACTGCGCTCGCCATAACCGCGTTGGGGGTCTTTTCAAAATGCTCATTTACTCTGTGTAAACTGCGCTTTTTCAAAGACCCCCGCCTTGTTCTGGCGTCGCTCGCTACGCTTCAAGAACTCACCGGACCCGCCTCCGCCTGCATCGTTTTATGCTCTGGTGAACCCTCCTCAAAGTGCTCATTTACGCGAACTGCGCTTTTTCGGAGGCTTCCGCCTTGTCTCGATTTCCCTCGCTACGCGCGAAAGCCCGCTGATAAAACTCCAGGCTTGCCGATACGGCGTTAAACGCTCATTTACTCGAACTGCGCTTTTTCAAAGACCCCCGCCTTGTTCTGGCGTCGCTCGCGACGCTTCAAGAACCCACCGGACCCGCCTTCGCCTGCATCGTTTTATGCTCTGGTGAACCCTCCTCAAAATGCGCATTGCCTTTTGATACAGGCACAAAAAACCCGGCATTACCGGTTTTTTTGTTATTTAGGCCAGCGCCGTTTCAATGCGCACTTCGGTGCTGGTCATCAGTTTGTGGATGGGGCAGCGTTCGCCTATTTCCACCAGTTTGGCTTTGTCTTCGTCGCTCAAGTCCCCTTCTGGGGCCAGGGTGACGCTGAGCTGGTAGAGGCCCTTGCGCTCTTGGCTGTCGTCACGGCTCACGGTGACGGTGAGCTTTTCCAGGGGCAGCTGTTTGTGGCGGGCGTACAGGAAGATGGTCAAGGCCTTGCAGGCGCCGAGGGAGAGATCAAAGTAGTCGTGGGGGTCAGGGGCGGTGCCATCGCCGCCGAGGTTGGCCGGTACGTCGGTAAAGAGGGTATTGAAATCTTCAACGTCGATACTGTGGCGCAGCTTGCCAGCTTCCACGGTTTTTAAAGTGATCATGGTGGGTCCTTCACGGGTAGGTATTGCGCCAGCATAAGGGCAAGACCGGCCAAAAGAAAAGGCGCCCTAAGGCGCCTTCTGTTATTTCTTTCTGGATTTTATGAATTTCATCAACCGCTTACGCTTACGTTGCTGAGTCAGAGTAAGAGAGTTTCTCTTACCGGCGTAGGGGTTGTCCCCTTCCTGGAACTCCACATGGATGGGGGTACCAATCACCTGCAATGACTTGCGGTAGTAGTTCATCAAATAGCGCTTGTAGGACTGGGGCAGCTTCTCTACCTGGTTGCCGTGGATGATGATCCTCGGCGGGTTGTAGCCCCCGGCGTGAGCGTATTTGAGTTTAACGCGGCGGCCGGACACCAGCGGCGGCTGGTGGTCGTCCTGGGCCATTTGCAAAATACGGGTCAGCTTGGAGGTAGACACCCGCTGGGTGGCAGAAGCAAAGGCTTCGCTTATCGATTCAAAGAGGTTACCGACGCCAGAACCGTGCAGGGCGGAGATAAAGTGCAGCCGGGCGAAATCGATAAAGCCCAGGCGCCGGTCCAACTCGCGTTTTATCTCTTCACGGTCTTCAACGCTCAGGCCGTCCCACTTGTTCACCACCAGCACCAGGGCGCGGCCGGCGTTGAGCACGTGGCCCAGGAGGTTGAGATCTTGGTCAGACAGGCCTTCGCGGGCATCCATGGTCAGCAGCACCACGTTGGCATCTTCGATGGCCTGCAGGGTTTTGACCACGGAGAATTTTTCGACGGTGTCGTCAATGCGGCCACGGCGGCGCACCCCGGCGGTGTCGATGATGATGTAGTTCTTGCCGTCGCGCTCCATGGGAATGTAAACGGAGTCGCGGGTGGTGCCAGGCATGTCAAATACCACCACCCGCTCTTCACCGAGAATGCGGTTGGTGAGCGTGGATTTACCGACGTTGGGGCGGCCAACGATGGCAATTTTGACCGGCAGGTCGGCATAAGGAATGGCTTCGGCTTCTTCTTCGTCTTCGATGGCGTCGACATCGACAAGCTCTTGGCCCAGTATATCGGACAGCGCTTCGGAGGCTTCGTCTTCTACCTGGGCCAGTTCGGCCACGACCGGAATAAGGGCGTTGTCCAGCAGCTGGGTGACACCACGGCCGTGAGCGGCGGCGATTTGCCACACTTCGCCCAGGCTCAGGCCCCAGAATTCGGCGCAGGCAGAGTCGCCATCGATACCGTCAACCTTGTTGGCCACCAGGAACACCGGCTTGCCAAGTTGGCGAATATGGCGGGCAATGGCCTGGTCAGCAGCGGTGAGGCCGTCGCGGGCGTCGACCAGCAACATCACCACATCGGCTTCTTCCATGGCCAGCAGGGATTGCCTGGCCATGGCGGCGTCGATGCCTTTTTCGTCGCCTTCGATACCGCCGGTATCTACCAGGATGAAATCATGCTCGCCATAGCGCGCCTGACCGTATTTACGGTCGCGGGTGAGGCCGGGGTAATCGGCCACCAGGGCGTCACGGCTGTTGGTGAGGCGGTTGAACAGGGTGGATTTGCCCACATTGGGGCGCCCAACCAG
This sequence comes from Gallaecimonas pentaromativorans, assembly GCF_003751625.1. Classification (NCBI taxonomy): domain Bacteria; kingdom Pseudomonadati; phylum Pseudomonadota; class Gammaproteobacteria; order Enterobacterales; family Gallaecimonadaceae; genus Gallaecimonas; species Gallaecimonas pentaromativorans. Next base: position 240,954 of record NZ_RJUL01000003.1, read on the forward strand.
GGCCACTACGGGAAGCATGATGATCCTCTCAAAGCAAAACGGCCGCATAATGCGGCCGCGTATTGTTCCGTTTTCGGCGGACTTAGTCCAGCTTAATCATGTACAAATCGCCATCACGGCTTTGTACCAGGACATTTCCGTCCACCACCACCGGGCGGGCATACAAACCGGAGCTGTTGATCTCGTCACGGCCCAGCAATTCACCGCTGTTTTTGTCAAACCAGTGCAGATAACCCTCGAAATCGCCTACCAGCACTTTGTCGCCCAAAATGGCCGGAGCGGTGATGCGGCGGTTGAGCAGCATCGGCTGGCTCCACTTCTCAAGGCCGCTGCGGCGGTCGATGTTGTACAGGGTGCTGTTGGCATCGCTGACAATCAAATCAAAACCGACAATGGCCATGGAGCGATAGGAAGAGTAATCCCGTTTCCACAGCGGGCGGCCTGAGCGCAGGTCAATGGCAACCAGTTCACCATTATAGGCAACGGCGTACACCACCGGGCCAACCACGATGGGGGTGGCGTCTACGTCGCGCAGCAGCTCCAGGGCGTTTTCACCCTTGGCAGGAGACACGTCCTGCTCCCAGGCAGCCAGGCCACTGTCGAGCAGCACTGCGGCCAGCTTGCCGTCAGGGGTGCCAATCAGAGCCGCGCCTTGCACCACGCTGGGCTCGGATACGCCACGCAGGCTCAGTGAAGGTACGGTTTGCTCGTACACCCACTTTTGCTTGCCGGTACCCTCTTCCAGGGCAACAAGCTTGCCGGAAGTGGTGTTCACCAACACCAGGCCAGAATCCGGTACCGGGGCAGCCATGGCTTCGCCGGGAACGTTGGTCTGCCATTTGATGTCGCCGGTTTTCTCGTCAAGGGCGTAGACCACGCCGTTCTCGGAGCCGATGTAGATCTTGCCAAAGCCGGCCGACACGCCACCAGACAGGCGCATGTCTTTGCGGTTGCCGAAGAAGGAGCTGGCTTCGCCTAAGTCAATCTTCCACAGTTTGTCGCCGGTTTTCGGGTCAAGGGCTTCCACCACCCCTTCACGGGAGGCGGCAAAAATCTTGTCGTAGGCGTAAACCGGTTCGAGGTTGGAGAAATAGGAACCAATGCCGTCGCCGACAGAGGTACTCCAAATCACGTCGTCACTGACTTTATTGTCAAATGGAGCCAGTTCGGCAGGCTTACGTACTTCATCGTTGGAGCTGCACCCCACCAGGGCAACCAACGCCACGCCGGCCAGGGCCGACCATTTTGACCATCCGCTCATGCTTAGCCTTTGCTATCCAGAGATTCGAGTTTTAATTGCAAGGCAGGGGAGCCTTCCTGACCGGCCAGCGCTTCCTGATAGGCACTGCGTGCTGCAGCCAGGTCGCCTTCCTTGACGGCAATATCACCCAAAAGTTCCTGAGCTTGAGCTTTATATGCGGCATTTTTAACCAGCTCAACGGTCGCCTTGGCGCCCTTGGCATCGCCTTTGGCCAGCTGTACACGGGCTTTGCGCAGGTTGAAAATGGCTTTGAGGGTATCGCTATCGCTGTGGGCAATAGCCTGGTCCAAATAGCCCAGGGCCTTGTCCAGCTCGTTTTTCTCTACCGCTTCCTTGGCAAGGCGAGCCGCCATCAAGGTGGGATATTGGCCGGCAGCGTCGGATTTAATAAAGCTTTCACCGGCAGCCAGATCGCCACCGTCGACTTTCTTCACCGCCGCAGCATAGGCAATAGAGGCCTTTTCCTGGGCCGATTTTTGGCTGTCGCTGTACCAGTGCCAGCCGTAAATGGCGGCCAGGCCAATCAGGGTACCGGCAATAATGCTGTTACCGTGTTCCTTCCAAAAGCGCTTGATGGCTTCTACTTGTTGTTCTTCGGTGCTGTAAATTTCCACGCCGGATAATCCTTGTTATTTTTGCTCGAGGAGGCTGGCCAGTTCGTTCATCTTGATGCTTTGCTGGCTGCCTTCTTTCAGATCCTTAATGGTTACCTGGCCTTCGGCCAGCTCGTTGTCACCGAGGATCAAGGCCCAACGGGCGCCGCTCTTGTCGGCACGCTTGAGCTGCTTCTTGAAATTGCCGCCACCACAGTGGCACATCAGCCTCAGCTCTGGCAACTGGCCACGCAGTTTGGCGGCCAGTACAAAAGCCTGGCGCTCTGCCGCTTCGCCCATGGGGCAAAGGTAGGCATCTACCGCCGGTTTCACGTTTTGGGTTTTCTCCAGCGCTTCAACCAGCAATACCAACCGCTCCAGGCCCAGGCCAAAGCCCACGCCTTGGGTGGCCTTGCCGCCCAGCTGTTCGACCAGGCCGTCGTAACGGCCACCGGCACAAACAGTACCTTGGGCGCCGAGGCTGTCGGTTACCCACTCAAACACGGTGCGGTTGTAGTAATCCAGGCCACGAACCAGGCGCTCGTTGATGCGGTATGGGATACCCACTTCGTCCAGCAGCGCCTTGAGCCCGTCAAAGTGAGCCTTGGAGTCGTCATCCAGGTAGTCGTGCAGGCGCGGCGCGTCTTTCAAAACGGCCTGGATGTCGGGGTTTTTGGTGTCCAGGACCCGCAGCGGGTTGGAGTACATGCGCCGCTTGGCATCTTCGTCCAGCACTTCGATGTGCTTTTCCAAGAAGGCGATCAGCACGTCGCGGTAGTTGGCACGAGCCTCGTTAGAGCCCAGGCTGTTGAGCTCCAGGGTCACGTGCTCTTTGATGCCAAGCTTTTCCCAAAGGGTGGCAGACAACAAAATCACTTCGGCGTCGATATCAGGGCCGGCAAGGCCGTAGGCTTCCACACCAAACTGATGAAACTGGCGATAGCGGCCTTTTTGCGGGCGCTCGTGGCGGAACATGGGGCCCATGTACCACAGGCGCTGCTCTTGGTTGTACAGCAGGCCATGTTCGATACCGGCGCGCACCGCACTGGCGGTGCCTTCGGGGCGCAGGGTCAGGCTGTCGCCATTGCGGTCCTCGAAGCTGTACATCTCTTTTTCAACGATATCGGTGACTTCACCGATGGAGCGTTTGAAAAGGTCGGTACTTTCGACGATGGGGGTGCGAATTTCGCTGTACCCGAAAGACGATACGGTGTCGCGGATGGCCTGCTCAACGTACTGCCACAAGGGGGACTGGCTCGGCAGGCAATCGTTCATGCCGCGGATGGCTTGGATGCTTTTCACGTAAAAACTCTGCAATCAAAAGGGTTGGGCAGCCCGGAGGCTGCCTGTCAGTCCTGGTTCTTGGTGGGGATGCGCTGGTTCATCATGGCAACCTTGGCGCGGATACGGGCTTCAAGCTCGTCCACCAGGTTGTCGTTGTCCAGGCGCTCCTTCTGGCGCTCGCCGTCCACGTAGTAGCCGCTTTTGCGGGTGGCACCGGCAATGCCCATATCGGACACCAGGGCTTCGCCCGGGCCGTTAACCACACAGCCGATAACGGAGACGTCCAGCGGCGTGGTGATGTCTTCGAGGCGGTTTTCCAGAGCGTTGACGGTACCGATGACATCAAACTCCTGGCGCGAGCAGCTGGGGCAAGCGATGAAGTTGATACCGCGGGAGCGAATGCGCAGGGATTTGAGGATATCAAAGCCCACTTTGACTTCTTCCACCGGGTCGGCAGCCAGAGACACCCGCAGGGTGTCGCCAATGCCCTCAGCCAGCAACATGCCAAGGCCGATGGCCGATTTCACGGCGCCGCTGCGAGCACCACCGGCTTCGGTAATACCCAGGTGCAGCGGTTGTTTAATTTGCTGGGCCAGCAGGCGATAGGCACCCACCGCCAGGAACACATCGGAGGCCTTAACCGACACCTTGAATTGGTCAAAGTTGAGCCTATCGAGGATATCGACATGGCGCATGGCCGATTCCACCAGGGCGGCGGCCGTTGGCTCGCCGTATTTTTCCTGGATGTCTTTTTCCAGCGAGCCGCCGTTAACCCCGATGCGAATAGGAATGTTGCGGTCGCGGGCGGCGTCTACCACGGCGCGGATGCGGTCTTCCTTGCCGATGTTGCCGGGATTGATGCGCAGGCAGTCGGCGCCGTATTCGGCCACCTTCAAGGCAATGCGATAGTCAAAATGAATATCGGCTACCAGCGGAACAGAGACACGCTCCTTGATGAGCTTGAAGGCTTCAGCCGCGTCCATGGTGGGAACGGACACTCGCACGATGTCGGCGCCGGCACGCTCGATGGCCTGAATTTGGGCCACGGTAGCGTCCACATCGGTGGTGCGGGTGTTGGTCATGGATTGCACCGCGATGGGCGCACCGTCCCCGATAGGCACCTTGCCTACGTAGATACGGGTGGACTGGCGGCGCTCGATAGGCGGCTGATGCTGCATGGCTCTACTCGACCTTAGTTTTGGGGCAGAGTCAGCTTGGCAAGGCGGCCGGCTCTGAAGCCCGATAAATCAACGGGTTGGCCCTGGTATTGGACAGTTACCATCTCAGGGGCACCCAACCTTAGGGTATAGGGCGCGGCGGCATCGAGGGTAAAAGACTGACCGGCGGTTTTCACCCCTTCCAGTACCCTCTTGCCACTGGCATCCTCGATTCTAACCCAACAATCGCCTTTAAAGGAGATCTCAAGCGTCTGGGTTTGGGATTGGGTGCCTGTCGGCGCAGCCTCGGCCGCTGCCGTTTGTGAGGGCGCGGCGCTACCGGCAGTGCTGTTTTGCACCGGCGCCGGGTTGAGACCCTGCTGCGGAGGCGGAGCGCTGTCTTGTGGCTCTTGCTCGGGGGTATCACTGCTGCCCTGGCCAAGGTCGACGCCGTCGTCGTCGGTAGCCGTGGCCGCAGGTGTGCTGTTGCTCCCAGACGGCGCGATGGCGGCACTGTTGGTGGTGGCCGGTGCCGTACTTTTATTGACGATAGAGCTGCCGCTGGTGGCTTGCTGGTAGCCAAAATAAATCAGCATGGCCACAAATCCCAGGCCGATTAGCCAGGTGATAAGGGTCAGCCAGTTCTCGGATTTTTGCCGGGTGGTGCGCTTGGAAAAACTCTGCATGTTGCTTTCGGTCTGGCTTTTGAGGCGATCGCTGCTGAGTTCTGCCAACACGATTTTCTCGTCCAGCTCCAAAAGCCGGCAATAGGCGCGGATATAGCCTTTGGTGTAGGTCGCGGGAGAGGCGGTGTCGTAGTCGTCTTGTTCGAGTTTTTCGACCACCGAGGCACGCAGGTTCAGTCGCTTGGCGACGTTATCCAATGTCCAACCCCGCTGTTCGCGGGCCTGTCTTAAACGCTGGCCGGCACTAAGCGTGATTTGGTCTTCGCTTGGTTCTGCCATCAGAATTTGTTACTCCGGTATTGTTGGCTGAATGGTGAGTCAGGGAATTTTGAAATAAGTTCCTCACCATATTGCTGAACGCCCTGCCGATCTCCGGTTGCTTTGGCGACTTTTAGGCCAAGAAATAAGCTTTGCGGGTTGGGTCTGGCCACTTTTTCAAAACGCTGCAGGTAGCCCTTGGCTCCCGAGTAGTCTGCTTTGTCGTACAGCACTTCCGACATGCCCAGTAGCGAGCTGGCGCGGCGGCCGTCGTGGCTTAGGGCGCTGGCGTAATATTGCTCGGCTTTGCCGATGTTGCCTTCAAGGCGCGAACAGGTAGCGGCATTCTCGTAGGCTCCGGCTATTTTGATGTAGCCCTTGGCCTTTACCGCTTTGAGGAAATAGGGAATGGCGTCTTCGTAACGGCCGATACCGCACAGGAAGGCGCCAAAGTTATTGAGGGCTTCGCCGTTGTCAGGGTCAAGGCTGATAGCGCGACGATAGGCCTCTTCGGCGTCGCTGGTTTCGCCAACGCTCTGATAGTAATAACCCAGGCTGTAATACACGTCCGGCATGTCGGGTGCATATTCCTGGGCTTTGAGCAGGTTCATTTTTGCCTGGGCCGAGTCACCACTACGAAGGTAAGCAAGGCCCAGTTGCATGCGGGATTTGGCGGCGGCTTTAGGGTCGAACTCTTTGGTGCTGACCGGGTTGCCCTGGCCGTCGTAGGTCTGGGTAACACAGCCCCCAACAGCCAGTAACAGGAGTGTCACGGTGAAGAGTCGAGTGCGGCGATGCGCCATAATCAAGCCTGTGTAATCTGTTGAGATTTCACACCATTTTTACTGAAATACCCGGCCCTTGCATCTGTTTTTTCAAAACCCGCTTGGTGCGGTCTACCACCTCACCGGCCAACTGGCCACAGGCGGCGTCGATATCGTCACCGCGGGTCTTACGGACGATGACGGTAAAGCCGTATTCCATCAGCACCTTGGAAAAACGGTCGATGCGGGAATTGGAGCTGCGGCCATAAGGCGCGCCCGGGAAGGGGTTCCAGGGAATAAGGTTGATTTTGGCCGGAGTGTCTTTAAGGCACTTGGCCAGCTCATGGGCCTGATCGGTGGAATCGTTGACGTGATCGAGCATCACGTACTCCACGGTGACCCGCCCCTGGTTGGCGTTGGATTTCGCCAGGTAGCCGCGCACCGAGGTCAGGAAGGTCTCGATGTTGTACTTCTTGTTGATGGGCACAATCTCGTTGCGCAGCTCATCGGTAGGGGCGTGCAGGCTGATGGCCAGCGCCACATCTATCATGTCGCCCAGTTTGTCCAGCGCCGGCACCACGCCGGAGGTGGACAGGGTTACCCGGCGCTTGGAGAGGCCATAGCCGAGGTCGTCCAGCATCAGCTCCATGGCCGGCACCACGTTGGCCATGTTCAAAAGTGGTTCGCCCATCCCCATCATCACCACGTTGGTGATGGGTTTGACGTTGGAGTTGCCTTGTGGGCCCAGCACTTTGGCGGCACGCCACACTTGGCCGATGATCTCGCTGACCTTGAGGTTGCGGTTAAAGCCTTGCTGAGCGGTAGAGCAGAAGGTGCATTCCAGGGCGCAGCCCACCTGGGAGGAGACACACAGGGTGGCGCGGTCTTTTTCCGGGATATAAACAGCTTCCACTTCCTGGCCGCCCGAGACGGTGAGCGCCCACTTGATGGTGCCGTCAGAAGAGCGCTGCTCCTGGGAAATAATGGGCGCTTCAATGACGCAACGCTCTTTGAGCTTATTGCGAAGCACCTTGTTGATGTTGGTCATGTCATCGAAGTTGTCGACCCCGAAGTGATAGATCCACTTCATGACCTGCTCGGCACGGAACGGCTTTTCGTCCATCTCGGCGAAAAAGTCGCGCAGTTCCTTGCGGCTCAAGTCCAACAGGTTGATTTTGCCTTCGCTCATGGCATGACCTCGGTTACAACGGCTCAAGGGCCGGCATTGTACAGTTTACAAGCAATACAACAAAGGGGGGCAAAGCCCCCCTTTGTGACAAGATGCGCGCAATCTTAGCGAGTGCGGGCGCAAACTTCAGTTTCGGTAAAGAAGTAGGCGATTTCGCGGGCCGCGGACTCTTCAGAGTCAGAGCCGTGCACGGCGTTTTCGTCGATGCTGGCAGCGTAGTCAGCGCGCAGGGTGCCGGCCAGGGCTTGAGCCGGGTTGGTAGCGCCCATGATTTCGCGGTTTTTCAGGACGGCGTTTTCGCCTTCCAGCACTTGCACCATGACAGGGCCGGAGGTCATGAAATCAACCAGGGCTTTGAAGAAGGGACGCTCTTTGTGCTCGGCGTAGAAACCTTCAGCCTGTTCGCGGGACAGGTGCAGCATCTTGGCGGCAACGATTTTCAGACCGGTGGTCTCAAAACGGTTGTAGATGGCGCCGATCACGTTCTTGGCAACAGCGTCAGGCTTGATAATGGAGATGGTACGTTGAACAGCCATGGGGCTCCGTCCTCAACAAAATTAGGGTTTAGGGTTCTAAAATGGCCGCATAGTATAAGCCAAGTTATCGCAACTGGAAATGTCAGGCCCATGACAAGTTGTCGAATACGCCATTAACCGTCGAATTCGTCCAGCCAGACCATGAAAATGGCCTCGAGAATGCGCTCGTTGGAACCCTGCGGATCGTCGTCGAAGTCGTCCAGTTCACAGATCCACTGGTGCATGTCGGTAAAACGCACCGATTTCGGATCCAGTTGTGGGTCACGGTCATAGAGCGCTTCCCCTATGGCTTGGGTGTCTGTCCACTTCAGGCCCATGGTGTTCTCCTTCGCTGCAGTAAAAAAGGCGCCCAAGGCGCCTTTTGTCAGTGTTCTTCGCGAGCCAGGTTGATGGTGTACTTGGGAATGTCCACCACCAGGTCGTCATCGGCGACCCTCGCCTGGCAAGACAGGCGGGATTCGGGCTCCAGGCCCCAGGCCTTGTCCAGCATGTCGTCTTCCAGTTCGTCGGACTCTTCCAAAGAGTCAAAGCCTTCACGGACTATCACATGGCAGGTGGTGCAGGCACAGGATTTCTCGCAGGCATGCTCAATCTCGATGCCGTGCTTGAGGGCCACATCGAGAATGCTCTCGCCCTTGGCCGCGTCCACCGCCAGGCCCTCAGGGCACAGTTCGGCGTGGGGCAGAAATACAATCTTGGGCATCTTACACCTCGTCTACATTATGGCCGGCCAGGGCCTTACGAATACTGTCATCCATGCGGCGGGCAGCGAACTGCTCGCTGGCCTTGTCCACCGCTTCAATGGCGTTCTTGATGGCGTCGGGGTCGGTGCCCCGGGCCACATCGGCCAGGGTATCGAGCGCCGCCAAAATAGCATTTTGCTCATCGGCGTCCAGCAGGCGGCTACCGTCGGCGGCCAGGGCGGCCATCAGTGCTTCATTGACCCGGCGCGCTTCCACTTGCTGCTCGGCCAGCATCCGCGCCGCCATATCTTCTTTGGCATTGGCCATGGCGTCTTGGATCATGTCCGCCACTTCGGTGTCAGACAAGCCGTAGGACGGCTTGACCTGGATGCTGGTCTGATGGCCGGTGGATTTTTCCATGGCGGTGACCGACAGCAGGCCGTCGGCATCCACCTGGAAGGTCACCCGGATATGGGCAGCGCCAGCGGCCATGGGCGGAATGTCGGTCAGCACGAAACGAGCCAGAGAGCGGCAGTCTTTCACCATCTCCCGCTCCCCTTGCAGCACATGGATGGCCATGGCGCTTTGACCGTCTTTGAAGGTGGTAAATTCCTGGGCCCGCGCCACCGGAATGGTGGTGTTACGGGGTACGATTTTTTCCACCAAGCCGCCCATGGTTTCCAGCCCCAAAGAAAGGGGGATGACGTCCAGCAGCAGCAGTTCGCTGTCGGGCTTGTTGCCGACCAGGATATCGGCCTGAATGGCGGCACCGATGGCCACCACTTCGTCGGGGTTGATGCTGGTTAGCGGCTGCTGGCCGAAGAATTCGCCCACGGCGCTGCGTACCCGCGGCACCCGAGTCGAGCCCCCAACCATCACCACCTGCTGCACCTCGCCAAGTTCCACGTCGGCGTCGCGCACAGCGCGCCGGCAGGCCAGTAAAGTGCGTTTAACCAGGGGCTCAATCAGGGCATCGAACTGCTCACGGCTAAGCTCGGCCTGATATTGCAGCCCCTCAAGGGTCAGCGCCAGGGTGGTGCTCGGCACATCGGTAAGGGTCTCTTTGGCGTCACAAGCGGCAGACAGCAGTGCCCGCTCAGCCACAACCCCCAACTTGTCGGCCAGTTGCCATTCGCTGCGCAGCCAATCGACGATGGCGTGGTCGAAATCGTCGCCGCCAAGGGCAGTATCACCGCCGGTGGCCAGCACTTCGAACACCCCTTTGGAGAGGCGCAAAATCGAGATATCAAAGGTGCCGCCGCCCAAATCGTAAACGGCGATCACCCCCTCCTGGCCAGAGTCCAGGCCATAAGCCACGGCAGCGGCGGTTGGTTCGTTTAGAAGGCGCAGCACCTTGAGACCGGTAAGCTCAGCGGCATCTTTGGTGGCCTGGCGCTGGGCGTCGTCAAAGTAGGCGGGCACGGTGATAACGGCGCCCATCAGATCGCCACCAAGGGCGGCTTCGCCACGCTCTTTTAGCGCGGCAAGGATATGGGAAGACACCTCGATGGGGTTCTTCGGGCCCTGGGCCGTTTCGATGCGCGGCAGGCCGTTTTCGGTGGCGCTGAAACGATAGGGCAGTTTGGGATAGCGCTTTTGGATGTCCTCAAGGGAGCGGCCCATAAAGCGTTTGACGGAAATAAGGGTGTTTTCAGGGTCCGCCGCCGCCTTGGCTTTGGCCTCTACCCCAACCAGGCGCTCGGCACCGTAATGCACGGCGGAAGGCAAAATGGCCCTGGCGTTTTCGTCTTTAAGGGTAACGGCGGTGCCGCTGCGTACAGCCGCAACCAGCGAATTGGTGGTACCAAGATCAATGCCCACCGCCAGGCGATGCTCGTGAGGGGCGGCGCTTTGACCGGGTTCCGCGATCTGAAGTAATGCCATGAAGGTTCGCTATGTCAGTAGTCGAGCAGGGATTCTTCCAGCCGCTCAATTTCGATCAGCATTTTGTCCACAAACTTGAGCTTGCGAACGGTGTCGGCGGCCGTGTCAAAATCCTGCTGCCCGTATTGGGCGGCAAATTCCTGATGAAGCTCGGCCCGGGCCGCCAGGATGGTTTTGCGCATGGTGTCGATGCCGTCGGCATCTTCCACGTCCATCAGGGCTTCGCGCCATTCCATCTGCTGCATCAAAAAAGCCGTGTCCTTGAGGGTACGGCTTTCATCGGCCAGTTCGAGGCCATTAAGACTCAGCAGGTATTCGGCGCGGCGGGTAGCGTGGCGCAGGGTGTCGAAGGCGTCGTTCAGCAATGCCGTTTTGGCCAAGGCTTGAGCGCGGTCGCGCTCAGAGCCGGAGGCAAAACGGTCAGGATGCAGGGCGGCTGCCAGCCGACGATAGCGGCTGGCCAGCTCATCCTTGTCCAGTTCAAACCCTTCGGGCAGATCAAAGAGCGCAAAGTGGTTAGACGGTGAAGGACTCGCCACAGCCACACTCCCCTTTGGTGTTGGGATTGTTGAACTGGAAGCCTTCGTTGAGGCCTTCCTTGACGAAATCCAACTCGGTGCCGTCGAGATACACCAGGCTCTTCTGGTCGACAATCACCTTGACGCCGTGATCTTCGAAGATCTCGTCGTCGGTATTGGTATCGTCTACAAACTCCAGCACATAAGCCAGGCCACTACAGCCGGTGGTACGCACGCCCAGGCGCACGCCCACCCCCTTGCCGCGATTGGCCAGGAAGGTCGAAACCCGTTTGGCGGCTGTCTCGGTCAAGGTAATGGCCATTTATGCCAGCCCCTTCTTGCTCTTGTAGTCGGCGATGGCGGCCTTGATGGCGTCTTCGGCGAGGATGGAGCAGTGAATTTTCACCGGGGGCAGCGCCAGTTCTTCGGCGATGGAGGTGTTTTTCAAGGTCTCGGCTTCGGCGATGGACTTGCCCTTAACCCACTCTGTTACCAGGGAGCTGGAGGCAATGGCGCTGCCGCAACCGTAGGTCTTGAATTTGGCGTCTTCGATGATGCCGTCGTCGTTGATCTTCAGCTGCAGCTTCATTACGTCGCCACAAGCCGGAGCGCCGACCATACCGGTAGCAATGCTGGGATCGTTCTTGTCGAAAGAGCCCACGTTGCGGGGGTTTTCGTAGTGGTCAATGACCTTTTCACTGTATGCCATGATAAGGCTCCTTAAATCTTAGTGAGCGACCCAGGCGACCGATTCGAGGTCGACACCGTCTTTGTACATTTCCCACAGCGGCGACATTTCGCGCAGGCGGCCAATGGCGTCTTTCACACAGCTGATGGTGTAGTCGACGTCCTCTTCGGTAGTGAAGCGGCCGATGGAAAAGCGAATGGAGCTGTGGGCCAGTTCGTCGTTACGGCCGATGGCGCGCAGCACGTAAGACGGCTCAAGGCTCGCGGAAGTACAGGCAGACCCAGACGACACGGCCAGGTCTTTAAGGGCCATCATCAGAGATTCGCCTTCAACAAAGTTGAAGCTGATGTTGATGATGCCGGGCACGTGACGGTCCAAAGTGCCGTTGAGGTGCACTTCTTCGATATCTTTAACCCCTTCCCAAAGCTTGTTGCGAAGGGCGCTGATGCGCTCGCCTTCAGCGGCCAGCTCTGCCTTGGCAATGCGGGCGGCTTCGCCCATGCCCACGATCTGGTGGGTCGCCAGGGTGCCGGAGCGCATACCGCGCTCGTGGCCGCCACCATGGGTTTGGGCTTCGATGCGGATGCGGGGCTTGCGGCGCACATATAGGGCACCGATACCTTTGGGGCCATACATTTTGTGGCCGGAAAGGGACATCAGGTCGATTTTAAGTTCGTTGAGATCAACCGGGATCTTACCAGCGCTCTGGGCGGCGTCGACGTGGAAGATCACGCCTTTGCTGCGGCACAGCTCGCCGATAGCAGCCACGTCCTGAATGACGCCCAGCTCGTTGTTCACGTGCATGAGAGACACCAGCACGGTGTCATCGCGCAAAGCGCCTTCAATTTGCTCAACCGGGTGCAGGCCGTCTTCGTTGGGCACCAGGTAGGTTACCTCGAAGCCTTCGCGCTCGAGCTGACGGCAAGTATCCAGAACGGCCTTGTGCTCAATCTTGGAGGTAATGATGTGCTTGCCCTTTTTCTGGTAGAAGTGGGCTGCGCCTTTGATGGCCAGGTTGTCGGATTCGGTGGCGCCGGAGGTGAATACGATTTCACGGGGGTCGGCACCGATCAGGTCGGCGATGTTGGCACGGGCCTCTTCTACCGCCTCTTCGGCTTGCCAGCCGAAACGGTGGGACCGAGACGCGGGGTTACCGAAATAACCGTCCATCGTCAGGTATTGCATCATTTTTTCTGCAACGCGGGGGTCTACCGGGGTAGTGGCCGCGTAATCCAGATAGATTGGAAGCTTCATTGCGTTCTCCGTTACTGCCTCGCCACGCTCACAATTGGCATTGCACGGTTATGCTGTCTTTTTGATGGCGGCTTTCCTGACGGGTGGCCACCTTACGAATTTCCTTGCGGGCAACCAGGTCAGCCAGGGTAATACCATCTAAGAAATGGCTGATTTGATCGCTCAAGTTTGACCACAACGAGTGGGTCAAACACTGACTACCTCCATGGCAGTCAGCCTTGCCTTGACACTTGGTGGCATCGACGGACTCGTCGACGGCCAGGATCACCTGGCCCACGCTTATCTGGTCAAGTTCCTTGCCCAGGCGATAACCACCGCCGGGGCCACGTACGCTGGACACCAGGTCCTGGCGACGCAGCCGAGAGAAAAGCTGCTCCAGATAGGACAACGAGATCCCCTGGCGCTCGGAAATATCGGCGAGCGAAACAGGGCCTTCGTCGGCGTGCAGCGCCAAGTCAAGCATGGCGGTGACGGCGTAACGTCCTTTGGATGTCAGTCTCATCAGTACAACCGGCCTTAGTGAATGATGGGGCTATTTTCCCAAACCTGACTAAATTGGTCAACTATTAGCGAGGCCGATTGGCCTCATCGTTAAATACTGGGGTCGAACCGCTCCAGATCCTTATGGCGTTTGTCGGCGGCTTCTTTCTCGTCACCGGCAAATTCTTCCAGATCCAGTTGGGGCAGTTCCTTCTCACACACATTGCCGCCCAAATCGTTGATGGCTTTGCACATGGTGGAGAATTTGGAGTCCATGACATGGACATGGTCGAGCAGCGCGCCGATGGCCTTGGCCACCGGGTCGGGGTTGTCCTGGGAGACGGCGTAAGCGTCAAAACCGTATTTTTTGGCCATCATCTGGCGCTGCTCTGAGGTGTGAAAATCCTGCTGCGCCACAATGCGGCCCGGAATACCGATGGCGGTAGCGCCGGCTGGTACGTCCTTGATAACCACGGCGTTGGAGCCGATGCGGGCGTTGTCGCCAATCATCAACGGCCCCAGCACCTTGGCACCGGCGCCAATCACCACCCCGTTACCCAAGGTGGGGTGGCGCTTACCGGCCTTCCAGGAAGTGCCGCCGAGGGTAACCCCGTGATAGAGGGTGCAGTCGTCGCCAATCTCGGCTGTTTCGCCAATCACCACGCCCATGCCGTGGTCGATAAAGAAACGCCGGCCAATGCGGGCGCCGGGGTGGATCTCGATACCGGTCAAAAAGCGATTGGTGTTGGACACTGCCCTTGCCAGCCATTTGGCGTTGCGCTGCCAAAGCCAATGGGCAATGCGGTGCCACCACACAGCATGGAGGCCCGGGTAGCTGGTAAAGACCTCAAAGGCGTTGCGGGCCGCCGGGTCGCGGTCGAATACGCTGTCGATGTCTTCTTTGATTCGTTGCCAGATCCCCATATCAGTCTCTCTTGAGGCGCAAAACAGAAGAAAGGATACCGCGCAGAATGTTGAGCTCGTGCTCGTCGGGGCGGGTACGGGTAAAGAGGCAGCGCAGCTTTTCCATCACCTTGCCTTGGTGAGCCTTGATAAGGAAACCGCTGTGATCAAGCGCCTGTTCCAGGTGCTGGTAAAAGCCCTCCATTGCCTCGGCAGGGGGATAGACCGTTTGGTCCAGCTCGTCGGCCTTTGGGGCAGCGCTTAAATAGGCCATGCGCATTTCATAGCAAAGGATCTGCACGGCCTGGGCTAGGTTTAGCGAGCTGTATTCGGGGTTGGCATCGATGCAGACATGAAAATGGCACTGCTGCAGCTCGTCGTTGGTCAGGCCGCTACGCTCGCGGCCAAAAACAAACGCCACCTCCCCTTGCTGGCCTTCGAGTTGGGCTTTTTCACCCAGTTCGCGGGGGCTTAACATGGGCCAGGGCAAGGTGCGGGAGCGGGCACTGGTGCCAGCCACCAGGGCGCAGCCACCAATGGCATCAAGCAAGGTAGGAACGATGGTGACATCGCGCAGCACATCGGTAGCGCCAGCAGCCAGGGCCGATGCCTGACCGTCCACCTCACATTGGGGGTCGACCAGATAAAGACGGGATAAACCCATGGTTTTCATGGCGCGGGCAACGGAACCAATGTTGCCAGAATGGGTGGTACCCACCAGTACGATACGGACCTTGTCTAACATTACCTGAGTGCAGCAGTCGGAAAAGGAGAGGCAGTGTACCACAAGCAAATTTGAGCAGCGCCGCTTTTCTTTTCCTCCTACCCTTGCTAGAATTCGCGCCCGCCATTTCCGGCCCGTTCTTTTTCAATTGGTGAGTCGCTTATGCATCCGATGCTGAATATCGCGGTACGCGCTGCGCGTGCTGCCGGCACCTTTGTCGCAAAGTCTTTCGAGCAACCTGAGAAGATTGAAGCTCAGGTAAAAGGTACCAATGACTGGGTAACCAACATAGACAAAGAGGCTGAGCGCCTCATCATTGATACCATCAAGAAGTCTTACCCTGACCACGCTTTTGTGGGCGAAGAAGGCGGTGCTCAAGGTGAAAGCGACTACCAGTGGGTGATCGATCCTCTGGATGGCACCACCAACTTCCTGCGCGGCATTCCGCATTTCTGCGTCTCTATCGCCCTGCGCGTCAAAGGCAAAACCGAACAAGCCGTGGTTTTTGACCCCATTCGTGGCGAGATCTTCACTGCCAGCCGCGGCATGGGCGCCCAGCTCAACGGCAAGCGCCTGCGGGTATCGGCCGTTAAAGAACTGAACGGAACCATCCTGGCCACCGGCCTGCCCTTCAAACAGCGTCAGCACTACAACAGCTACATGGCCCTGTTTACCGCCATCTTTGAAAAAGCTGCCGACGTGCGCCGCAGCGGCTCTGCCGCTCTGGACCTTAGCTACCTGGCCGCTGGCCGTATTGACGGTTTCTTCGAGCTGGGCCTCAAGCCCTGGGACATCGCCGCAGGCGAACTTATCGCCCGTGAAGCCGGCGCCATTGTTACCGATTTTTCCGGCGGCCACGACTACTTCAAGAGCGGTAACATTGTTGCTGCCCCGGCGCGGATGCTGCCGGCCCTGCTGGGCACCATCAAGCCGCTGCTGACCGACGCAATCGCCAAATAAGTTATTGTGTCGTCACAAAAAAGCCGCTCAATTGAGCGGCTTTTTACTTTATAACAACCTTCTTAATTTATTCTTAAGATTCGCCCTATCCAATGCACGCTCGCTGTTCTATCGAGCCCTGCCATGCGTTCATTGTCGCTGCGTTTTATCCTTGCTTCCCTAACCCTGTTAACCCTTAGCCGCCTTGGCCTTGCCCTGTGGCTCTGGCCCCGCGTCGAGGCTGCCGGCGGCCTGTGGCCGGTTATCCTGGGAGGCTGGCGCATCGACCTTAGCCTGCTGGCGCTGCTTTGCCTCATCCCGCTGCTGCTATCTTGCTGGCTTGGCCATCGCCGCTGGCCCACTGTCTTTGCCGCCTGGTGGTATCGGTTGTGCTTTTTTGCACTGGCCTTTATGGAGATAGCCACGCCGCAGTTCATCCTCGAATACGATACCCGTCCCAACCGCTTGTTCTTTGAATACCTGGTCAGCCCCCATGAAGTCTTTGCCATGCTCTGGGAAGGTTACAAAGGAGTATTGGCCGTCAGTTTTATCCTGCTGGCACTGGTGGCCTGGCTGGCCGTGAAAGCCTTGCCGGTTAAAACCGACGCTAGGGCTTTGCCATGGGCAGGGCGCATCGGCGGTTCGGTGGCACTGTTTCTGCTTTGCTTTTTAGCGGCGCGCGGCACGCTGGAACACAGGCCCATCAACCCCTCGCTGGTGGCCTTCAGTGATGACAGACTGGTCAATACCCTGGCGCTAGATTCCTTCTACAGCACCGCTTTTGCCGCTTATCAGCTTAAAAACGAGAGCTTTGCCGGCGGCGCCTACGGCAAGATGGACCAGCAAGAAGTGATTCGACGAGTCCGCACCCTGGCAGGGCTAAGCCCCAATGCCCAAGACCCGGCCATGCCGAGCCTGCATTATCAGCAGGCCAGCCATGCTCCGGCCAAGCCGCTTAATATCGTGATGATTGTCGAGGAATCCCTGGGCGCCCAATTTGTGGGTAGCCTCGGCGGGCAAGACTTGACCCCCAATCTCGACAAACTGGCGGGCGAAGGCTGGTGGTTCAAGCAGGCTTATGCCACCGGCACCCGCTCAGTGCGGGGCCTTGAGGCGCTCACCACCGGCTTTTATCCCACACCGGCGCGAGCGGTATTAAAGCTGCCCAGAGCCCAGAGCGGCTTCTTCACCCTGGCGAGCCTTTTAAAGCAGTACGGGTATCACAGCCGCTTTGTCTATGGCGGTGAATCCCATTTTGACAACATGAAGAACTTCTTCCTGGGGAACGGCTTTGACGAAATCCATGACCGGGCCAAGTTCACCAACCCCACTTTTGTCGGCTCCTGGGGCGCCAGCGACGAAGACATGTTCCGCGAGTTGGATAACCTGCTGAGCCAAGACCGTCAGCCGACCCTGACCGTGGCCTTTTCGGTGTCCAACCACAGCCCTTATGAATATCCCAAAGGCCGCATCCAGCCCCAGGGCGACCCGGCCAGCCGCGCCAACGGCGCCCGCTATGCCGATTGGGCCATCGGCCAATTCTTTGCCAAAGCCAAGACCCAGGCTTATTGGGACAACACCGTCTTTTTGGTGGTGGCCGACCACGACTCGCGGGTGTATGGCGCCAATGCTGTGCCGGTGCCGCACTTTCATATCCCAGCGCTAATCCTCGGTAAGGGCGTTGCGCCCCGCCAGGATGAGCGCATCGTCAGCCAGGTCGACATGGCCCCTACCCTGCTGTCTTTGGCGGGGATCAGCAGCGCCAACCCCATGCTGGGGCAAGATCTCACCCGCCACAGCCCCGATCGCGCCTTGATGCAGTACGGCGACACCTTTGGATATTTGAAGGGAGACTTGCTGACAGTACTGCGCTTTAACAAAGCGCCGGAGCAATACCGCTATCAGGGCGGTCAGCTGCTTGCCCAGCCCCAGCTATCTTCAAAAGAGACTAAAGACGCCCTGGCTCTTGCCCTTTGGCCCAGCATTGCCTACCGCCAGGGTTATTACGCCCAAGTCTCGCAACGTCAGGCCGAAAAACTGCAACTGGCAGCCAAGCCCTGAAACGATAATCACCTCCTTAGGAGATGGTTTTACTCTAAAAAAGAGGACCTTTGAAGGTCCTTTTTCATCGTCGGCTATGCAATTAGAAACCACGCCTACCCAAGTTGGGCAAAACTCCGAAGAGTTTTTGCGTCGCCATTCAAAGTTGAAGTCGTGGTTACTTGTTGGGTCCCTGATGATTGGTTAGACAACCGTAGTCATCCTCTGCTTAAATCATGCCGATGGTTAGAACGCTTTATTGACCAACTCAGGGAACAGCTCGTTGAACATCAAATTGCACGCTAACGCGGCCACCACGCCCAAGGTCCGACAATACATCCAACAATCGACCCAGTCGGTCGCGGCCTTGGCCAAGGAGCTGGGGGTGTCTGAAACCACCATCCGGCGCTGGAAGCACCGCGATAGCGCGCAGGACCGGTCGCACACCGCCCACAACCTGCAAACCCATCTCAACCCGGTACAGGAATGGCTTATCGTCGAGCTGCGTAAGACACTGCTCTTGCCGCTCGACGACTTGCTGACCGTGGTGCGTCGCTTCATCTACCCTGAGCTGTCCCGGTCGGCACTGGACCGCTGCCTGCGCCGTAACGGCGTCGGCAACCTCAAGGCGCTGCTGCCGGACACCGAGCCCAAGCCATCCCCCAAGTCGTTCAAGGACTATGAACCTGGCTACGTCCATGTCGATGTGAAGTACCTGCCGCAGATGCCCGATGAAACGCGCCGCCAATACCTGTTCGTCGCCATTGACCGGGCCACCCGCTGGGTGTACCTGGAGGTTATGAAAGACAAGACCGCTGCTTCGGCCAGCCGCTTCCTGAGCCATCTTACCCGCCAGGCCCCCTTCAAAGTCCGTATCGTGCTGACCGACAACGGCAAGGAGTTCACTGACCGCTTCTGCGCGACCGGCCAGAGAGAGCCCACCGGCGAGCATGGGTTTGACCAAGTGTGTGCCGGCCAACAGATAGAGCACCGCCTCATCAAACCTCGCCATCCACAGACCAACGGCATGGTTGAACGCTTCAACGGCCGCATCGCCGTGTTGCTGAAAGAAAACCGTTTCGCATCAGCCGAGGATTTGGCGGCCACCCTGGACCGCTACCAGCGGCTATACAATCAATTCATTCCACAGAAAGCGTTGAGTCATATGACACCGCTGGATAAGCTCAAAGCGTATTACCAAGAGTCACCCGCGTTATTTCGGATAAGACCAGTCAATCGTCCGGGACCTGACAGTTACTTATTCAATATTTGAATGACTTAACATTTGCTCTTTAAAACAACATATCCTGCAAATTAAACGTAAGAAGAAACTGGTGGAGCATAAAAAACCGGCTTTCGCCGGCTTTTTACTGATGGGTTTGATTACTAGACCGTTCCATATGCCGCATCGCCTCTTGGCTTTGTTCTTCGGCAGCTTTGATCTCTTCTGGTGTGCGGCACACGCGCTTGGTGATGTTGCTGCCCAGAGGCTTGGTAAATTGGCAGATAAGATGCGGTTTGTTGTCATCGGCCTTAGCGGCAGCAGTGGCCTTGTTGGTGGCCTTTGCTTTGGTGTTGGCGTGACTATCGATGGTGGCTTGCTGGGCGCAGCCGGCCAGGGCCAGCATCAGCAAAGGGAGAAAACGTACTGCGTTCATGGGGATCCCTCTTTGTTAAAGGCCTAATCTAACAAAGAAAAAGGGGCCATCGGCCCCTTTTATCAATTGCTTACAAATTAAGGCAGCGGGTCCAAGTCGGCCCCTTCCTTTTCCACTACAGTCGGCATCAAATCTTCTTTGCTCAGGCCCATTTTCAGCGCCACGGCAGATGCCACATAGATAGAAGAATAGGTACCAACGGTAATACCCATCAGCAGCGCCGCCGCAAAGGCGTGGATCACCGGGCCGCCTACCGCGAAGATGGCGATAACCACAAACAGGGTAGTGGCGGAGGTCATGATGGTCCGGCTGAGGGTAAAGGTCAGGGCGTTGTTGGTGATCTCAATCGGGGTGCCTTTACGCATTTTGCGAAAGTTCTCCCGGATACGGTCAAACACCACGATGGTGTCGTTCAGGGAGTAACCGATCACCGTCAGCACCGCTGCCAGAACGGTAAGGTCAAACTCGATACCCAGCAGCGAGAAAAAGCCCAAGGTGATGGTCACGTCGTGAAAGAGCGCCACCACCGAGCCTAGCGCCAGTTTCCACTCAAACCGCACCGACACGTACAGCAGGATACACAGCAGTGCCACAAACACAGCCAGGCCACCCTGCTCTACCAGTTCATTACCCACAGAGGGGCCAACGAACTCGATACGTTTGAGGGTAACGTCGTCACCGCTTTTAGCC
Source organism: Gallaecimonas pentaromativorans (assembly GCF_003751625.1). Classification (NCBI taxonomy): domain Bacteria; kingdom Pseudomonadati; phylum Pseudomonadota; class Gammaproteobacteria; order Enterobacterales; family Gallaecimonadaceae; genus Gallaecimonas; species Gallaecimonas pentaromativorans. Next base: position 261,143 of record NZ_RJUL01000003.1, read on the forward strand.
TTGAGGTTTGCCACCAGGCGATCGCCCAGGCTAGACGATTTGGCTTCGTCCTGAGGAGGCATACGAATAAGCACGTCACGGCTGGTGCCAAAAAACTGCACCGAGGGCTCGCCAAAACCGCTTTGCTGCAGCTCGCTGCGCACCTTTTCCAGGTCTGCCGGACGGGCAAAATTCACCTCAATCAGGGTACCGCCGGTAAAGTCCAGGCCCCAGCTCAGGCCCTTGACTACCAACACGCCAATGGAAGAGGCGACCAATACCAGCGACAAAATGGCCGCTGGCAGGCGCATCTTCATAAAGTTGACGTCGCTTTTAAAATTAAAAAACTGCATGACGTCTCCTTAGATGGACAGCTTCTCAACACGGCGACCGCCGTAGATGAGGTTGATGACGGCACGGGTACCGACAATGGCGGTAAACATGGAGGTCAAGATACCGATGGCCAGGGTCACCGCGAAGCCTTTAACAGGCCCGGAGCCGATACCGAACAGGATAAGGGCGGTGATCATGGTGGTGATGTTGGCGTCGGCAATGGTGGACAAAGCGTTGGAATAGCCGTTATGAATGGCTTTTTGCACCCCGACACCAGCGTTCAGCTCTTCACGAATACGCTCGAATATCAGTACGTTGGCATCCACCGACATCCCCACCGTCAACACGATACCGGCGATACCCGGCAGCGTCAGGGTGGCCCCCGGAATAAGGGACATGATGCCGACAATCAACACCACGTTCATCACCAGGGCCAGGTTCGCCACCAAACCGAAGGCGCGGTAGTAAATGGCCATGAAGATAAGGATGGCAATTGAACCGTAAATCAGGGAGTTCATGCCGTCCTGGATGTTCTGGGCACCCAAAGACGGCCCAACGGTGCGCTCTTCCACGATCTGGATGGGTGCCAACAGGGCACCGGCACGCAGCAGCAAAGAGAGGTTGTGGGCTTCTTGGGGGGTGTTGATACCGGTGATGCGGAAACTGCGGCCCAGGCGCGCCTGAATGGTCGCTACCTGGATGACTTCTTCAACCTTTTTCAAGGTCGGCTTGCCATCGGGGCCTTTCTCGCCGGTTGGTTTGTACTCGATAAACACCGTGGCCATCGGCTTGCCGATGTTGTCCTTGGTGGCGCGGCTCATCATGTCGCCGCCTTGGGAATCGAGCTTGATGTTGACCTGGGGACGCTGGTATTCATCAAAGCCCGATTGGGCGTCTTGAATATGGTCACCGGTCAGCATGATGCGTTTTTCAGCCAGCACCGGGCGGCCGTCACGGCTCTTATAGAGCACGGAGCCGGGCGGTACGTGGCCGTTCAGGGCATCACCTAGGTCGTGCTGGGTATCCACCAGGTGGAATTCCAGGGTAGCGGTAGCACCCAAGATTTCTTTGGCGCGGGCGGTGTCCTGCACGCCGGGCAGTTCAACCAGGATACGGTCGGTGCCTTGGCGCTGCACCAGAGGCTCTGCCACACCCAACTCGTTCACCCGGTTACGGATGATGGTGATGTTCTGGCTAAGGGCGTACTCGCGAATTTCCTTGATGCGAGTCGGGGTGAGGGTCAGCACCACATCTTTGCCGTCACGGTCGACCTGGTAATCGGTGCCGGCACTTTTCTTGAGGAAAGTCTCGGCTTGCTCGGCAGTCTCGTCGTCACGCAAAGTGACCTTGATTTTGCCCTCGCCGATGCGGCGAATACCGGTATAGCGCAGCTTTTCTTCACGCAGGTTGGTGCGCAAATCGGTCTGCAGGTCGTTCTCGGCCTTGGTGATGGCCTCGGGCATGTCCACCTGCATCAAGAAGTGCACGCCGCCACGCAGGTCAAGACCCAGCTTCATGGGGCTGGCATGCACATCGCGCAACCAGGCCGGTGTGGCGGGCGCCAGGTTCAGCGCCACGCTGTAATCGTCACCCATGGCCTTGGTCACTACTTCCTGGGCTTTTAGCTGGGTTTCAGTGTCACTGAAACGGGCCAGGAGCAGGCCGTTTTCAACGGCGATAGACTTGGCAGTGATGCCGTCTTCTTTGAGGGCTGCACGCACCTTGTCCAGGGTGCTGTTGTCGACAACAGCGCTACGAACCCCGGAAACCTGTATGGCAGGGTCCTCACCGTAAAGGTTTGGCGCCGCATACAGGAACCCGATGACGACCACAACGATCAGCATCAGGTATTTCCACAGCGGGTATTTGTTCAACACACCAGCTTTCCTTCTGTTTTTGTTATTAGAGCGACTTCATGGTGCCCTTGGGCAGCACAGCCTGTACGGCGGCTTTCTGGACAGTCACTTCGGTGGTGTCGTTCAGAGCGATAACGAGGAAGTCTTTATCGTCTTCTACCTTGGCGATACGGCCGATCAGGCCGCCGTTGGTCAGCACTTCGTCACCTTTTTTCAGGTTGCCCATCAGGTTTTTGTGCTCTTTGACACGTTTGGCCTGGGGACGATAAATCATGAAATAGAAAATGGCGCCAAACAGCACCAGCATGATGATGAGCTGCAAACCGCCGCCTTGTTGACCGGCCGCGCCAGTGCTGGCGAACGCAGAATTAATGAACATAACGTCTCCTAAAGGTTATTAAAGTGCGGGTACTTCCATACCCTTGCGCTCGTAAAAGTCTTTTACAAAGGCGTCTAATCTACCTTGCTCTATGGCACCCCGCAAACCTTCCATCACCCTCTGGTAATACCGAAGGTTATGTATGGTATTTAGGCGGGCACCGAGGATCTCGTTACAGCGATCCAGGTGATGCAGATAGGCCTTGGAATAATGCTTGCAGGTGTAGCAATCGCACTCGCCGTCCAGGGGGCTGGTGTCACTGCGGTGCTTGGCATTACGAATTTTGATGACACCTTCGGTTACAAAAAGGTGGCCGTTACGGGCATTACGGGTAGGCATAACGCAATCGAACATATCGATGCCGCGGCGCACCCCTTCCACCAGATCTTCGGGCTTCCCCACCCCCATCAGGTAACGGGGTTTGTCGGCCGGCAGCTGCGGGTTTACATGGCTCAAAATGCGGTGCATGTCGTCCTTGGGCTCACCCACCGCCAGGCCGCCAACGGCGTAGCCGTCAAAGCCAATTTCGGTCAGGCCCTTGATGGACACATCGCGCAAATCCTCATACACCGAGCCCTGGATAATGCCAAAGAGAGCATTGGGGTTTTCCAATTTGTCGAAATGATCGCGCGAGCGTTTGGCCCAGCGCAGGCTCATTTCCATGGATTTTTTAGCTTCGTCATGGGTGGCCGGGTATGGGGTGCACTCATCGAAGATCATCACGATGTCAGAACCGAGATCGGTCTGAATTTCCATGGACTTTTCCGGGTCCAGGAAGATTTTGTCGCCATTGATGGGGTTACGAAAATGCACGCCAGCTTCGGTGATCTTACGAATATCCCCCAGGCTAAATACCTGAAAACCGCCGGAATCGGTAAGAATGGGGCCATGCCAGTGCATGAAATCGTGCAAATCGCCGTGGGCTTTCATCACGTCCTGGCCTGGGCGCAGCCACAGGTGGAAGGTGTTACCCAGCAGAATTTCGGCGCCGGTGTCGGCCACTTCTTCCGGGGTCATGCCCTTGACGGTGCCGTAGGTGCCCACCGGCATAAAGGCCGGGGTTTGCACCGTACCGCGCTCGAAAACCAACTGGCCACGGCGAGCCTGGCCATCGGTGTTAAAGAGTTCGTATTTCATTGCTGCTCCTGGGAATCTGGAAAAACAGTCCAGCCCCTTACGCCCCTGGGCCCTTGGCCTCGGGGTTTTTGGTGATAAACATGGCATCGCCATAAGAAAAGAAGCGGTAACGCTCAGCCACCGCCTCGCGGTAGGCCGCCAGGGTTTCGTTGTAACCGGCAAAGGCGCTCACCAGCATGATCAGGGTGCTTTCGGGCAGGTGAAAGTTGGTCACCAAGCCATCCACCACCAAAAAGCGGTAACCGGGGTAGATAAAGATATCGGTGTCGCTGGCAAAAGGTGCCAATTCGGTGCCGGCCTTCTGGGCGGCCTGGGCGGCAGACTCGAGGCTTCGCACCGAGGTGGTACCCACTGCAATCACCCGCCCGCCTCGCGCTTTACAGGCATTAACGGCGTCCACCACCGCTTGCGGCACTTCGGCGTACTCGCTGTGCATCTTGTGCTCGAAGATGTTGTCGGCCCGCACCGGCTGAAAGGTGCCAGCCCCTACGTGCAGGGTCACAAAAGCGGTTTCCACCCCTTTGGCGCGGATTTTCTCCAGCAGCGGCTCGTCAAAATGCAGGCCAGCGGTAGGAGCCGCCACGGCGCCAGGCTTTTCGTTATAAACGGTCTGGTAGCGCTCGCGGTCGGCGGCGTCATCAGGGCGGTCGATATAAGGCGGCAGCGGCATGTGGCCAATGCGCTCCAAAATGCTCAGCACCGTTTCTTCGCCGTCAAAAACCAGCTCAAACAGGGCGTCGTGGCGGGCAGCCATGGTGGCGGTAACGCCGTCATCAAACACCAGGGCGCTGCCTTCCTTGGGCGATTTACTGGAGCGCACATGGGCCAGCACCCGCTTGTCGTCCAGCACCCGCTCCACCAGCGCCTCAATCTTGCCGCCGGAGGCCTTCTGGCCAAAGAGCCGGGCCGGAATAACCCGGGTGTTGTTAAACACCAACAAGTCGCCGGGCTCAAGCTGACCGAGCAGATCGGTAAAGTGGCGGTGAGCAACGCTGCCGGTAGGGCCATCGAGCATCAGCAGCCGGCTGGCACTGCGCTCCGGCATGGGGTGGCGGGCGATGAGGTCTTCGGGCAAGTCAAAATGAAAGTCGGCGCGTTGCATGGCAGGTAATACGGGTTAAAGGGGGCAGTAGTTTACCTTCTGAGCGGCCGCGAAGCCAGTTTTGACGCAGCCTGGCGCGGCCAGGGTGCGGGTATGGCGGCTCACGCATTGTTGTAATTTTACTACAAAAAGCTTGCCTGAAGGGTACTGCGATGGGTAAGCTACGAATTATGTCATCATTGGACAAGATTTCTGCGTCTTGCATCCCCCCAATGGCGGCGGCTGGTTACCAGCACTTTTTCACATCCTGTTGTGTTACTGTTCCTGTGTATTTTCGGTGCCCGGCCTTATGGCCGGGCTTTTTTTATGCTGGCGCGAAGGCCGCCTTGGGGGCTGTCGTCAAGCGCCAGGGCCAGGCCGTGGCGACGGGCGATCTCCACCACTATGGCAAGGCCAAGGCCGGCGCCGTCCACCGGGCTACCCGCCAGGCGGTGAAAGCGGGCCAGGCAGGCCTGGCGCTCTTGTGCCGGAATACCAGGGCCGCAATCGTCCACCGTCAACTGGCCGTCTTCAAGGCTGATTAGAATTTCGCAGTCGCTGGGGCTGTAGCGCAGGGCGTTATCAACCAAATTGCGGATCATCACCGCCAGCAGCGCCCTGTCTCCTTGAACCTGCCAGTCTTGCTGTTCATCCAGCGCCAATTGCTGGTTGCGCTGCTGAGCAAGCGGGTACATCTCGGCCAACAAAGCGCGGATAAGCTGGCCCAGGTGCACGGTTTCAATCTTCGGCAACTGGTTTTTGCCTTCCAGCCGGGCCAGGGTCAGCAGCTGCCCCACTAGGTGGGTTAAGCGGGCAATGCCGCTGCGGGCCGCCGCCAGCGAGGCTTCTCGCGCTTCGGCGGTGTCGGCATTAAGGGCGTTATCCAGATGCAACTGGGCGCCGGCTAGAGGGGTGCGCAGCTCGTGGGCAGCATCGTCGGTAAAACGCCGCTCCCGTTTTAAGGTGTCGTCCAGGGCTTCAAGTAGCGAGTTAAGGGCCTGCACCAGCGGTTTGACCTCCGCCGGGGAGTCCTCAATGCTAAGGGGCGTCAGCTCATCGGGACTGCGTTTGGCCACCTGGGCCGACAGCGCCTTGACCGGCCTTAGCCCCCGGGTAATCAGCACCCCGGAGAGGATAATCACCAGCACCGTCATCAGCCCAGCCTGCCACAGCGCCGGTTTCAGCACCGCCTCTTCGGTTATCTCTTCACGCACTTCCGCCAACTGGCCGGTTTGCAGCCAGTAGCTGTCGTGGTCGTCAAAAACGGTAAAGAGCCGCCAGCGCTGCTCGCTTGGCGACAGCAACCAGTGGTAGCCGGGAGATTTAAGGGAAATATCTTCGTTGAGGTTGGAAAACAGCAGCTCCCCTTCCGGGCTGTAAACCTGGAACAGCAGCTTTTTCTCGTAGTGATGGCCGAAGATGGTTTCGTCGTGCTCAGACTCCCCGGCCACCAGGCTGTGGCGGGTGGCGGTGGCCAGGGCGTCACGGATGGCGTTGAGCCGCTCGGTATCGAGTGGCTTTTCCACCATGCCCATGATGATGCGAGCCGACTGAGCCAGCTCGGCGTCGTACAGCTCTTCGGCTTCGTGGGCAGCGCGGGAATAGCCAAAGATGCTGACCGCAACCAGTACCAGCAGGAACAGCACCACAAACCGGATGGCAAAATAACGGCGGATAGATTTCATGACAGCTTCGGCATCACGTAGCCGACACCGCGAATGGTTTTGATGAACTCGCTACCGAGCTTTTTGCGCAGGTGGTGCACGTGCACTTCCAGGGTGTTGGACTCGAGTTCTTCGCCCCAGCTGTAAAGCCGTTCGATAAGCTGCTCGCGGGTCAGTACCCGGTCCGGTTGGCGAATAAGCTCATGCAGCAGGGCAAACTCGCGCCGAGAAAGGGCTACCTGCTCACTCGCCAGCATCACCTGGTGGCTGGCAGGGTCCAAGCTCAGCGTGCCATTGGCTAGCACCGGGTCCACTTGGTTGACCGGGCGCCGTGACAAGGCCCTGAGCCTTGCCAACAGCTCGCGCGATTCGAAGGGTTTGACCAGGTAATCGTCGGCGCCGCTGTCCAGGCCCTGGATGCGGTCGTCGATGGCGTCGCGGGCGGTCAGCATCAGCACCGGCAGCGACATCCCCTGGCGGCGCCAGCTTTTAAGAAGCTCGATGCCGGAGCCGTCAGGGAGCTGCCAATCCAGCACCACCATGTCGGGCTGGCCGGCGGCCATGGCGCTTTGGGCCTCGCTGATACGTTGGTACCAGTCAACGGCATAACCTTCACGGCCAAAGGCGGTCACCAGCCCTTGGCCCAGCAGTACATCGTCTTCAACGAGCATTAAACGCATGAGCTTCCTATCGTAACTTGGCCTGCACTTTGTCCAGGCGTTCTTTTATTTCACCGCGGCGGCCGGCATCGGCCACTTCCCGCCCAGGCCGGGCAGGGGCTGCCAGCGCCTTATCAAGGTACACCTTGGCTTCCTTGTAACGGCCCTGGTCCATCAAAAAATCCCCGTAAAAGAAGTTGGCGTCAATACCGGTGGGGTTAATGGCCAAGCCTTTTTTGAGGTTGGCTTCCGCTTTGTCGTCGTCGCCAAAGCCGATGGGCCAGCCCGGTACCTGATAATACAGGGAGCCAAGGGAGGTATAAGCTGAACCGCCCAGCGCCTCGCCGTTGAGTTTGATTGCCTGTTCCAGTTCGGCTTTGGCTTCTTTCACGTATTTAAGGGCGCCGATACCGCCTTTGGCGCCAGCGTAGCTGGCGCTGATGATAGCACCCCAGATAAGGTAACCGGCATCATCGGGATGCGCTTTGACATCGGCCTGCACCTTGTCACGCAAATCGCTAAAGGCCTGCTTTTGCTGCTCGTCTGCGGTCTGGTATTTGATTTCTGCCCAGCTCTGCTGGTAGTAGCTCACTGGCGCCGCCAGCACGCTGGTGCTGATAAGGGCCAGGGCACCAAGCATCAACGCTTTCATGATGACTCCTTTGCATGGGCCTTGATGGTGGCCAGCTGCTTTTTCACCGCGCCGTCCACCGCCGAAGGAATAAGGGCATTCACCCGGGTAAAGAGGCTCTCGGGAAAGCCAAGCACCATGCTGGCCTTGGGTTTTTGAATGAGAAGTTGCACCGCCTTTGCCACCACCTGTGGGCTGTCCACCTTGTTGCCAAGGGCCTTGTTAAGGGCCACGGCGTTGGGGCTGTTAAGAGGGGTGTTGGTGGCGCGGGGCGCCAAGTAACTCACTGCAATGTTCTGGTCTTGCAGCTCGCGGCCAAGGGCTTCTGAAAACCGCTTAAGCCCGCCTTTGGCGGCGCCATAGGCCACATACCCCGGATACCCAATTTCCCCCAGCACCGAGCCGATGTTAATCAGGTGCGCGCCACTGTTAAGGCTGGGCAGCAGGCCGTGGGCCACCGCCATGGGCGCCAGCAGGTTCAGGCGAATTTGCTGCTCGATTTGCTGCCAGCTGCTTTGTTCAAAGGTCTTGAGCTGGTTGGTGCCGGCATTGTTGATAACCACATCCAGCGTCACACCCAGCTCTTTTACCCGTTCGGCAAGCTCGCTGCCCGCCGTTGATGCGGCCAAGTCGAGCCCCAGGGTCAGATGCTCGCCGGGCAGGCTGCTGGCCAGGGCTTTTAGCTTGTCTTCATTGCGGGCCACCAGCAGTAAGCGATGGCCGTCGGCGGCCAGGGCTTTGGCAATTTCCTGGCCGATACCGCCGCTGGCGCCTGTCAATAAGATGGTCTTCATTAAGCCTCCATGGGCAAGCTACGGAACATGTCGCCGTAGAGGCGGTACATGCGATTGGCCATGTGAATGATGGCGGCCTGATCGGCAGGGTTATCGATGCGGTTCATCAAGGACTCGAAGAAATCGATGTGCTCAAGGTCGAGGCTGCCGTGGGAATAGAGATACCGGCAGGCCGCTTTGGGCAAGCCCAGCTTGGCGCGGATCACATCGGCCATAGGGGTCGCCAGGTTGACCGAGGTGCCTTCCAGTACCCAGACCATGCCAAACAAGCTGACCGGGTTGCCGCGGTTAACGCTGTCGTAGGCGTAGGACACCATCATCTCGGTTTCGAAATTGGGCTTGGAGGCGCGGGCTTGTTCTTTGTCGCCACCGGCCGAGGCGATGTCATCAAGGATCCACTCGTGGTGGCCGTACTCTTCCTCTATGTACTCGGCAATGGCGGCGCGCAACCACTCTTTGTCGTCCCCCAGGCGGGTGCCGCACGCCATCATCAAGGGCACCGTATGTTTGACGTGATGAAAGGCATTGTTCAAAAAGGCCAGGTAGCGGGGCAAGGTAACATCGCCCTGCTGGCAAGCGAGGATGGCAGGCGCACTCAGCAGATACTGCTGGGCCTCGCGGGTCTCGGTTTTCAGACGCTCAAAAAAGCTCATCGGGCCGCCTTGTAACCTTTTGGCCAGCACCTGGCGGCGAAGGCGGCCATTGGCGGTTACTTCCTGGCGCTCGGCACTGAACGGCTCATTGGTGGCCATAAGGCTTTGCAGGTGGGCGTAATCGGGCAGCGCGGCGTTGAGCTGCGCTTTTATGGCGTCAAGGTCGCTGCGCTCGGTCACCACCAGGGCGTGAATGCCCTGCTCTTCATCGCCATAGACAAAAGCTTGTTTGATGCCACTAATGGTCCCAAGCTCGGCTTCAAGCCACTCCGGCGCCACGTTGCGGCCCATGGCGGTAACGATGGTGTCCTTGGAGCGGCCCTGGATGGTCAAAAAGCCGTCTTCTGACAAGTGCCCCAGGTCCCCTGTAGCCAGCCACTCGCTTTGCTGCTCGCTCTCCCCCAGATACCCAAGGAAGCTATTGCCGCGCACCAGCACTTCGCCGCTGTCGCTGAGTTTGACCTCCACATGGGGCAGCACCTTACCCACAGTGCCAAGGCGCTGGGCACCAGGGCTGTTAAGGGCCACCACCGAGGCCGCCTCTGACAGGCCATAACCTTCAAACACCGGCAGCCCCAGTTGCGCGGCTTGTGCCAGCACGCCTTGGGCACTTTTGCCGCCGCCAAGGGCGATAAAGCGGTAGCTGTCGGCCAGGCCCTGGACTTTGCCCGCCAGCAACACCGGCAGCAACCCAGGCACCAGAATAAGGCTATGAGGTTGATACTGGCCAAGGGTGGCGAGCATTTTACCCGCATCCAGGCCACTGGCGCCGGTCATGCCGAGGCTTGCCATGGGCAGCAAGGTCACACTGGCGCCAGCCAACCAGGGCACATAGAGGCCGCCGAGGTTTTCAAGCAGTACGGCCAGCGGCAACACGCAAAGGTGGCGCTCGACGCCCAAATCTTGGGTGGCGGCAACCAGGCTGCTGGCCACCGCCAGCATGTTGGCTTCTGACAGGCAAACCCCTTTGGGCGTGCCTGTGGTGCCAGAGGTGTAAGTGATTTTGGCGGTGCCTTCTGGCAAGGGCTTAACGCCTTCGACACTCAGCAGGCTCAGCACCCCTTGGCCGGTCTCGATGGTTTTACTGGCCATGGGCAGCGCCACCGGCGCCAGCACCGCATCCAGCCCGGCATCGCCAATCAGGTGCATCTGCTGGCCACGGCTAAAAAAGGTCGGAATGGGCACCAACACCCGTTTGGCCTTGAGGGCGGCCAAGTCGGCCACCGCCCAGGCAGGCTCGTTGTCCATCAACAAGCCCAGGCGCTGAACCCCAAGGCTGGTGAGGCGGTCGGCCAGTTCGCTGGCCGCCGCTAACAGCTCAGGGCCGCTCAGTTGGCAAGAATCGGTGGTAAGGGCGCAAGGGTTATCGGCAAGGGCTTTAGCCAGAGCGTCATACAGCATCGTTAATCTCCTGGCCTATGGCCTCCAACATACGTACCAGCACCGGCTGCTGCTGAATGGCTTCCCACCCTTTGGCAACAGAGCCGGCAAAGACTGCCGGTTTGGTCTGGTAATAACGGCCCCAGTCGGCCGCCCCATCACTCAGGCGGCTGGCGCTGGCTTGGGCCAGGAACCAGGGCTCAAGGCCCAGGCGGCCAAAGGCCGATTGCAATTCGCGGGTGGCGGTAAAGACCACATAATCGACGCCGCTAAGGGCGAGATAGCGGGTGATAACCAAGATCATCAAGCGCGAGCCACCAGCTTCGCCGGCCAGGTTGCCCACCTCGACGATTTGCTTGCGCTGCACCTCGGCATTCAGGCGCTGGCCCAAAATCTGGTCGATGTCGCCATCGAGGTATTGCTCGAGGTACAGGCGGTGGCCTGCGGCGTTGCGCATGCCGCAACTGGCCAGCCAGTTGTCTTGGCTGGTCAACAAAAACTGGGTAGGAAGAAAGTGCCGCAACTTGGCATCGTGACAATCGGCATAACGTAAACAGGCAAACTGCTTAATGCGATCAAAGGCATCCGTGCCCTCTACTGCGCGATGAATAGCCATCGCAGAAGGTGCAAATTTGGCCAACATAACCTTACCTCGCCGTAACCTTGAGCCCAGACTGGCTGCTCAAACTTAAGACAGCGTTAAACCGTCTTTGAGCTGGGATCCGCTACCTTGCAGGCCAGAAGCCAAAGCGCCAGGCCGTTACAAGGTATCTGGTAACTAGCCTGGCCAATGAAACTTAAGAAAGACTTAAGCAACCATTTAATCGCCTGAATCAATAAATAAAAAAGGCGGCCAAGGCCGCCAAACGCTTAGGAACTACTGTAGTGCTCAGTGGAACTGGTCTTCTTCTGTGGACCCTTTAAGGGCCGTTACCGAGGACTGGCCGCCCTGGATAACGGTGGTCATGTCGTCAAAGTAGCCAGTACCCACCTCCTGCTGGTGAGCCACGAAGGTGTAGCCTCGCTCAGCGGCGGCAAACTCTGCTTCCTGCATCTTCACGTAGGCCGACATGTCGTTGCGGGCATAGTCGTAGGCCAGGTTGAACATGTTGAACCACATGTTGTGGATACCGGCCAGGGTGATGAACTGGAACTTGTAACCCATGGCCGACAGCTCGCGCTGGAACTTGGCGATGGTGGCGTCGTCCAGGTTCTTCTTCCAGTTAAAGGACGGCGAGCAGTTGTAGGCCAGCAGCTTGCCTGGGAACTTGGCATGGATGGCCTCGGCAAAGCGGCGCGCTTCGTCGAGATCCGGCTTGGCGGTTTCGCACCACAACAGATCGGCATAAGGGGCGTAGGCCAGGCCACGGGCAATGGCTTGCTCGATACCGGCGCGTACCCGGTAGAAGCCTTCGCTGGTGCGCTCACCGGTAACAAAGGGCTTGTCGTAGTCGTCACAGTCGCTGGTGATAAGGTCAGCGGCGTTGGCATCGGTACGGGCCAGTACTATGGTGGGCACGCCGGCTACATCAGCCGCCAGGCGGGCGGAGATAAGCTTTTGCACTGCCTCTTGGGTGGGCACCAAGACCTTACCGCCCATGTGTCCGCATTTTTTGACAGACGCCAGTTGGTCTTCAAAGTGCACGCCAGCGGCGCCCGCTTCAATCATCGACTTCATCAGCTCGTAGGCGTTCAGCACGCCGCCAAAGCCCGCTTCAGCGTCGGCAACGATAGGGGCGAAGTAGTCGATGTAGCCGTCATCGCCGGGGTTCTTGCCTTTTTGCCATTGAATTTGGTCGGCGCGGCGAAAGGCGTTGTTGATACGCGAAACCACCGCCGGCACCGAGTCTACCGGGTACAGGGACTGATCGGGGTACATGGACTGGTAGCTGTTGTTATCCGCCGCCACCTGCCAGCCAGACAGATAAATCGCCTGGATGCCGGCTTTGACCTGCTGCACCGCCTGGCCACCGGTCAGGGCGCCCATGGCGTTGAGGAAATCCTTCTCGGGGCGAAAGCTCGGGCGAGCCCCTTCATTCACCAACGCCCAGAGTTTCTCGGCGCCCAGACGGGCCAGGGTGCTTTCGGGCTGAACGGAGCCGCGAAGGCGCACCACATCCTCGGCACTGTAGGTACGTTTAATACCTTTCCAGCGGGGATTTTCGGCCCAGTCCTGTTTCAGGGCATCGATTTGCTGTTGACGAGTCATGGGTTGGTCCTTCTGTCAGTCGATTAAGGTGTAACCGGGTTCAGTCAAAAAAGGCACGAAGCTGTCGGATACGGTGATCCGGGTCAGCAGCTGCGCCGCCTCGCGAAAACGCCCGCTCTCAAAGCGCTCGCTGCCAAGCTCTTCGCTTACCTGTGCCATTTCTTCCTTCAAAAAACGGGTAAAGAGTTCAGCGGTAACCTTCTGGCCGCCGACCAGGCTCTTGCCATGGCGCAACCACTGCCAGATGGAGGCCCGGCAGATCTCGGCAGTAGCGGCGTCTTCCATCAGGCCGTAGATGGGTACGCAGCCGTTGCCACCGATCCAGGCCTCGATGTACTGCAATGCCACCCGAATATTGGTGCGCATCCCCGCCTCGGTACGTTCGCCCTCGCAAGGGGCAAGCAGGTCAGCGGCATTGATGGGGTCGTCCCCATCCCGGCTGACATCCAGCTGATTGGGCTTATCGCCAAGGTACTGGTCGAACACCGCCAGCGCGGTTTCAGCCAGGCCCGGGTGCGCTATCCAGGTGCCGTCGTGGCCGTTACGGGCCTCCAGCTCTTTGTCCTGGCGCACTTTATTCAGTACCCACTGGTTGCGGTCGGCTTCCTTGGACGGAATAAAGGCCGCCATGCCGCCCATGGCCAGGGCGCCGCGTTTGTGGCAGGTACGAATAAGCAGCCGTGAGTAGGCACTCAAAAAAGGCTGGTCCATGGTGACCACCTGGCGGTCTGGCAGTACCCGGTCAGGGTGATTACCCAGGGTTTTGATGTAGCTGAAGATGTAATCCCAGCGGCCGCAGTTGAGCGCCACGATATGGTCTTTGAGTTCGAAGAGGATCTCGTCCATCTCAAACACCGCGGGCAGGGTTTCAATCAACACTGTGGCCTTGATGGTGCCGCGAGGAAGATTGAAGCGGTCTTCAGTAAAAGAGAATACCTGGCTCCAAAAGCGCGCTTCCAGGTGGCTTTGCAGCTTGGGCAGGTAGAAGTACGGGCCAGAGCCGTTTTCCAGCAACCGCTTATGGTTGTGGAAGAAATACAAGGCAAAGTCCCACAGGCAGCCCGGCACAACCTTGCCATTGAAGGTGACGTGCTTTTCCGGCAGGTGCAGGCCACGTACCCGGCAGATCAGCACCGCAGGCTGCTCGTTCAGGCTGTAGTACTTGCCCGATTGCGGATCGGTGTAGGAGATGGTGCGGTCTAGTGCATCACGCAGGTTTACCTGCCCTTGCATCACCGCCGGCCAGGTTGGCGACAAAGAATCCTCAAAGTCGGCCATAAACACCTTGGTGCCGGCATTGAGGGCGTTGATCACCATCTTGCGCTCGGTAGGCCCGGTTATCTCGACACGACGGTCTTTAAGGTCGGCCGGGATACCGCGGATCTGCCACTGCCCTTCGCGGATGCCTTGGGTCTGGGGCAGAAAGTCGGGCAGCTGCCCTTGGTCAAACTGGCGCTGGCGTTGGTTACGGGCCTCAAGCAGGGCCGGCACCTTGTCTGCAAACGCCGACATCAACTCCTGGATCCAGCCCTGAGCCGATTCACTCAGCAGCTGCTTTTGCTCGCCGGTCAGGCCGTTTTGCACCTTCAGCATTCCGCCTCCAATTACATTTGAAATCTAGCAACCACAAACAAGGAAATCCCGTAACCGTTTGCAGTCGCCTAAAACCTGCCAAAAACACTGAGACATTTTTCAACGTCAATCAACAACAAAATTTAAACAACAGCAAAAATTAAAAATAACAACATGATTTTAAATGATTTTTTAATTTTTAAAATTTAGAGCTTAAGCACTAATTGGTATTACCAAATAACCTTTCATATCTGATTAGCCACTTTCAACACGGAAAGTTAAAATGAAAGTTAAATGAAATTTTAATACAAAAAGAGTGAAGCCAAAAATACCAAAGACAAACAAAAGCCTATTGAATCAATAGCTTGGTGTTTCACAGCTTTTCAAAGCCGCATGGCCATCAGGAAGGCAGGACAAAAAAAGCGAAAGTTGAGGGGATGAGTGTAAGAGAAGTACAAGATATGGCGGCCAGCCAGCCGCTCAAACCAAACGCCGGCACAGGGCCGGCGTTTGGGGGGTTGAGGTAAAGCGAGCTTACAGCAGAGACTCGGGCAACTCTTTGGCGATCAGCTCGCCCAAGCGCCGGTAGGTGCGGATGCGGCTGGAGGTTTGGCGCCATACCAAGCCGATTTCGCGGTAGGCGTTATCATCGGCCATGCGGCTGGCCACCAGATCGGTGCCGGTCAGAATGCCGGCATCAATGGCCAGCTGCGGCAAGAAAGTGGTGCCCAGCTTGGCGTTGACCATCTGCACCAGGGTGTGAAGGCTGGTGGCGGCAAAGGGGTTTATCTTGGTGGAGTCGGTCAGGTGGCAGGCGCTGACGGCGTGATCGGTCAGGCAGTGCTCCTTTTCCAGCAAGAACACGCTGCGGTCAGGTAGCTTCTTCGGATCCGCGTCTTGGCCCCATTTTTCAAACAGTTCCTTGTGCATCACCTGGCTGAAAGGGTCCTTGCCAAGGCGCATGGTGTGAAAGCCCTTGGTGTCTACCGGCAGGGCCAGCAAGATCAAGTCCAGCTCGCCGCGCTCCAGCATCGCCAGCAGGTTCTGGGTGGTATCTTCACGCAGCAGCAGTTTCAGCTCTGGATAGGCGTCGTTGGCCTGGGTCACCACCTTGGACAGCAAAAAAGGCGCAATGGTGGGAATACAGCCCAGCCGAACCTCCCCGCTCATGGGCGAGGCCTGGTTTTGCACGAACTCCACCAGATCGCGGGTGTGATTGACAATATCGCGGGCGCGGTTAATGGCTTCAAGGCCAGTTGCAGTAAACAGGAACGACTTGTTGTCCCGCTCAATCAGCTGGCATCCCAACTGCTCTTCAAGGTTTTGAATACCGGCAGAAAGGGTGGATTGGGAGACATTGCAGGCCTTGGCGGCACGGTTGAAGTTCTGATGCTCTTCCAGTGCCAGCAAGTAGGTCAGATTCTTGATGCTCGGCAATCTCATAATAGGGGGTTCCGATTAAAGTCTTTACTTTTCTTCGCCTTAATCATAGAGCATCCCCCTTCTAGGCTGTAGTTATTTTATTAACCATCAAGATAGACAAGACACTGTTGCATCTGGATTTTGTTAACGGTATGTATGTAAAAGACAAGAGGTTAAGGACTGACCATGATCACATCTCTTCTTTTTCTCAGTATCAGCCTCGGTAATTGCCATTTAACGGCAGAGGAACTGGAACTAGCCAACGCTCTGATATCCGATAAGCGCCATATCCAGAAACCACTCAACTGCGACCAAGACTTGACTTGGTTGGCCAGGGCCAGAGCCGCCATGGTTGCTCAGAGGGGAAAGCTCTCTCCCGAAATTGTGCCAGGAATGAAGATCAACAACTTTGTTGCGCTATCTGGTTATCCACTTTTAGATCAAGATAATTCAACGCCAATTAACAGCACTGAAGTCGTAGTAGGCGGCCCCGAAAAAGGTACCGATACATGGGTGACTATAACCGAATCGATGGTCCATAGAAGCCTTGTTTTAAGAGAGGATACCGCCTATCAGGCATTTGACCACTTCGGGGTAGGTCACTTTTATAAATGGTATTCTCCCCATGTGGACTATTGGGTCATTGTTTATGCGGCAAAGGCGCCTCAAACGGCAGAACAAAATACGGCACCATAAAAATCAAGCGGCGCAAGCCGCTTGTAAGAAAGTAAGTTTATGTTGGGGGAGATCTCGCTGTCTTTCGCTTAGTCCTCACAGTCCCACATCATGCTTTCATCCAGCACCAGGCCGGGGTCAAGCTGGGATACATGGGCGATGGTGGTATGGCTGTGGTCAAGATCGCGGATAGTAACCATTTCGTCCTTTTCACTTATCGCGATGATACGTCCAATGCCGTTGAGGCGCTTGTAGAACATACCAACGGATAAATCGTCCTTACTAACCATGGAAGCTCCTCCTGTGTGTTGCTAGGCTGCCACTAAAAACTATGGCACAGGGAATTTGATATGCCCCATTGGTTGATGAAAACCGAGCCGGATCTGTTTTCTATTCGTGATCTATTCAGGCAAAAAACCAGTCCTTGGGACGGTGTACGTAACTATCAGGCCCGAAATTTCATGGATCAGATGCGCCTTGGCGACACAGTGTTTATCTATCACTCCAGCTGCAAGGACGTGGGTATTGCCGGTATTGGCGAAGTAGTGAGGGAAAGCTACCCCGACGTCAGCCAGTTTGATGAAAAAAGCCCTTACTTCGATGCCAAATCCGACCCGGCCAAACCGCGCTGGCGCCGAGTGGATATTGGCTTTGTCGAAGCCTGGCCGGCGGTGCTGCCCCTGGCAAGGCTTAAAAGCGACCCGGCGCTAAGTGACATGGCCCTGGTGCAAAAAGGCAGCCGCCTTTCAGTGATGCCGGTTACCGAGCAGCAATGGCACTACATTCTGGGGCTAAAACCATGAAAAAAGACAAATACCTGGAGGCCTTAGCGCCTTTGCAAAAAGAGCTGGTGGCATTACAGCAGTGGATCCAGGACCAGGGCCTGAGGGTGGTGGTGGTGTTTGAGGGGCGCGACGCTGCCGGTAAGGGCGGCATCATCAAAACCATTACCGCCAACCTCAACCCTCGCCATGTCAAAGTGGCGGCTCTTGGGGTGCCCACAGAACGGGAAGAAGGCCAGTGGTATTTCCAGCGCTACGTGGCACACCTACCGGCAAAAGGGGAAATGGTGCTGTTCGACCGCTCCTGGTACAACCGCGCCGGGGTAGAAAAGGTGATGGGCTTTTGCAGCGAGCAGCAGTACGAGGACTTTCTGAGCGCTTGCCCCACCTTTGAAAAACTGCTGGTGGACGACGGCATCGTTCTTATCAAGTATTGGCTTAACGTCTCGCCAGATGAGCAGCAAAAGCGTTTTCAGGCTCGCCTTGATAGCCCGCTTAAACGCTGGAAGTTCTCACAAATGGACTTGGAAGGGCGCGAGCGCTGGCAGGCCTACGCCCATGCCCGAGACCGGATGTTAAAGGACACCGACAGCCGCCACTGCCCCTGGTTTATCGTCGATGCCAACGACAAGAAAAAAGCGCGCCTTAACTGCATCAGCCACCTGCTAAGCCAACTGCCTTACCGCCCGGCGCATTACCCGCAAGTGACGCTGGGTGAAGTCAAAGGCAAGGAACTGGCCCCGGACAAAGACTGTAACTGGGTGCCAGAGCGGTACTGAAAAGGCGCCCTTGGGCGCCTTTTTTATTGGCCTTTGATGTCCATTTCAAAGTCGGCCCGGGCGATATGGCGCACGTCCTTGCCTTTGACGAAATAGATAATGTATTCGCAGATATTCTGGCAGCGGTCGCCGATACGCTCCAGGGCGCGGGCGGCCCACATCACTTCAATGACCTTGGGAATGGAGCGGGGATCTTCCATCATGTAGGTCATCAATTCCCGAAACAGCGACTCATACTCTCGGTCCACCCGCGCGTCTTCAGCGTGCAGCGTTAGCGCCGCGTCAACGTCCATGCGGGCAAAGGCGTCCAGGGTGTCGCGCACCATCTTCAGCACGTGATGGGCCATGGATTCGAGGCTCACCAGCAGGGTCATGTGGGAACTTTCGTAGCTGCCAAGAGCAATTTTGGCGATACGCTCGGCGGTGTCGCCAATGCGCTCCAAGTCGGCAATGGTCTTGATAATGGCAATCACCAGGCGAAGGTCTGACGCCGCCGGTTGGCGCTTGGCAATAATGCGGGTGCATTCCTCGTCGATGGCCACTTCCATGGCGTTCACCTGGCGATCGCCCTCTACGACCTTTTCAGCCAGGTTGCCGTCGCGGTCGTGCACGGCGCGAATGGCGTCGTCCAGCTGCTTTTCCACCAAGCCGCCCATGGTCAGCACCATGTTGCGCACATGCTCCAGCTCCTGATTGAACTGGCCGGAGATGTGCCGTGAAAGGTTCATGTTGTCCATCTTGGCTCCTTAACCGTAACGACCAGTGATGTAATCTTCGGTCTTTTTCTTCATCGGCTTGGTGAAAATGCTGTTGGTGTCGGCGTACTCGATAAGCTCGCCTAAGTACATAAAGGCGGTTTGGTCTGAAACCCGGGCCGCCTGCTGCATATTGTGGGTAACGATCACCACCGTGAACTGCTTTTTCAGATCGTTGATCAGCTCTTCGATGGTGAGGGTGGAGATAGGGTCAAGGGCCGAGGTGGGTTCGTCCAGCAGTAGCACTTCGGGCTCGATAGCGATGGCGCGGGCGATCACCAAGCGCTGCTGCTGGCCGCCGGAAAGGCCAAAGGCGTTGTCATGCAGCCGGTCTTTAACCTCGTCCCACAGCGCCGCACCCTTGAGGGATTTTTCCACCGCTTCGTCCAGCACTCGCCTGTCGTTAATGCCTTGCAGGCGAAGGCCATAAACCACGTTCTCGTAAATGGATTTAGGGAAAGGGTTGGGGCGCTGGAACACCATGCCCACCTGGCGGCGCAGCGCTGCCACATCCACCCCTTTGGCGTAGACATTATTGCCATTAAGGGCAATGGCGCCCTCCACCCGGCAGCCATCCACCAGATCGTTCATGCGGTTGATACAGCGCAGCAGGGTGGATTTACCGCAACCGGAGGGCCCGATAAAAGCGGTGACCTGGCGCTTGGGAATGGCCATGGAAATATCAAACAGCGCCTGCTTCTGGCCGTAGTAGAGGCTCAGGGCGTCGATGGTCAGAGCGGTTTTGTCGGCAGGCAGCCGGTTCAAGTCCAGCTTCTGCTCGTTAGGGGTCATGTCGGGTCTGATGGAGATCATGGGTTACCCCTTAAGCTTAGTGTTCCAGCGACCGGAATTTTTCCCGCAAGTGATTGCGAATTCCGATAGCGGTGATGTTCAAGGTCATGATGACGGTGACCAGCAAAAATGCCGTGGCGTAGACCAGGGGCCGGGCCGCCTCGACATTGGGGCTTTGAAAGCCCACATCATATATATGAAAGCCAAGGTGCATGAACTTGCGATCAAGGTGCACAAAGGGAAAGTTGGCGTCCACCGGCAAGGTAGGCGCCAGTTTCACCACCCCCACCAGCATCAGCGGCGCCACTTCCCCGGCGGCGCGGGCTACCGCCAGAATAAGGCCGGTCATGATGGCAGGGCTGGCCATGGGAATAACAATGCGCCACAAGGTCTCGGCCTTGGTGGCCCCCAGCGCCAAAGAGCCCTGGCGCAGGCTCGAGGGAATGCGGGTCAGGCCCTCTTCGGTAGAAACGATCACCACCGGCAGGGTAAGAATGGCCAGGGTCAAGGCTGACCACAGCACCCCAGGGGTGCCGAAGGTGGGAGTGGGCAGCGCTTCGGGGAAGAACAGTTTGTCGATGTTCGAACCCATGAAGTACACAAAAAAGCCCAGGCCAAAGACCCCGTACACAATAGACGGCACCCCGGCCAGGTTGATGACGGCAATACGGATGATTTTGGTGGCGAGGTTTTTGCCGGCGTATTCGTGCAAGTAAATGGCGGCAATGACCCCAAAGGGGGTGACGATAATCGACATCAGCAGCACCATGAACACGGTGCCAAAGATGGCCGGGAACACCCCGCCTTCGGTGTTGGCCTCGCGAGGCGCGTCAGAAACAAAATGCCAGAGCCCGCTGAAGTAGCGGCCAATCTTTTGGCCGGTAGACATGTCGTTGGGGTAGGTTACGCCCAGCACCTTGGCCAGCGGCAGGCGCACCGATTTGCCGCCCATCATCTGCACCGTCACAAAGCTCTTGTCCATGGCGCCGCGAAGGGCAAACAGGGACTTTTCCATGCCCTGATATTGCTGGTGCAGCGCGTCGCGAGCACGGGCGAGCTCGGCTTTGGCGCTGTCATCGAGCTTGCCGTCAAGCACCAGGCGCCGCTCTTTTAAGCGCAGCTTTTCCAACTCGAAGTTCACCCGGCCAATATCGCGGCTTTGCAGGGTTTGGGCCTCGGCGCGTAGCGCATCGACCTTGGCAATCTCATCGGCCAGAGCCGCCTTCAGTGGCTCGCCAGAAATGGTCTTACCATTAATGTCCAGCTGCTCGACAAAGCCATAGAAGTTGCCGTTTTCTTCGCGCTCCAATACCGCAATGCCC
Source organism: Gallaecimonas pentaromativorans (assembly GCF_003751625.1). NCBI lineage: Bacteria > Pseudomonadati > Pseudomonadota > Gammaproteobacteria > Enterobacterales > Gallaecimonadaceae > Gallaecimonas > Gallaecimonas pentaromativorans. Next base: position 281,997 of record NZ_RJUL01000003.1, read on the forward strand.
TTGGGGTGGCTCTGGGTGATGACGTCCGGCGCCAGCAGGGTGCGAAAATCCAGGCCCAACTGGTCACGGTTACCGGTTTTGATGAGATAACGGGTCACATCAGCGTCAGGGGCAAGGCCCTCAAGCTTGATGCCGCTGTTGCGAAGGCGCTCCACCGGCACCTGCTCACGGTCATAAATCTCCCCTATCACCTGCTGGGCGTTGCCGTCAGCTTGGCGCACTTCGAACTGGTACACATCGGCAGGCCAGAAGTAGGTCAAGCCACGCCAGGCGATAAGCAGCAGCAGCCCGATCACCGAGATAAGGCTGATGCTGACAGCCCCGGCGGTCATCCAGATCCACGGCGAGCCTGATTTGAACCATGTCTTCATACCGGTCCTCTCGACGGTCATAGCGAGCTGTAGCGTTCACGCAGCCGCTGGCGGATAAACTCCGCTACGGTGTTGAACAAAAAGGTAAAGATAAAGAGCACGAAGGCGGCCAGGAACAGCACCCGGTAATGGGAGCTGCCCACTTCCGACTCGCCCATCTCCACGGCGATGTTGGCCGACAAGGTACGCATGCCCTCAAAGATGTTCCAGTCCATGACCGGGGTATTGCCGGTAGCCATCAGTACTATCATGGTCTCGCCCACGGCGCGGCCAAGGCCCATCATCACCGCCGAGAAAATACCGGGGCTGGCGGTAAGCAGCACCACCCGAGTCAGGGTCTGCCAGGGTGTGGCGCCAAGGGCCAGCGAGCCTTGCGTCAGATGCTTGGGCACCGAGAACACCGCGTCTTCGGCGATGGTGAAAATGGTAGGAATAACCGCAAAGCCCATGGCAATACCCACCACCAGGGCGTTGCGTTGGTCAAAGTCCATGCCCAGCACATTGGTGAGATAAAGGCGGGTGTCGCCCCCAAACAGCCAGTGTTCCAGCACCGGGCTGAGCGCCATGGTGCCGTAGCCCACCAACACCAGCGGCGGCACCAGCACCAGGGCATGCCAGCCTTCAGGCACCTTGTGGCGAAGCTTTTTAGGCAAGCGCTGCCACAGCACCGCCACCAGCAGCATGGTAAGCGGCAGCATAATCAACAGCGCAACGATGCCCGGCAGGTGCTCTTCCACCAGCGGCGCCAGCCAAAGGCCGGCCAAAAAGCCGAGGATAACCGTCGGCAGCGCTTCCATGATCTCCACCGTCGGCTTGATAAAGCGGCGCATGCCACCGGACATGAAATAGGCGGTGTAGATGGCGCCCGCCAATGCCAGAGGCGTGGCGAACAGCATGGCGTAAAAGGCGGCCTTGATGGTGCCAAAGGCCAGGGGGGCAAGGCTCAACTTGGGCTCAAAATCGTCAGAGCCAGAGGTGGACTGCCAGACGTAATCCGGGGCTTGATACCCCTCGTACCACACCTTTTGCCACAGCGCCTTGAAGCTCACTTCCGGGTGCTGGTTGTCCACCTTGAAAAAATGCATTTTTTTATCGTCGCTTACCAGCAGGCCGTTGGCCCGAGGCGCGTAAGCCATATCACCGGCGGCGCCCGGCAGGGTGAGATCGGCCAGCTCCACCTCAGAGGTGGCATGAAAAAGCGCCACCTTGCCCTGGCTACCCGCTGCCACAAAACCCTTGCGATTAAACTCCCCCGCCAGCGCCATCACCGGCTGGCCCAGCTTGAAGTCACGAATATGGGCAAAATGTCGGCCGTTGCTCCCGACCACCTCAAACCACTGGCTGATGGTGCCGTTACGGGTACCGGCCAAAATGGAGTTGGCGCCGGACAAAAACGCCAGGGCCGTTACCGGATTTTTGGCATCGGCCAAATCCAGTACCTGAGTCAGAGAGGCGTGCTCGGGGTCGCGAATGTCGTAAACCACCAGCTGCGAGCCGGCTAGGGCGTAAATCTGGCGAAGGTTGGGGTTTACCCGCAGCGCGCTCAGCACCCGGCCATCGGTGGCCAGCTCAAGGCGGCTTTGCTGCCATTCCTTTTCGCCGGTCAAAAAGTTTTCTTCGGCGCTGAGGCGCGTTAACCACAACCGGCCGGTATCGCCAAGGGCGAGGATCACGGCGCCGTCAGAGCGGTATTCAAAGCCCAGGGCTTTTATGGTGCGCCCGGCCGGCAGCACCTCGATGGCATCTTCTCCAAGGGGGTACGCCAAGGCTGGCGTGGTTTGCCGGCCCTTGTCGCCATAGCTGACGTTAAAACTGGGCTTGATAACCATTACGCTGTTGCCGCCGGTGGCAACGGCGTAGCTTTGCTGTACCGGCAAAGTGGCGGCAATGGCCGACACCCTGCCGCCCAAATTGAAGGCTTTGAGGGCTTTACCCGCCTCAGCGCCTTTGACGGCAAAAAAATCCACTTCGCCGGTATCGCTGATACGGTAGCCAAGGCTGTTTTGCTCATCCAAGCCCAGCGCCAAGGTACGGCCAGCACCTTGCTGCCAACTGGCGTCCTGGGTGATTTCGGCGCCTTTGAACAGCGGCAAAATCACGTAAAGCAGGTAAAAGAAGATCAACAACAAGGCAACCAACACCATGACGCCGCCCAGAGTCACGCCATACTTGGCAAGGCGGTCTTTGATAAGACGCCTGCGATTGGCTGACAAGTGCACTGATTGCGCCTGCGACATGGTTACCTCAGGGGAAAAGTGAAGAGCGGAATTATATGGAAGTTTTATGACAGTTACGTTACAAGCCGCTGCCTTTACATAGGGGTGAGTAACTGCTAATCCTTTTTATAACAGTAACATAAGGAATACTTATGCGACACTTGGCTTTGTGTGTTTTCGGTCCCGACAAGCCTGGGATCGTCGAAAAGTTGTCCAGGCTGGTATTTGAGCACCAGGGCAGCTGGTTTGGCGCCAGCCTGGCCCACCTGGCAGGCCGTTTTGCCGGTATTGTCGATGTCAAAATCCCTGAGGAGCATTACATCGCCTTTGCCGCTGCGCTTCAGGATATTGAAGATCTGGATATCCGCATTGCCGAAGGTGGCCTGCTGCCGTCGGCCAGCGCCGATAGCCATGACTGCCAGCTGAGCCTGGTGGCCAATGACCGCACCGGCATCGTCCATGAACTGACCAGCACCCTGTCCAGACTCGGGGTCAATATTGAAGAGATGACCACCAAGTGCCGCCCGGCCCACAATTACGGTGAGCTTTTTATTGCCAAGGCCCGGCTGCGGGTGCCCAAAGATGTGACCCACGAGCAGATCCGCGAGTTGCTGGAAGCCTGCGGCGACGACTGGATGCTGGAGCTGGATGAGCCAAGTGTCACATAACCGTCATATTGGGGACTCCCCTGCCCTCTAGAATGCGGGCAGTCACCAACCTTCAGGGATTTGCTGTTGATGAGCGCTGTCGCCCCCTTTTTTGAAAAAGAACTGTCCTGGCTGTCATTTAATGAACGGGTATTGCAGGAGGCGGCAGACAAGTCGGTTCCCATTGTTGAGCGGATCCGCTTTTTGGGGATCTACTCCAACAACATGGATGAATTCTTCCGGGTGCGGGTAGCCGATGTGCGCCGCCGCGCCCAGCTTCATGAAGAAACCGGCCAAGACCCTGACGCTCTGGTGTTGCTGGCCAAAATTCAGCAAAAGGTGATGGCGCTGCAAAGCCGTTTTGACGAGCTTTACCACGAATGCATGATGGCCCTGGCCCGCTACCACATCGTGCTGGTGAACGAAAAGCAGCTCACCGACGCCCAAAAAGCCTGGGTGGACGACTACTTCCAGCAAAAGATTTTGCGCCACGTGGCCCCCATCATCATCCAAAAAGGGGTGGACCTGGTGGTCAGCCTCAAAGACGACGCCACCTACCTGGTGGTGGACATCAAAAACGGCGACGACAGCCAATACGCCATGGTGGAAGTGCCCGCTACCTCAGTGCCCCGTTTCGTCAAGGTGCCCGACGACAGCCCCCGCCAGCGCACCACCCTCATCTTGCTCGACAACATCTTGCGCCTTTGCCTGACCCAGGTATTTAAGGGCTTCTTCGAATTCGACAGCCTCGCGGCCTACTCCATGAAGATGACCCGCGACGCTGACTACGAGCTGGAAGACGAAATATCCCTGAGCCTTTTGGAGCAAACCAGCCTTGGCCTCAAGCAGCGCCTTACCGCCGAGCCGGTGCGCTTGGTGTACGACCGGGAAATGCCGCAACCGATGCTGGACATGCTGGTAAAGGAGCTTGGCATCTCCAACCTCGACGCCATGGTGCCGGGGGGGCGCTACCATAACTTCAAGGATTTCATCGCTTTCCCCAATGTGGGCCGCAAGTACCTTGAAAGCGACAAGCTGCCGCCGCTTACCAGCCGCGCCTTTGCCAAGCACAATACGGTGTTCGACGCCATCAGCGCCGGCGATGTGCTGGTCTACTACCCCTATTACAAGTTCCGCCACTTTACCGAGTTTGTCCGCCAGGCCGCTTTTGACCCCAAGGTTAAAACCATTCGCATCAACTTCTATCGCCTGGCCCGCAATTCGCGCATCGTCCAATCCCTTATCGACGCGGTCAACAACGGCAAACAGGTGCTGGCAGTGATTGAACTCAGAGCCCGCTTTGACGAAGCGGCCAATATCGAGTGGGCCCGCAAAATGACCGAAGCCGGCATTCGGGTGGCCTTTGGTATTCCGAGCCTGAAAGTGCACTGCAAACTGTGCGTGGTAGGGCGGGAAGAAAACGGCGAGATAAAGCGCTACGCCCATATCGGTACCGGCAACTTCCACGAGAAAACCGCCAAGATCTACACCGATTACAGCCTGTTCACCACTCACCCGGAGCTGACCCAAGAAGCCGAGAACGTCTTCGACTTCATCATCAATTCCTACAAAAGGTTCAAGTTCAATCATCTCCTGGTGTCGCCGGTAAACGCCCGGCGGCGGCTGCTGGCCCTTATCGACCAGGAGATAGACAACGCCAAGAAGGGGCTGCCTGCGTCCATTACCTTCAAGATAAATAACCTGGTGGACAAAGAGATCAACCAACGTCTCTACCACGCCGGCCAGAGCGGAGTGAAAGTGCGGCTGATTGTGCGCGGCATGTGTTCGCTGCGCCCAGGGGTGCCGGGGCTGTCGGAGAACATCCAGGCCATCAGCATTGTTGGCCGCTTCCTCGAACACCCTCGGGTAATGGTGTTTCACAACAACGGCCAGCCCCAGGTGTTTATCAGCTCGGCCGACTTGATGACCCGTAACCTCGACCACCGGGTTGAAGTAGGCACACCCATTCTTGACCCGGTGCTCAGGGACCGTATTCTCGACATGCTTGCCTTACATTTTCGTGACACCACCAAGGCACGGGTCCTGGACATGGACCAACAGAACCAGTACGTGCGGCGCGGCAATCGCCGTAAACTGCAATCCCAGGTGGCCATTTACGAATACCTTAAGCGTGTCGAAGAAGGAGACAACATTTGACCGAAGAGCAGGAAGTGCCGCTGGTTTGCGTGGATTTAGGGTCGAACTCCTTCCATCTACTAAAAGCCAGCCACTTTAAGGGCGCCTTTCGCATCCTCAACAAAGCCAAGGAGCGGGTGCGCCTTGCCGAAGGCTTAAGCGACAACTACGAACTGACCGACGCCGCCATGGCCAGGGGCCTCGATTGCCTGGCCAAGTTTCGCGAAATCATCGGCAACCTGCCGGCCAGCCGGGTCCGCACCGTGGCCACCTACACCCTGCGCCGTGCCTCCAACGGCGACGCCTTTTTAAAAGCCGCCAAGGCCGTGTACCCCTACCCCATCGAGGTGATCTCCGGGGCCGAGGAAGCGCGGCTTATCTATCACGGTGTTTCGCACACCCAGCCGGGCAACGACAGCCGCTTGGTGATGGATATCGGCGGCGGCTCCACCGAATTTATCATCGGCCGTGGCCTTGAAACCCGGCGCCTGGCCAGCCTTGGCATGGGCTGCGTCAGTTTCCAGCAGCGCTATTTTGAAGGCGGTAAACTCAGCGACTCGGCCTTCAATAAAGCCGAAACCGCCGCCGCCCAAGAGCTGGAGACCATCGAGCAAAGCTACAAGGATGAGGGCTGGCAACAGGCCATTGGCTGCTCTGGCACCATCAAGGCGGTGCAGGCCTGCATCCAGGCCAAGTGGCCGGGGGAAAGCGCCATCACCCTGAAAAAGCTCAAGGCGCTGCGTAAGATTTGCCAGCAGGCGGGCGATGTTGCCAAGCTCAAGCTGCCAGCGGTAAACGACGAGCGCATTCAGGTGTTCCCGGCCGGCCTTGCCATCCTGATTGCCTCCTTCAAGGCCCTTAGCATCGAGGCGCTAACCTTCTCCGATGCCGCCCTTCGTGAAGGGCTGATGTTCCAAATGGCGCCAGGGGCCGGCCATCTGGACCCAAGGGACAGAACCACCCTCGCCCTTGCCGCCCAATACCATGTAGACCGGCCCCAGGCGATGCGGGTGCGCAGCAAGGCCACCAGGCTCTTTAGCCAAGTGAAAAAAGACCGCGAGCTTGAAGCCCTGCTGGGCTGGGCCGCCGAGCTGCACGAGGTGGGGCTGCAAATCAACTTTCACGGCATTCAGCGCCACTCTGCCTACATCCTTGAAAACAGCGACCTTATCGGCTTTAACCAGGAGCAGCAGCTACTGCTGGCGACCCTGGTGCGCTATTCCCGAAAAGGCCTCAAGCAGTTTGCCCTGCCCCGCTTCAACCTCTTTAACGACCAGGATGCGATGCTGATGCTAAGGGTGCTGCGCCTGTCGATACTGCTGCATCGGCGCCGCCAAAACCTGCGCCTGCCGGAGCTGACACTGAGCCTCACCGATGACAAAACCCTGGTGCTGAGCTGCCCGGCCATCTGGCTTAAACGCCATGAATTGGTGAGCGCCGACTTACACCAAGAAGTGCTCTACCAGGCCCAGGCCGGTTGGCCACTGGTGATAGACGCCAAGGGCGCTTAAAAAACAAAGCCGGCCATTGCCGGCTTTGTTAATTGCGGGTGAGGTTAAAGCGGTTTAGCAGCCCATCGAGCAAATAGGCGAAGATCATCAGCACCGCCAGGGCACATACCACCGAGGTCAAGCGATAAGCAGTGCCATAAAGGATGTCTTTATCGGGCTGCATATACTGGCCAAAGAGGATGCCTACTGTGGTCAGGGCGCCAAAGCCAAGGCCGGAGCCGGCACGCTCTACTAGGTGCAGCCTGGCCACCATCAGCACGGTGATAAACATGGCCACCGTCACCAGCAGCAGGTGGCTGATAAGGTCGTACATCAACAGCTGCATCACAATCGCCAGGGCGCAGCCATAGGCGACACCTTTACAACGCTTCCAGGCCGCAATCAACGTGCCTTGATAGGTCATGGGAAAAAGCACCAGCATGGTGGCCACCTGGGCCGACAACGAATCTTTAAGATCCAGGGTTTGGAACACCATGAACGACAAGGTGCCAAGAATGGCGCCCATAAAGGTGCGGTGATTTATCTGTGAGGGGGTCAGAGCCTGCCGAGGCGGCATGGGCGCCGGCTCACCTTCGGGGATAAGCCAATAAAGCACTGCGGCCAGCACCACCGACAATATCGAGGCCAGGATGGTGGAAGCCACCATATCCATGATGTTGGTGTCTACGTAGCTCGAAAAGTGCAGCAGCGTCGACAAGGTTACCAGGCCGGTGGCCCCCAGCAAGAAATAGGGGGTACTGGCCATCAAGCGAAAGTGAAAGCAGTAAACCGCAAACACGCCCATGGTCATCAGCACCGGATAGGGCTCAAAGAAGGTGTAAAGAAACCACACCTCCGCCACATTCATAAAGGCACCAATCACAAACTGGGCGGCGATAAGGCGGTCAAACTTGGGCAACATCCCCAGCAGCAGCATCGGGAAGACGGTAAAGAACACCCCATAGGGCCAGCCCATCAGCTTGCAGATGAAAAAGCCGCCGCAACTGCCAAAAGCGATGCGCAGCAACCGGCGCTGCTCGGCGCGGGTTAGCTGGCTTGAGGCGGCGGCAGTCTCTGCCGCCATCGGCTTAGTAGACATAATGGAGCAGGCTCACGATGTTCATTTGCAGCTTTCCAACCCAGCGCAGCAGGCCGCTGTCGGTGCCGGTCAGCATCACCGTGGCGCGCGAGCCGGTGACCAAGGATTGAGGCAGCTTGTTGTCATCGAGCTTCACGTAGATACGGATGCGCTGGGCATCGCGCACCCAGCGGTCGCTGTCGTCGGGTTGGGCCAATTGGCCATTGGGCGACAGCTGGCCCTTTGCAACACCGAGGTCGCGGCTGCTGAGCACCGCCGGGAAAACCTTGCCCGGCAAGGCGTCAAAGACCACCCAGGCCGGCGCATCGGCAGCGACGTCCTTGAGGGTTTTTTCTCGAAAATCGGCAGCAATGCGCTCACGGCCGGTTACCACTAGCGACAACAAAGACTGCTTGGCCTGGGCCTGAATACCGGACACCAGTTGCAGGTTGGATACCACGCCGTCTTCCGGGGCCCGCACCTCGGTGCGAGATAAGTCCAGCCGCGCTTGGTCCAGTTGATTCTGGGCCTGTTGCAGGCGCAGGTTCTGATCGCCTTCGCCGCCCAGATCGATAGCGATGGCCCGGCGTTTTTCCTGGGCGGCCAACAGCTGCGCGGCAGCGGCGTCCACATCAGTGGCCGCTTGGTCTACCTGTTGCTGGCTAACCAGTTTGCGCTGATGCAAGGCGCGCAGCCGTTTGAGTTCACGGCGCTTTTCAAGATCTTCAGCTTTAGCCTCGGTAATGGCGGCATCGGCCTGGGCCAGCTGCGCCTTGAGGTTGTCGTTGGTTTGCTGGGCTTCGCGCAGCGCCAGCTCAGCTTTTTGCACCGCTAGCTGGTAATCGCTCGGGTCGATGCGAAACAGCAGATCGCCGGCTTTGACGGCCTGGTTATTGGTGACATCCACTTCCACCACTTCCCCTGCCACCCTGGGCGCAATGGTCAGCACCGGGCGCTGCACCATGGCATGGGGGGTCATGGGGATGGCCATATCGGCCATCAATACATAAGCAAGCACCAGCAGGAACACCACGCCAGCGCGGCGCATCCAACGGTTAAAATGCTTATCGGCGGTCATGATTTTTCTCCTTCGAGCACGGCTTGGGCATTGCCAATAACAACTTCGAGCATCTGGTGCATGGCTAGGCGCTGTTCACTGGAGAGGCCTTTGAGCAGCAGCTCCCGGCCCTCGGCAGCCACCAGCTCCATTTTGCCCAGCAGCTCTTTACCGGCAGGGGTAAACCAAACGGTGCGGCAGCGGGCGTCATCGGGGGAGGGGCGACGCGCAATCAGGCCGGCTTCTTCAAGCTGCCCAAGGGTGCGCACCAAAGAGGGCTGCTCAACCCCAACGTTGGCCGCCAGCACCGTCTGGGTGCAGCCTTCGCCAACCTTGTCCAGTACCAGCAGCGTGACCCAGCGGGTCTGAGTGAGGCCCAGCTCCGCCATGTAGCGGTCCACCACGGTGCGCCAGATAAGGCCGGCGCGGTTCATCAGCCAACCGAGGTTACGTTCCATAGCCCACTCCAATTGTTTAGCATGCTAAGAATAATAGCATATAGTTAGCAGGCTAAACAATTAGTCAATATGAAACTAAAAAACCGGAACAATCCGAGCCGGGCAAAGCCATTATCATCATGGGGTTAGCGAAGGAGGCCTGATGCTCACACCCACCCAATTACAGCGCTACGTGGCCCGGCTGGGAGTTAGCCCACGCTCATCCTTGGCCGAGCTGCAGCTGGCGCACCTCTATGCCCTGCCCTTTGAGAACCTGGATATCACCTTCAAAAGGCCCATAGTGCTGAGCCATGAGGCCATCCTTGCCAAGCTGCTTGATGAACACCGTGGCGGCTTTTGCTACGAGCTCAACTACGGCTTTTATTGCCTGCTGCTGAGCCTCGGCTTTGAAGCCACCTTGATACAAGCCAGGGTCTTTAATCCAAGCGGCACGCCGGGCACCGACTTCGACCATTTGCTGCTTAAGGTAAAAGAAGGCAGCAAAACGCTGCTGGCCGACGTGGGCTTTGGTGACAGCTTCTTAGCGCCGTTAACGCTCGCCACTGGTGAGCAACAGGACAGGGCCGGCGTTTTTACACTCACCGCCCAACAAGGAAAATGGCTGATGCAAAGAGAAGGTAAAGCCGAGCTGCTGATAGACCCAACGCCCCGGCAACTTCAGGCGTTTCAAGCCATGGCCGACTGGCACCAAAGCGCCGAGGCCTCGCCTTTTACTCGCAAGAGCATTTGCTCAAAGGCAACCGCCACTGGCCGCATTAGCCTGAGTGACAACACCTTGCTGGTGACAAAAGACAAGACACGCCAGCAATGGCCCATTAACAACGAGGGCCAGTACCGCCAACTGCTGGCAGAGCACTTTGGTATCACGCTGCCCTTTGCCGACATCGCCCAGTGGCTGGCCAAGTGGCATTAAAAAAGCCGGGCAAGCCCGGCTTTTCTTACTCGATACCGAGCTTGGTTAATTCCCGCTTGGCAACGACAGCTGGCAGCGGTACGTAACCGTCTTTTTCCACCACTTGCTGGCCGGTCTTGGACAGCACCATTTTCACAAACTCGGCCTGCATTGGATCCAGGGGTTTGTTGGGGTGCTTGTTGACGTAGATATAAAGGAAGCGCGACAGCGGATAGGCCCCTTTAACGGCATTTTGCGGGGTGGCGTCAATGTAGGTTTTACCGCCATCTTTGGACAGCGGCACGGTGCGCACCCCGGAGGTTTTATAACCGATACCGGAGTAACCGATGCCGTTAAGGGAGGTGCTGACCGACTGTACCACTGAGGCAGAGCCGGGCTGCTCGTTCACCGAGCTTTTGAAATCGCCCTTACAGAGCGCTTCTTCCTTGAAGTAACCGTAGGTGCCAGACACCGAGTTACGGCCATAGAGCTGGATGTCCCGCGCGGCCCAGTCGCCGGTCAGGCCCAGTTGGCCCCAACGGTCGATAGTGCCTTCGCCGCAGCGCAGGGTTGAAGAAAACACCCCGTCCACCTGCTCCATGGTCATCCCCTTGATGGGGTTGTCTTTATTGACGTAAACCGCCAGGGCATCAATAGCCACCCGGATCTCGGTAGGCTTGTAGCCATAGCGCTTTTCAAAGGCTTCAATCTCACCCGATTTCATCTGCCGGCTCATGGGGCCGAACTGGGCGGTGCCTTCGGTCAACGCTGGCGGCGCCGTGGAGGAACCGGCAGCCTGGATTTGAATATTGACGTTGGGGTACTGACGCTTGAACTCTTCAGCCCAGAAGGTCATCAGGTTAGCCAGGGTATCGGAGCCCACTGACGACAGATTGCCGGAGATCCCGGACACCTTTTTATAGTCAGGCAGGTTGCGGTCCACGGCGGCAGCAGCGGACAGCGCGAAAGTGCTCAGGGCGGCAAACCCGATAACGCCAACCAGTTGCTTGATTTTCATAGCATCGCTCCTTTGAAGCGGTGTTAATAAAACGTTACCCGTGCAGTATCTGGCGCCTCAATGACACTTAGGTTACCCATTGATGACGCTCTGATGACCACTCACCAGGTCTTTGGGAATATCGAACCAGAAGGTGCTGCCCTTACCCAAAGTGGAGCGGATCTCCAGCCTGGAGCGATGGCGGCTCAGTACGTGCTTAACAATAGACAACCCCAGGCCCGAACCACCGGTATTGCGACTACGGGCCTTATCCACCCGATAGAAACGCTCGGTGATGCGCAGAATATGCTCAGGGGCGATGCCGTCACCGGTATCGGTAACGGAAAAGCGGGCGCGGCCGTCAGGCAGCTTTTTCCAGCTCACCTCGATATTGCCGCCAGCCGGCGTGTAATGAATGGCATTGGCCACCAGGTTGGCAAAGGCCGAGGTCATCTGTTCGCTGTCACCCTGCATGTGCAGGTTGTCGATATCAAAGCGAATGCTGTGCTGCTTATCGCTGTTGAGCGCCTGGCTGTCAGACTCCAGCTTGTGCATCAATGCCGGCACGTCCACATCACGGGGGGTTTCGGTTTCGCCGCGAGCTTCAAGGCGCGACAAAGCCAGCAGCTGCTCAACCAGGCTGTACATGCGCCCTACCTGGTCGGTCATCATCTTGTGGGGTTTGCCCCAGGGGCCGGCATCGAGGCGCGGATCGTCGCCGATCATCTCCAGATACCCACGCAGTACCGTCAGCGGCGTACGCAGCTCATGAGAAACGTTGGCCACAAAATCGCGGCGCATCTGCTCCAATTGCTGCAGGCGGGTCACGTCCCTTGCCACCATCAGGGTTTCGTTGGCGGTATAAGGAATGACGCGGACCTCGACACTGGCCATGGGCTGGGCCGGTGACGGAATAATAAGGGGCTCCTGAAACTGCTGCTTCTTGATATAGGCAACAAATTCCGGGCGGCGCAGCAGGTTGTCGATACGCTGGCCGTTATCGTCAGGCCAACGCACGCCGAGAATATGGGTGGCCAACTTGTTGCACCAGACAATCTCGCGCTCTTCGTTGATCACCACCACCGCGTCAGGCAGGGCTTCGGTACCTTCCCGAAAGCGCTTGAGCAGGCGGCCAAGCTCCTTGCGGCGCTTGAGGTTTTTGCGCTGCAAAAAGTAGACGCCATCAAAGGCGAACTGCCAGGTGCCACTGCCCCTTGGCGGCGTAAACTGGCGGCCGTCCCAAAGCCAGCGCACCAGCAAAAACAGCTGCCAGTAATGCCACAGCACCAGCGCCAGGGCGCCGACGAGCAAAACCAGCAAGGGGGCGCCAACCACCACCCCCACCACGGCCAAAATGGACCCGTACAGCAGCAGGGTCCAGGCAAGACGCCACCAGGAAAAATGGTGCATTAATTACACCCGGCTGGAGAAGCGATAACCGGCGCCGCGTACCGTCTGTACCAGGCGGTCGTGGCCGTGGTTCTCCAACGCTTTACGCAGCCGGCGGATATGCACGTCAACGGTGCGGTCTTCCACATAAACGTTGGTGCCCCAAACGTTGTCCAAGAGCTGCTCACGACTGTACACCCGCTCCGGGTGGGTCATGAAGAAATGCAGCAGCTTGAATTCGGTGGGGCCCATGTCGACGGAGTCTTCATGAGCGGTAACGCGGTGGGATACCGGGTCCAGGCGCAGCCCCTGCACTTCAATGACATCGTCCACGTTGGTGGGTGAAGTGCGGCGCATCACGGCTTTGATCCGCGCCATCAGTTCCTTGGGCGAGAAAGGCTTGGTGATGTAATCATCAGCGCCCACTTCCAGGCCGCGCACCTTGTCTTCTTCTTCACCGCGGGCGGTGATCATGATGATGGGGATCTGACGGGTGTATTCGTTCTGCTTCATGGTTTTGGCCAGTTGCAGGCCGGACCCACCGGGCAGCATCCAGTCCAGCAGCACCAGATCAGGATAGGGCTCCTGAAGCCTGGCCTGGGCCATGGGCAGATCTTCAGCTTCAACCGGCTGATAGCCGTTTTGATCGAGGATAAAGGCCAGCATCTCCCTGATCGGAGCCTCGTCCTCAACTATCAATACACGTCGTGCCATGGGATGATCTCTACTCATTGCAATCGGCTGACATTATTGTGAACTATTGTGACACTTTTATGACCCGATAGCGGCATCGGACCTCTTTAATGCATTTAAGCCACTGATAAATTTAAAAAAGCAGCACATCGCCACAAAACGACAACTCGCCGTTTTTTTGTTCATCAGCACTTAAGCACGGTTAGGGTCCACGGAAAAACGCTAATAAAAAAGGAGGCTTTCGCCTCCTTCTTCATACCGGGGGAGCTTAGAACTTCTGTTCGATGCCCACAGCCAGGTAGTCAGCATCTTCAGCGCCGGATACGGCGGAGAATTTGGTGTAGAAGCCGAATACTTTGGTGGTGTTACCCAGTTTGTAATCGATACCAGCAGAAACGGCGTCTTTGTAAGAAGTGGAGCCCAGGTCATGCAGGTCAGAATCTTGGTACTGCACTTTGAAGGTGGCTTTGTTCAGCTCATAAGCGGCGCTGACCATGAAACCATCGTAGTCTTGGCTGCTGTCGGCAGATTTCTCGCCGCGCTGATACATACCGCCCAGAACGAAATCACCAATCTTGCCTTGAACAGTGGCGCGGGTGGTGTCCCAGCCGGCTACGTCGTTGTCATAGGCCACAGAAGCGAAGTAAGGGGCCTTTTTGAATTTGGCGTCACCGTACATCAGGGCCAGAGAGGCGCCGGACTTGTACTTGGTGCCGTCAGGGCCGTCGCCGTCAACGCGTTGGTCGTCGTTGTCTTGACCAATGTAGGTGATACCGGCTTGGAACAGGCCAATGGAAGGCGTCATATAGGTGATGGAGTCACCCATACGGTTTTCGCCTTTGAACAGGGTCTTGATGTCGCCGTCCAGGTCGTTGAACTGGTCAACGTTGCCTTGAGACTGCTTGAGCATGGTGTCGTTACGGCCTACCAGGGCGGTACCGAAGCTGCCTTTGAGACCTACAAAGGTGTTACGGGCTTTGAACTGGTCTTCGGAGCTGTTGGCGTGGGATTGGTCAGTGGCGTTCACTTCCCATTCCATTTGGTAAACGGCTTCCAGGTCGTCGCTCAGGGCAGCGGCACCTTTCACACCGAAGCGGGAAGCGTTGCTTTTCAGCTCGGTTTGAGAATCGCCTTTGTCGACGTTTTCGAAAGTGACATTCAGTTTACCGTATACGGAAACCGGTACGTCGGCAGCAACGGCGGAACCGGCGAAACCCAGCAGCATGGAAGCAGCAACAGCAGACTTTACAAAGTTCATTTTCTTACCCCAGAAAAGTGTAAAAACACTAAAAAATGCCTCTCGGCGAACGGTGGGCATCTTGGCAAAGCTTTGTGACAGTTTTATTGCTCAAACGGGGCAGAATCGAAAAAATCGCAAACGTTTTTCTAACAGCCCGCGAGTGACGCAGGCTGGGAGGGAGAACAGCAAGGCAGGAAAAGGTTTTTAGGCTATTTGCTGAAGGTTGGCGACACATTGCTGCCAGATACCCGCCTGTTCGGCATCAAAACCCACCAGCCAGATTTGTTTGGACAGCACACATTGCTCAAGGGCGACGTTCAATGCCGTTACCGCCACCTCTGCCGCTTTTCTCGCGGGATATCCATAAACGCCACAACTGATGGCCGGAAAAGCAATGCTGACAATGCCTTCACGGTCAGCCAGCAACAGGCTGTTTTGGTAACATTGCGCCAGCAACTTGGCTTCGTTGTCGCCGCCGCCATGCCAAACCGGGCCCACGGTATGCACCACATACTGACTGGGCAGGTTGAAGCCGGGGCTTAACTTGGCCTCGCCGGTGTTGCAGCCACCCAGGCCGGCACAGTACTGTTTGAGGTCAGGCCCGGCGGCCTTGTGAATGGCGCCATCGACGCCACCTCCCCCCAGCAGGCTGGGATTGGCGGCGTTAACGATGGCATCAACGGGTAATTGGGTAATGTCCCCTTGCCAGACCCGCATAAAAAAAGTGACGTTGCTCGATTTCATTTATTCTCATCCGACCAGTTTAATGAGAAAGCGTTTTCGCCATTTTTATCAGCTGAAATTCTGTCTTACCCTAGCTAAGCTGATTTTTCCAGTTGCCAAAAACGACCTTTTGTAAGAAATTTTCATACATTCCAAGACAGAGGGAAGCATGTCCAATCAATTAGTTCAGCTCAGCGCCTTTACCACCATAGTGGCAGATACCGGCGAAATCGATGCCATCCGCCGCTATGCGCCCCAGGATGCGACCACCAACCCGTCGCTTATCCTCAAGGCGGCCGGTCTGGACGAATACCAGCACTTGGTAACGGATGCCCTCGAGTATGCCCGCGCCCTGGGTGGCGACCAAGCCACGGTAGTAGACAACGCCATGGACAAACTGGCGGTCAACTTCGGGGTTGCCATCCTCGGTATTATCCCTGGCCGCATCTCCACCGAAGTGGATGCCCGCCTCTCCTTCGATACCCAAGGCACCATCGACAAAGCACACAAGCTGATAGCGCTCTACAAGGATGCCGGCATCGAAAAAGACCGCATCCTCATTAAAGTCGCCGCCACCTGGGAAGGTATTCGCGCCGCCGAAGTGCTGGAGCAAGAAGGCATCAACTGTAACCTGACCCTGCTGTTCTCCTTTGCCCAGGCCCGCGCCTGCGCCGAAGCCGGTGTGTACCTGATCTCCCCCTTTGTTGGCCGCATCCTCGACTGGTACAAGGCCAGCACCGGCAAAGACTACGGCGCCGAGGACGACCCGGGCGTGGTATCGGTCAGCCGCATCTACGACTACTTCAAAACCCACGGCTACGGCACCGTGGTGATGGGCGCCTCTTTCCGTAATACCGGGGAAATTCTGGCCCTGGCCGGTTGCGACCGCCTGACCATAGGCCCGGCCCTGCTTGAGCAGCTCGAGCAGAGCGAAGAACCTATCAGCCGCCGCCTGGAACCAGGCACTGAGCGCCAGCCGCGGCCGCAGCCCCTGACCGAAGCCCAATACCGCTGGCAGCACAACGAAGATGCCATGGCGGTGGAGAAACTCTCCGAGGGCATCCGCAAATTTGCCGAGGACCAGCAAAAGCTGGAAGCCTTACTGTTGAAAAAGCTTTGAAGCAAAAAGGGGCGTTAAGCCCCTTACTTTTAGAGGACGCCATGACCGGATTGACCCGTTACCCCAGCAATGACGCACTGGCCAGCCATCTTCACAACCTGCCGGATCTCAAAAGCCTGTTTGCCGCCGACCCTAAACGCGGCGAAACCTTCTCCCTGAGCGCTGCCGGCCTGACCCTCGATTACAGCAAAAACCATCTGACCAGCGAGACCCTGGCCCTCTTTGAAAAGCTGGCTGAAGAGGCGGGCCTTGGGGACAAAATCCAGGCCATGTTCAGTGGTGCCCTTATCAACCACACCGAGGGGCGCGCTGTGCTGCACACCGCCCTTCGCGGCAGCGTGGATGACAGCGTTATCAGCGAAGGCAGCCAGGTCGCCCAAGAGGTGGCCGCTACCCTGGCGCGCATGGCCCGCTTTGTTGAAGCCATCTACAGCGGCCAGTTGCTGGGCTTTACCGGCAAGGCCATTACCGATGTGGTGAGTATCGGTATCGGCGGCTCCTTTCTTGGCCCCAAAATCGTCACCGAGGCGTTAAAGCCGTTCTGGCAGCACAAGGTGAAAGTGCACTATGTGGCCAATATCGACGGCGCTGCCCTTAGCGGCAAACTGGCGGACCTTGACCCTCAAACCACCCTCTTTATTACCGCCTCCAAGTCCTTCGGCACCCAGGAAACCCTCACCAACAGCGAAAGCGCCCGGGATTGGCTTAAAGCCGCCGGCGCCGACTTTAGCGACCTTGCCAAGCACTTTGTGGCGGTCACCGCCAACGTGCCCAAGGCCGAGGCCTTTGGCATCAGCGCCGACAACTGTTTTCCCATGTGGGATTGGGTAGGTGGCCGCTATTCGCTGTGGTCGGCCATCGGCCTGCCCATCGCGCTTGCTATTGGCATGGACAACTTCAAGGCGCTGCTCGGCGGTGCCAACGCCATGGACCAGCACTTTAAAACGGCGCCGCTTAAACAAAACATGCCGATGCTGCTGGCCCTGACCGGCATTGCCTATATCAACTATTTTGGCGCCACCTCCCATGTGCTGCTGCCCTACGATCACGGCCTACGCGCCCTGCCCGGCTACGTGCAGCAGCTGGACATGGAGTCCAATGGCAAGAGCTGCCACAACGATGCCAGCGCCATTGAGCATCTCACCGGGCCTGTTATCTGGGGCGCCGAGGGGACCAACGGCCAGCACGCCTTCCACCAGTTATTGCACCAGGGCAAACAGCTCATTCCGGCCGATTTTATCCTGCCGCTGACCAGCCATTACCCTCTTGGCCGCCACCACGCCATGCTGGCCTCAAATTGCTTTGCCCAAAGCCAAGCGCTGATGGAAGGCAAAAGCCTCGATAAAGCCAAGCAAGAACTGGCTGCCAACGGCCTTGGCGAGGCAGAAATTGCAAAACTGGCGCCCCATAAGGTGATGCCGGGCAACCGCCCCTCCAACACCTTGCTGATGGACAGTGTCAGCCCCGCTACCCTGGGGGCCCTTATCGCCCTTTATG